>JACKEB010000011.1:0-302500 GCA_020633205.1 Polyangiaceae bacterium
CGGCAGCGCTCAAGGCGGCAGCGCTCAAGGCGGCAGCGTCAGCGTGGGCGGCAGCGCCGGCTCCCCCGACGGCGGATTCGGCGGTGACGGCGGATTCGGTGGGAGCCAGGGCGGCGAAGGCGGTTTTGGGGGAGACGCCGGAAGCGGATTCGGAGGCGCAGGCGGCTTTGGTGGTGGCTGCAACGACGGCGGCCCGAGTCAAACCTGTGATGAGTGTCAGACCGTGAGCTTCGATCCCGGAGGCTGTTGCGAGTTTCCAGTGAATGACTGCGTATCCAACGTGTCTTGCATCGACTTGATCGACTGCTTCAACGCGTGCACCGATGACAGCTGCTACAACGCATGCATTGACCGCTTTCCTGACGGATACGACGCCTACTACAACCTGGTGATCTGCGTTTTCGGCACGGATCCGGCTAACCCCGGCGCCTGTGGATACGCCTGCGGGGCGTGGTAGCGCCAGGCACGACGTCTCCGAAGAGCACCCGCAGGTCCGCAAAAAGTTGCACCCCGCGCTACGCGCTGCGGTCACACTCAGCCCATACGGCCGCTTGACCGAATCCGCCTGAAGCGAGGCAGCGAGGACAAACGGCTCAAAAGAAGCTGGCGCCTGGTACGGAACCGAGCTTGCATAGCAAGTTGGCCGAGCTTGGCTTTGGAGGCGTGATGCGGCGTTGGAGCATTGGATTGGCAGCGGTGACGCTGCTCCTGGGTTGTAGCGAAAACGGTGAGACTGACCTGTTTGGGCCGGACACGGGCGGCAGCAGCAGCGGCGGCTCCAGCGCTGGCGGCTCCTCGAATAGTGGCGGGTCGAGCGCTGGAGGCCAAATCAGCGGCGGCTCCAGCGCCGGTGGCGACAGCAGCGGTGGCAGCGCAGGCTCTGGGGCCAGCGGTGGCGACGCTGGCAACGGGAACGCCGGAAGTTCCGCAGGGAATGCCGGCGGCGGCGGGAACACCAGCGGTGGCAGCGCAGGCTCTGGGGGCAATGCGGGCGCTGCGGGAGGAAGCGGCGGCAGCGCGACCGGCGGCAGCGCGACCGGCGGCAGCGCGACCGGCGGGACCGCCGGCGGCGGCTCGAGCACTGGAGGCAGCGCGGGCGCTGCCGGAGGGAGCGGCGGTGCGACCGGCGGCTCCGGCACCGGCGGCAGCACAGCGGGCGGCACCGGAGGCACCGGAGGCGTGGTGTGTGGGCCACCTTCAGGTATGGAGCACCCGGCGCTCTACACCACACTGGACGACGACAGCGCGATCTTGAACCCGGTCTACGGGAACGCTGTCGGAGCAAACTACTCCGGCGATGGCTTCCGCACGGCACAGTGTCAGACGGCCATCAGGATCGATGGCAGCGACCGCTACGTCGCGTATCGTCAAATCAAGGACGGATATCAGAACTTCGAGTACCAGCAGGGCACCATCTCCTTCTGGTACCAGCCGAGCTACGACCACGCGGACAACAAGAATCACCACCTGTTCGCGTCGAACGGCGAGGCGCGCTGGAACAGCACCGGCGGCATTCGAATTCGCAAGGCCTCGGGTTCCAACTCCAATGAATTCCAGGTGCTGGCAATACAGCAAGGCGTCGGCCCGGCGATCCTGAAGGAAACCACCGTGTCCGCTGCGAACTACGGCTGGAAGCAAGGCGACTGGGTACACATCGAGATCACCTGGGACTTCCGTGTTGCCAGCGGCACCGCACAAAACGTCCACATCTACTTCGACGGAGTCGAAGCAACCTACGGCAAGACCAGCTTCGGCGCGCTAAATTTCCCCGCAGAAAGTGAAGACGCACGCTTCTTCATCGGCGCCTGGGACAACCTGGACAGCGAGACAGCTTCCGGTCTGGTCGATGAGTTCATGATCTGGACCAGCGTCGTCCGGTAGGGTGTTCGCGACCCCGGATAGGTGAGCAGCCTTCACTGGAAGGCAACTCAGCGGATAGCGCGAGACCGCGGGCGCGCCGCAGACCGCGGGCGCGCCGCAGACCGCGGGCGCGCCGCAGACCGCGAGCGCGACGCAGACCGCGGCACCGGGGCTCGGCGTCTGCGCCGGGCAAAAACGCGGGGCTTTCGCGTTTGCGGCGCCCTGCGTCCTGACGTCCCCGCCCCCCCCGGCCCAAAAGCTCGCAACCGGTGCCGGGGCCGCGGAATGTGTTATTACCCGCCCGTGAAAATCGCAGTCGTTGGGTCGGGCTACGTAGGGCTGGTTGCTGGAGCGTGTTTCGCCGATTCCGGGACCGAGGTGGTGTGTGTCGACGTCGACGAGGCCAAGCTGGAGAAGCTGCGCCGCGGCGAGGTGCCCTTCTTCGAGCCTGGCCTGTCCGCGATGGTTCAACGCAACTGGCCGGACCGGCTGAGCTTTAGCTCGAACCTCGAGGAGTCGATCGCCGGACGCCAGGCGGTCTTCATCGCCGTTGGCACTCCGCCCAACGAGGACGGCTCAGCGGATCTGAGCTACGTGCTCAAGGTCGCAGAGGATGTTGCACGCTTCGCCAAGCACCGCACCGTGCTGGTCTTGAAGAGCACCGTGCCTGTCGGAACCAACGCGAAGGTACGCGCGGTGGTGGAGAAATTCGCCAAGCACCCCATCGCTGTCGTGAGCAACCCTGAGTTTCTTAAGGAAGGCGACGCGATTAGCGACTTCGCCAAGCCGGACCGCATCGTGGTCGGAACTGACGACGACATGGCCTTCGAGACGCTGCGGCGGCTCTACGCACCCTTCAATCGCCAGCGCGACCGCCTCCAGCGCATGAGCCCCGAGAGCGCGGAGATCGTGAAGTACGCGTCCAACGCGATGCTGGCCACGAAGATCAGCTTCATGAACGAGGTCGCGCGTTTGTGCGATGCCGCAGGGGGCGACGTGGAGGACGTACGTATTGCCGTGGGTTCCGATCGGCGAATCGGCTTCCCTTTCCTCTACCCGGGGCTGGGCTTCGGGGGCAGCTGCTTCCCCAAGGATACGCGTGCGCTGGTGCAAACCGGTCAAGAGTTTGGCGTAGAGATGGGCGTTGTCGCCGCCGCCATCAACGCCAACCGCGAGCCCGTGCGAGACATGGTCAAGAACCTGGAGGGCGCGCTAGGCGACCTCAAGGACAAGGTGATCGCGCTGTGGGGGCTGTCCTTCAAGCCGAAGACCGACGACGTGCGCGAAGCGCCTGCGCTCGATCTGGTAGAGCAACTGCTGGCCAAGGGCGCAACGATCCGCGCGACGGATCCCCAAGCACTGGAGACCGCACAGGACGGGCTGAAGTACCGCAACGTCGGCGCAGGCATCGACCTATTCGGCGACATGTATGAGGCGGCAGTAGGCGCGGACGCGCTGGTCGTCGCAACGGAGTGGAACCAGTTCCGCTCTCCGGATCCAGAGCGCCTCGCCCAAGCCATGCGCGGCCGCCTCGTCTTCGATGGCCGTAACTGCATGGTGCCCGAGACCCTCACGGACGCGGGCTTCAGCTATCGCGGCGTCGGTCGCCCGCTGATGCACCCTCGCTGATGACCAGCCACTGGGAGGCCTATCACGCGCGGTGGTCGCGGCTGCGACCGCCGCTTCGGCCTGCCCCGGAAGTCGTCGCGGCGCTGAGCGAAGAGCTGGCTGCGTTTCCCGCGGCGCGCGAGCCCGAGCGTGCCTGCTTGCTCCTCGGGGTCACCCCTGAGCTCGCAACGATCCACACACCGCTCGTCGCGGTCGATCGCAACCACGCAATGATCGACGCGCTGTGGATTGGCAATGACGCCGAGCGACGCGCAGTGCGAGCCGACTGGACGGAGCTGGATCCTAGCATCGGTCCACTTGGGTGCGCGGTGGGCGACGGCTCGCTCAATGTAATGGCCTCCCCTCACCCCCAGATCCAGGTGCTGAAGCGCCTGCGGGAGCTGATCCCGAAGCACGGCGGGGTCGTGTTGCGTTGCTTTGTTCGTAGCCCCGCGGAAATAGATGGGGCGATGAACGCGGTCACCCCGAACGCCGAGACACCAGAGCAGGTTTGCGACACGCCAGAACTCTCTGCGAGCTTTCACGGCTTCAAGTGGCGCCTCGCGATGGCCCTGTGCAACGAACGTGGTTCCACGCTGCAGGTCGCGGCGCTGTGGGGGAAGTTCCATCGCACATTCCCCGATCGCGCTGCGCTTGCAGAGCGCACGGGTTGGTCCCTCGAGGACATCCAAACCATCGACGTGTACGCAGACTCCCGAGAAACTTACTCATTTCCCTCTCGCGACGACTTCGTAGAGGTCGCGACCAACGCTGGCTGGGCCTCACGTTTCCGAGATGTTGGCGGCTACGAGCTTGCGGAGCGCTGTCCGTTGCTCGTCCTGACCTAGACCTCGCGCGCGTTGCGGAAGCCAGCTAAGCTCCGCGGATGCGCGGTAAGATCACGGTAGCCAGCGTGCTGATCGGCGTCGCTGCGGCGAGCGCCTGCTCCGACGAGGACACCAAGAAGAACGCCAAGGGCAATCCCGACGCGGGCGCTGACGGCTCCCTGGCGGGTGACGGCGGAAGCGCCGGTAGCAGCACCGCAGGAACCGGCGCCTCAGGCGGTGCAGGGGGCATGGGTGGAACCGGGGCTGGCGGCTCCGGTGGCACCGCGGGAATGGACGCGAGTGCCGGAACCGGCGGAGCTGCCGGAAGCGGCGGAGCTGGTGGTTCCGGTGGTGTGGGCGGCATGATGCTGATCTGCAACACGCTGGATGCAGGCGCGACCGGAGGCAGCAGCGGTTCCGCAGGGCAAGGCACCGGCGGTGGCCTACCCGACGCGTCGACAGCGGGCGCACCGGGTGTTGGCGGCGCGAGCACCGGTGGCACAGCAGGCGCCGGTGGAACAGCAGGCGCGGGCCCCGTAGGCCAATGGCGCGATTGGAACGCCTGGCAGTGCCGAGACTGCCCCGCGCCGACCGTGAATAACTGCGCGGATTTCGATCTGGCGGGGAGTTCGACCTTCGACCTCGGCACCCGAGTCTTCACGCTGACCGTGCGCCCGGGTGTGCTCGAAGTGGTGACAGCGACCTACTCGCTCGACTGGGGCTACGTCGACGGGGACGGCGGCTACCAGTACGGGACGACCAGTGGCAGCTTCACCGTCGACAAGGACACGCTGACTGCCGACCTCTCGGGTACGCTGCCCCCAGAGGTCATGAGCCTATATAGTGTGAACATCACGGTAACCGACGCCTGCGGTACCACCACCTACGTCAACTACGGCGTGATCAACGAGCCGGATGCCGACGGTGGAACGGTGCTGAACATCCACTGCGAGCAATAACTCGAGCACCGCTTGGCGCCTGGCCAGCTGGCCGGTTACACTTGAAGGATGCGCGGATCGATCACCGTCACCAGCGTGCTGATCGGCGTCGCCGCAGCAAGCGCCTGCTCCGACGAGGACACCAAGAAGAACGCCAAGGGCAACCCCGACGCGGGCGCTGATGGCTCCCTGGCGGGGGATGGCGGCAGCGCTGGTAGCAGCACCGCAGGGACCGGCGCGACAGGCGGACTGAGCGGGGCGGGCGGCATGGGTGGAACCGGCGCGGGCGGCGCAGGCGGCACCGCAGGTATGGACGCCAGTGCTGGAACGGGCGGCACGAGCGGTGGCGCGGCCGGTAGTGGCGGTGCGGGCGGGACTGGCGGCGGGACCGGCGGAACGGGCGGCCTGGCTCCGCTGATCTGCAACCCGAGCGGTGCCGCGGGGCAAGGGTCCGGTGGTACCGGCGGGCTCACCACCATTGGCATCGCAGGTATGGGGGTCGGCGGCGGAGTCAACGCGGATGCCGGTGTCGCAGGCAGCGCGACGGGCGGCACCAGCGGTAGCGCGGGCAGCGCAACTGGCGGCAGCAGCGGAACGGCCGGCGGCGCTGGTAGCACGACCGGGGGCAGCGGAGGCAGCGCGCCCACGCCTCAGTGGCGCGATTGGGACGCCTATCAGTGTCGCGACTGTCCCTCACCCACGATCAACGACTGCACCGAGTTCGAGGGCGGCGGCTCGACGTTTGACGTTGGAACGCGCATCTGGACCATCAACATCAAGCCGGGCACGGTGGAGGTCGTCACGGCGACCTTCCAGTTCTACTGGGAGTACCTCGATCCCGATGCTGGGTGGATAAGCGGGACCGCCACGGGCAGCTTCGTCGTCGACAAGGACACGCTCACCGCCGACTTGAGCGCGGTGATACCACCCGAGGTGATGGGCTTCGCGAACCCGCGCGTGATGCTCACGGATGCGTGCGGCAGCCAAACCACGATCTACTACGGCTACTTTCAAGAACTCGACCCCGACGCTGGCAGCATCATCAATATCCACTGCGAAGGCGGGTTCTAATCCTCACGAAACCGGCAGACGAAGTCTTCGAACTTGCCCCCCGGCCCACGCGGGATCTCGCTGACATAGCGCACTTCGAGCTTCAGGGGGTGAGGTACGTTGCGCGTGAGCTGCTGCAAGACCATGCGGCGCAGGTCTGCTAGCTCGGCATCACCGAGCGGCTCGCTGACCAGCTCCAGCTCGAAGTCCTCATAGCTCTGCTGCACCAGCCTAAATTGCCGCACGGCAAAGTACTTCCCAAGCACGTTCGAGGCATAGCGCGGCCATAGCTGATCCTCGCCGTCCTCCGTGCGTACACGCATCAGGTTCCGCACCCGGCCGACGATGCTCTCGAGCACCGGCAGGCCCTTACCGCAGTCGCAGGCCGCACCAGCGATCGCGAAATCGCCCAATTCATAGCGAATTAGCGGCATCGCGAAGTTGTGCAGCGTGGACACCACGACGCGCCCAAGCTCGCCCGGCTCTGCTGGGCTTCCGTCAGGCTTTAGCACCTCGAGGAGCACGTTTTCACTCTGCACGTGATAGTGCGCGCGCGTCGGACACTGCAGCGCCAGGTGCCCGAGCTCGACGCAGGAGTAAGCGTCGATGAGTGGGACCTGCCACACAGCTCGCGCCAGTTCGCGCAGGGTGTCATCTACCACCTCGCCGAAGGTGCCCATTTCGCGTAGCCCTTCCCAGCGTACGCCGAGGTCACGAGCAGACTCCAGCAGCGCACGGGCGTTGGAGGCATAGGTCGCGATGTAGGCCGGCTCTCGCTCTCGCAACCACTCGAGCTGCTCACGCACCGGGGTGTGTACCTCCAAGACGGAGAGACGCCCTCCGCCGCGCCCCCAGCTGTGTTTACCCACCTTCGCGATTGCTGTTCCTCGAGGAACCGCGCGAATGGCCGCGGCGCTGAGCGATGTGTCCCGCTGATGCCAGCGATGATCGCGCTCAGAGATGGCGTCCACGACCCGTGCGCTCGTGCGGCTCACCCACACACTCACGTGGCGCCCAGTCGAGCCAGAGCTGTTCGCTTCACGGACCACCTCGTGGTCCTTGGGAAGCGCCTCGGAGTGCAGCGCCTCGGTGTGCGCCAGCACTTGGTCGCGGCTGATCAACGGCAGGCCTTGCCACGCTCCCGACGTGGGTTCGCCGTTCACGAAGTGCGCGTACAACGCAGCGCGCTCGCGGTAGTACGGCACATCACGCGAGGCGACACGCAGAAGCTGCTGCAGACGCTTCAGTTGGTGAGGTCGAAACTGCTCAGGCCGCCAGCACTCGGTCTTCTGCAGGAAGTCAGCGTCGGCGGCGGATGGCCCTCGCATCAGCGCGGTTTGCGCCAGCGCGTCTAGCAGCAGGCGCTCGTCACTCATCGCGCGCCTTTCAGTCGGCGTTCTTCACGCAGCGAAAGCCGAGGCCGGGCACGCGGTACGTCCACTTGCTCGCCGCGCGACTGAAGGTGTGCATGGAGAAGCGGCTACGGTTCCAGCCGCCACCGCGCAGGGAGTAGACATAGCAGCTGCCCTTGAGGTTCGGGTGTGCCTCCGGCGCAGGGTCCGTAACGGTGCCGCGCGGATATGGCACATAGCAGTCTCGGGTCCACTCCCAGACGTTCCCACCCAGGTCGTAGATGTCACCGTCTGGGTAGCTGGCCTTGCCGTTCGGGTGTGCCTTCACCTCGCTGGAGCCGCCGCCGTGGCAACCCACATCACCCGCCGGGTCGGAGTGTGGTGATCCTCCCGGCGTGAAGTCCGCGTAGCCGTTCTCACAGGTCGGGTCGGGACTATTGCCCCATGGATACAGGCGTCCCTCGCCATGGCTCGCCACGTACTCCCACTGTGCTTCGGTTGGCAGGCTCTGCCCCTGGGCTTCACAGTAGGCCTTCGCCTGTTTGTAGTTGACCATGTTCACCGGGTGATTGGCGCGGTCGTACTCCGAGCGATAGTTCGCGTTGATGTCTCGCAGCTGGGGGACGCTGCACTTGCCGCCTTCGACGCACTTCTTGTACGCGGCCACGGTGACCTCGGTGGCGTCCATGCAGAAGGGCTTCGTCAGGATCACCGTGTGCTTCTGATCGTCGCTGCCCGGAGCGCCGTGGCCCATTTCGAAGCCCTTGGGGCCGGTGGGCGGGATGAAGACAGTGCCTTCTGGGCACGCTGGCTCGCACTTGCTGGCGCCCTTGTCGTCGTTCACGCAGCGTTCGAGGCTGCTGCAACCAGGGCTGCACTGCGCCTTCGGGTCTGAGCCGGCGAGTGCTTCGGTGTGGCTCGCGGGCTGTACACCGGGGTCCGCTGACTCCGCAGCTTGCTGCTGGGGCGCGGACTTTTCAGTCGCGGTGTTGGCGCTGGCTTTCTCTTGGAGCTTCTCCTCCCCCCCTCGCTTGCATCCAACGAGAGAGAGCAGAGACAAGGCAACACAGGCGCACGAAAACGAAGGGCGGATCATGGAGTTCCTCGACTGGTCGAAACGGGGTGCGCCTGGCCCACGACGAGGGGAGCGCCCACTCCCGGTTTTCCGGGCGGATTCAACGGATAGCACCCATCGGGCGAGACTTCGCCGAGCTGGGTTCCGCCAACAGACTTGGAAATCAGCTCCAGATGCTGACGAAACTGGGCATGGCGCGCGGGCGCCGCCTTGTCCTCGAAGGGCTTGGGCGCGTGTCCCAAGATGAAGTAGGGGCACGCTTCGGTCTTGGTCAGGCGCGGCTTCTCGCCTGGCTGCTTATCGAAGCTGAGCCTGGCAAGGAAGCTCGTTCCGGTCCAAGTGTGATCGCTGTGCATGGGGAACACGAGGTTTCCAAGACTGTAGAACACGGGTCTCGATCCGGCCCAACCAACGCCATGGGGAACGTGCGGGTGGTGTCCAACGAACACGTCGACCCCCGAGCGCATCACCGCGCGCACGAAGTGACGCGTCCACATCATCGGCTCGTCCACGTACTCGGCGCCGCCGTGGTAGCTCAAGATCACCAAGTCGTGGCTCTGCTTGGCTTTGGCGATGCGCTTCTCCAGCGTCCCGAAGTCCGCCCAGGCGACGTAGTGACGTCCTTCGTGCTCGTTGATCGGGCCCTGGTTCCAGATCTGCGTGACCGCAAAGAACGCGATCTTGATGCCGCGCACCTCCACGGAAACGGCGTTGTAGGAGTCCTTGCCCGGGTTTGGACTCGCGCCGACGTAGCCCACCCCTACGCGATCGAGGTTCTGGAACGTCTCGAGCAGTGCGGACTTACCGAAGTCCCACATGTGATTGTTGGCGACGCTCACCAAGTCGATGTTGGCGTTCTTCAGCACCTCGGCACCGCCTGGTGGTCCGGTGAAGATCAGTCGGTGCTTGGTCTGGGTGACTCCGTCTTGATCCGACAGCTGGCACTCGAGGTTCACGAAACGAAAGTCAGCGCTGTCAAAGTACGGCTTGATGAAACGCAGCGGCTGATAAGCGGGGTCGCGCAGGATGCGCTGTCCAGTGCCCCGCCCGAGGTTCACGTCGCCGCCAAAAAGCAGCACGACTGGGCCGCTCTGCGGCGCTGGGCCACTCTGCGACGCTGGGCCACTCTGCGACGCTGGGCCACTCTGCGACGCTGGGCCACTCTGCGACGCTGAGGAACTCGTCGACCCAGCGCTCACCGAAGACGACGAGGCCGCATTTCCCTGGGGTTTCGCTGAAGCAATCGCCTCGGCGCTCGACGTGTCGGCAGTGCTGGGGGTGAGCTCCGCCGGTTGCTCGCACCCAAGCGGCAGCAACGCCAAGGTGAACAACCGCACAGCGCTCGTGAATCGAGAAGTCGCCGCGCTAGCTCTCACCCTCGAAGTGTAGAAGCAGGAGGCCTGCACCCCAAAACAAGCGGCGCGTTTGCGCTCACATCAATCTGGGCCAAAACCATAGCTTCAAAGGCAAAATGTCCGCGTCATGGGGTCCCTAAAATACAGCCTGTTCGTGTTGGCAGTCAGCGGAGTGAGTTGCTCTGCGAGCCCGAACAGCCCGCGCAGCAGCGCGCAGCCCACGTCACCTGCGAGCGATCCGGTATCCGCTCACAGCGCAGGGAAGGCATCGGGCCCAGCTCCCAAGGCAACACCAACGGCAGAGGCTCCGCCCGTCGACCCGTTTGGCGCAGGCTACCCAGCACCGCTGCCCAAGGGCGGCGAGTTCGGACGCGTCGCCTCAAAGACGTGGGGCTCCTGGATCCACCCGCGCCCGGACTCGAGGACGCTGCCCCTCGGTGGGATCCGTGTCGGAGACAGCATCGCCGCCACGGGGCCCGCCTTCAGCTCGGGCCTCGGCAAGTGCCAGCAGTACGTCCCGGTGGAAGGTGGCTTCGCCTGTGCGGATCGCCGCAACACCACGGATATGTCGGACCCGTTCGTGCAAGCGAACCGCTGGACCGAACCAGCTGAAGGCGACTTCCCCTATGAGTACGCTTTCAGCCTCGGCGCGCCGATGCTAACGCGTATCCCTACGGATAAAGAGAATCGTTGGGACACCGGCCCCCGGGACTACAAGAAGCTGCGCGGTTGGTCGGTGGGTCACGACGAACTGGCCGAGAAAGAGCCCATCGAGCCCAATGGGCCGATGCCGGACTTCCTCCAGGACGGCGGTCATGCGCCGAACGCCTGGGGCAAGAAGCCGGGCCTGCTCTTCAAGAAGGTGCCGTTTGGCTCGATGATCGCCTACACCCGCGCGTTCGAGGCGAACGGCCAGGTATGGGTGCTCTCCACGAACCTCACCGTGGTACCTGCCAAGGGCCTCTTGCGATTTCGGCGCACGAAGTTCCACGGCCTCGAACTCAATTCCGAGCGGAACCTACCCATCGCTTGGGCACGCAAGACGGCGCGCTCCAAGTTCCGCCTCGAGGGTGAGCAGCTGGTTCAGACGAGCCAGAGCTGGCCGGCGCGCACCTGGATGCAGCTCACTGGGGAGTCCCGCAAGCAGGCAGGCAAACGCTACCTCGAGACGAAGGACGGGTTCTACATCGCGGAGAATGAAGCTTCTGTGGCGGAGCGGCGCAAGACGCCTTGGGAGGTCACCCACGACTTTTCCCCACAGAATAAGTGGGTGCACATCCGAGTAAACAGCGGCACGCTGACACTCTACGAAGGCGATCGCGCGGTGTTCACCACCTTGATGAGCCCTGGAAAAGAAGGCGCCACACCCTACGGTCGCTACTGGATCGAGTCCAAGGAGCAGGTCAGCACCATGACCACGGAGATGGGCGAACCGCGCAAGTTCTGGATCGCCGACGTGCCCTGGACGCAGTACTTCAAGCGGCCGTACGCGATCCACGCGGCGTACTGGCACGAAGACTTCGGCGAGCGCAAGTCGGGCGGCTGCGTGAACCTCTCTCCCATCGACGCCAAGCGCGTATTCGACTGGACGGTACCGGCCTTCAACGAGAAATGGGGCATGGTGCAGGGGCGCGGCATGGGGCACAGCACATTCATCCTGGTCGAGGGCTAAGCCGCCATGCGCGCCGGGGCGGTTGTTGGCTGTAGCGCGCTGGTATTGTTGAGCGCCGGCTGCGACAAATCGCATCCCCAGAGATCCAGTGTTGAAGGCGGCGGCAGCTCTTCCACGGCTTCTTCTGGGGGTGAGGCGCCCCGTTCAAGCGCCGCTGTCCCAAGCAGCCCCACGCCTATTCCAAGAGTCTTTGCGCGGTCGCCCTCTGAGTTGAAGAACCGCGCTCCCAAGGTGCAAGGCATCGCGCTAGGTGAGCTCAAGGAAGTGCTCGAGCACAAGCTCGGCCGGTGTGAGACGCTCGAAGCGGGCGCTTGTATCTACTGGAGCCGAGGTCTGGAGTTCGAGCTCGCCAGCGGAAAAGTACAACGCGCCATCGTGCATCAAGCTGGAGACAAGTCCTCACTGCGCAGCGCGACGGCCCCAGGAGAGCGGACGTTTCAAGCGTTCAACGGGGACCTGGATGGGGCGCGCATCGGGCAGAACCTGAGGGTGCTCGAGAGCAAGCTGTCAGGGCCCACTCAGCGTCTCCGCGCGGTACCGAACGGCGCCGATCCAGCCGGCGATGCGATCGTCTATGAGTACTCGGAGAGCGGCCTGGCGGTAGAGCTCGAAGATTCCACGGTCGCGCGCATCCACGTGCCGATTGCACCGGCGCGAAGCCTCAAGCCCGCCAAAAAGCCCTAGAAACTCGCCGCGACGGCAACCTTCACTGCGGGCCCACTCAGCGACAGCGCGGGCATCGCGACCCCGTTGAGCCGCTCCGGCGCGCTGTCAGCGTCGGAACCCCGAGCCTCGAGGGTGATGTCTCGTGACGACGACCAGCCATAGCCGAGCTCGAGCTGGATCCAGCCGCGGGGTCCCTTGTGGGCGCCGCTGGTGCGCCCGAGCACTTCGTATGCAGCACCGAGGGCGGCGTCGAAGCCGAAGCTCAACCCAGCACTGGAGAGGTCAGTCGCCGCAACTTCGTCGGAGATCTTCACCCGATCGTAGGTGAGGGACGGCCCAAGGCGTCCCAAGAAGTAGAGGCGAGGTAGCAGGTGGAAGCGCAGCTCCGGCGCCAACGTGAAGCGATAGGCGTCGAGCTCGCTGTGTTCGCCGCGCACGTTGGAGTTCACCCCACCAAAGTCGAAGCCGAAGGCGCCCGCGACCGACCAGGCTCCATCGACGAACAGCGCGTGGGACGCTCCGATGCTGCCCTGGGTGAACACGTCATCTTCGGCGTACGGGTCGTACCCCGCGTCCCTGACCAAGCTGGTGCGCACGCCGAGGGAAACCTGGGTGTGGTCCTGATGCTTGCCGAGACTTTGCGAGTCCCCTTCGCTGGGCGCCTCGTCCTTGGGGATCTCCTGAGCGCCGGCAGTCCCGGCCAGGCAAAAGGGTATTGCCGCGAGGCAAAGACCGAGGAGACGAACGGGCCCCCGCAACTGAAAACCGGTCAGCATCACAGATCTCCAAGCAAGAGCGCGGGGTAGAAGCGGGTCTCCGCGCTGTCAGGGTCCAAGGCATCGAGTATGGTCGCGCCGAGCAAGCCGCTACCGTGGAGCGCGACGAGGGCGCGCCCACCGTCCCGGCGCTCGATGTCGAACACCGCCGAGACATCCCGCTGCACTTCCAGCGACGTGGGATGCAGCGACTCCAGATTCACCTGCGCGAACTCTGGCGTGCCTCGACGGAGCGCCCATGCGCGTCCACCATCGGGTGCAACCGAGAGGTCGAAGCCGCCCTGATTCGTGAGCATTGGGAAACTTGTGCGCGCATCGAGGTCCAAGACGTAGAACTCCGTGGCACCTTGCCCGACCAGGATCTTTCGTTGTCCGAGCTCGTCTCCCGGTACGTCCTGAACCTGAGTGACGTTGATCCCAATCTGATAGGGATCGACACTGCGGTACGGCTTGCCCGTCGTACGCCCCAGGGACCAGAAGGCGATCCCATCGGATTGCGATCCCCCCCAGAGCAGCGCAACGTCACCGAAATCCGGCTTCTCAGCCACCGAGTCAGTGACCCTCGCTAGCTGACTGTATCCTCCCGGCAAGCTCACTGTGTCCACGACCGTGGTTGCCGGGTCGACCAGCGCCGCCTGCCGATTCGACGGTACCAGAGCGGCGAGGCGCAGGCCTCCATCGGTTTCCACGAAGTCGATTGAACTCGGTACACCTCCCACGTCTGCGACGTTGACGGTTGGCTTGAAGTCTTTGCCCTCCTCCGCGGTCGGACCAAGCTCCAAGATCATCACGTCAGACTCACCAGCCAAGCGGATCGCGATGCGTGCGTCGTTCACGTCATCGGGGTTGCCGTCATCGAACACCACCTGCGCAGGCTGACTGGAAACCCCCGCAGGGTTCTTCGGCAACACGATGGTTACTTCGTCCCGAAGTGGGTTCTGCAGGTCGACCAAGGTAACGTCCTGTTCGGTCTCGACGATCAAGAGCCGGCGCGCGGGACCGTTTGGTAGCTTCAGTTCACTCGTGAACGTCAGACGCTGAGGCCGCGCGCCAAAGCTCCTGATGGTCTTGGTGATCGGCTCGACGTTGGGCTCGTCGACCTTCACCAAGATCAACTCGTTGGGGTTCACCACGACGCCACCCGCGTCGTAGACGACGACCCATTCGCCTTCCGGGTCGACCGCCAAGCCACTAAGCGGATCCGTCAACTCGTAGCGCGCAAGCCGCTTGGGGCTCGAGTCACCCTCAATCACGCTCAGGCTCGGTAGCTCATCCTCCGGATTGACGCGAGGTTGTACCCCCCGGCTCAAGACGTACAACTTGTCGCGAGCCGCCGAAGGCTTCATCGCGGCCATGTTCTTCCCTACGGCAACGGAATCGACCCCAAGATCGAGCCTGCTGCCGCTGGTCAACATCACCACACGGTTCAACGGGCGATCGTAGACTGCAACTGACCCAGTGAGGCCCACCGCTTGCGGTGGGTAGTCGGAGGGCTCGAGACCCTTGTCCCACTTGGCCTCACGGTCGCCGCAACCCACCACACACACGAGGTCACCACAGCCCACGCTGAGGGCGCCAAGGCCAACGGCCAGGGCGCCGGCCAACCCAACGCCCAATCGCGAAAGAAAGCTGCGAGTCCGCTTCGCGCTCCCAGTCATTAGTCCACCACCTTTGCACCAAGCTCGAATCCAGTAAGCGTGCGCGAGCTACCATCCTTGAAGTCGATGAACGTGATGCGACCCTCAGGATGACTCTGCGAAATAAATGCCCGATCCGCCGCAGGAACCACACCCACTGCCAGCGGCGGGCTCGAGAGCGATTGATAGTCGACCTGCAAGGACGGCATCCGTGCGAGGTAGGCGCCAAATACTTTGGTGTTGTCGTCCCGCACCGTCACCACGGCGCGGGTCCCATCCGGAGACACGGCAACCTGTTGTGGAGCGGCGTCCGTTCCCACGATCTTCGGAGCCAGGGCCGTATCCACAGGGATCACACCGAACGCGCCTGCCTTGTTGCTCCCGGTTGGCCTGGTCATCAGACTCACCGCGTGTGCCGCATCTTCCGTCGGGAACACGGCGAGCACAGGCGCCTTCAGCGCAATGGTTCGCTGCTCGAGGAAGTGTTCTCCAGGCTCGAGATTGAGAACCACCACGCGATCGCTGCCTGTCGCATTGCTGTAGAGCAGCGCTCGACGAGCATCGCTGGGCAGAGAGACACTACCAACGGTTGACCCCGCGATCGGCACCACGTTGAAGTTCGTGGTGTCCGCCAGGATCTCCGCAACGTCGAACAGCACGACCTCGGAGCTGCTTCGAACGACGGCGACGCCGCGGGTACCGTCCACGGTGAGATCCAAATCTGTAACCGCAGCGGAGAAAGTGACTTCACTCCGCGCACCATCAGCGAGGTTGATGATTTCCACCGTTGGGCTGCCCTCGCGCCTCACGAAAGCGTGGGCCCCGTCCGGGGTGACCGTCACGTCGCGTCCGGTGGGGGAATCGAATTGATCCTGGTCGAGGGGGATGAGGAGCCCAACGCTCGGCGAGTCGCCCAGCTCGAGTGTCGAGATCCCAGGCTCCGTAACGACGAACACATGATCCTCGTCGCCATCGAAGAACAGCCGCGTCGGACGGAAGCCCACGGACAGGCGCGTCGGCGTTGGCGTTGGCGTACTCAAGTCGAGCAGCGTGAGATCCTGAAACCCGTCCGTCGGGTCGAGGTTCGTTACCTCGCGGTAATCAGTCCATGCCACCGCCCAGCGGCCGCTGGGGCTAAGCGCCCAGGCGTTGGCGCCCCGATGCACCTTCGCGGTGTAGCTGTCGATGCCGTCAGGCCTCACGCTGAACAGCGTGGCGTCGAGGCTGCCCGTATTGAGCACGATAGCCACGTCACGGTCGTCTTGAGGCTTGGAGACCGCTGCGAGGTAGGTCGGCTGGAAGCCAGCCTCGACCACCTGCACCTCGAAGGACAAGGCATCGATCAGCGCGACGCGTCCGCTGTCTGGGTTCGCCGTCCAGACGTAGCGCCCGGTAGCTACCGGGGCTTTGAAGCTGCTCTCGAGCTCCTGCTCAGGAGGGGGCTCTTGCCCACCCACGCCACCGCCACCACCGCTTCCACCGTTCGAGCCGCTGTCGCCGCCCCCAGTTCCACCAGTGACGGACGAGGTCCCACCGCTGCCTCCCCCTTCGCCGGAATCGTTGCTGCTGTCGCCGCAGTGTAGCTGCCCGAGCGACAAGAGCGCGCACCCCGCGACGAACGAAGGCCAACCCAAGCGCAACTGCCAATCACGCCACCTCATCAACACCCCACGCGGTCGCAGACCGCAACACGACCCACGGATGGGCTTCTGCAGCCCATCCGTGGGTATCCCCAACCGACCGCCGGTCGCAGACCGACCTAAGCAAGCAAGTAAGCAGGAGCGGCCTCAGGGCCGCGGAAGCATCATCTAAGCGAACCGATCAAAAGCAACGCGGCGGCGCCCCGGGACGCCAGCGCGTTAAGTAAGCCCGCCAAGCGGATGACTAGCGTTTTGCAAGCAGTGGGCCAGCGGCGCGAACAACCAGTTCAAGACACCAATTGGTTGAAATGATTGACCAATCATCGATCCCTCAGAACTCGTATCCGACAGCCCGCGGAGTGAGGGCTCGCGATCCGCTGACATCCGTGTCGCGCAGGTTCGGCGGGAGTGAGCCAAGGGTGGTTTCCCAACGGCAAGAAGCGCGGAAGAACCCGGGGTGCTAGCGCCTCTGGCCGCGCGATCATGCTGAAACGCGGGCGGATCATTGGTTGAGCTAGTGAGGGTCCGGCACTACAAGCCAGCTTGACCAGTGCCGTGAACGGAGCCAAAGCGCGCATCCGATCGGCTCCTGTGTTCTCCAGCTCACCGTGTCTCGTCCGCTAATCCTGCTCATCCTCATCAGCGCGCTCATCGCAGGCGTCAGCTACGGCGTGCTGGGTGTTGTCCTGCGACCGGACACCCCCCCCGCCACCGAGCTAGCAGGCCCGAAGAACGAGCGACTGACAGAGCATTTGCTGTTCGTCGTCGTGGACGGCCTACGTTACGACGTTGCCACGGACCGAGAGCTGATGCCGCGCTTCGCCGAGGCGATGCAGCGCAATTCCAGCGCGGAAATCTGGGCAGGTCGCGTGTCAATGACGACCAGCGCGATCCTCAGCTACGGCACTGGACAGCGGGGCCAACTCGAACAAGTCGTAAACAACCTCACGCCCGATCCCCCGCCATTCAACTCGTGGCTAGAGAACGCCAAGCAAGACGGCTTGACGCTGATGCTCGTGGGCGATCCCGCGTGGAACCGCATGTACGGACCGAGTTTCGCGGAGACACGCCTCGATCCGAAGGGCGTGTCGATTGACACGGACTTCAACGAGCAGACCTTCCGCGACACCCGGGAGCTCCTCGCCAAGGAGCCGAATTTTCTGGTGGCACACTTCGTCACCCCAGACCATCAGGGACACGCCTACGGGATTCATTCCGCGCGGTATCAAAAGCATATCCATCAATTCGACCGTCAGCTCTCGGATCTGTTGGGGGAGATACCCCTCGAGTGGACGGTCGTGGTCACCAGTGATCATGGGGCGGCGGATTCGGGAACTCATGGCGCAGACGTTCCGGTGCAGCGTCGCTCGCCGCTCTACGCGTACGGGCCCGGTATCGCCAAGAACGTCCATCCAAAGGTACCCCTGGATCAAGTCGATCTACCTAACACTCTAGCGGCGCTCCTCGGTACCACCCCACCGAAGCAAAGTCGCGGGCAGGTACTCGCCGAGTGGCTGGATATGTCGGAGGCGAAGCGAGCGCAGCTAGTGTGCGAGGACGCGCGCCGCATCTTCGCTTACGGCGAAGCGAAGCTAGGTGCGACGGTCATCGCAACCGCCAGACAAAGCCTCGACCGCTGCACGGCGAAGACGAGCTATCGGGAGCGAGAGGTGGCGGCCAGAAAAGTCACTGCAGTCGTCGACACGCAGATCGGGCTCCGGACAGGGCTGGCCTCGCAGAACGCGCTGGTCTTGGTCCTCTTGTCCATTCTCGCAAGCGCCATCGTCGCCTGGTTTGCCGTGGGGAAGCGAGTGCTGTGGAGTCTTCCGCCGGCGCTATTCCTCGCGGCAGCCGGAACGTGGCTGGTGTTCAGCGTCGAGCGGCTACCTGGACACTGGCCAAACATCTCTCGAGTGACGCTTTTCGTGGCGTGCAATTCGATCGCGCTCATGGCGCTGCTCAAACCGCTCTGGACCGCGAAACGCTTCGAGAACGTGAAGTGGCTTGCACCCACCCTGCTTCCTGGCTTTTTGGTTGCAAGCTACCCCGCGAATACGCAGCCAGAGAGCTTCGTTGCCGTGGCGGTTATCGCGGTGTTGTTCTGTCTGCTTGGGCCGATCGGCAGCCCTGGCCGCCGCTCCGATGGCTGGGAACGACTGCGTGTCAACCGCACGGCGCTCGAGTGGCCACGGCTCGTGCTGGCGCTGGTGTGCATCATCATGCTGGTGCCACTGGGAGTCCGGGCGGAGAACTCGCTACCGGGATGGTTTGTCGCTTCAGAGCGCAACCAGCTGATCGTCGCCATCGGGCTGATCGGGGTGTACGCGCTATCCACGCGGTTGGATCCGCACGGCAGAACGGCGCAGCGGCTGCCAACGCTGGTGCTCGGCGCGCTGGGGATCATCGCGTGCTTGATCGCACGGCGCTATGTCCCGCATCAGTTCGGCCGCGGCGCGCTGGTAGTGTTTCCCCTGGCTGCGCTCGTGGTTGGCCTACTTGGACACAGGCGCATAGCGACGCTGCTTGGCCTCGCAGGCTTTGCCTGGGTGTCCCGTGATCGCGAGTGGTACGGCTTCATCCCGACCATGATACTCGCGGAGGCCGCCGGCGATGCCTGGCGTACCCGCATGCAGGAGGCACGAGACTCCGAGCCGGTGGGTACCCGCCACGAAGTGCGGCGACACGCGCCAGGCTACTTCGACTTGCTTCTAGCGGTTACCTTCGTGTTTGGCTTGGTCTTCGTCCAGCGTATCGCGCTTACGGGACAGCTGGACTTCGGCAGCATGGACCTTGCGGCTGGAGCGTTCAACGACCCACATGTCCCGCTCTGGGTCGTCGGCGCGTCACTGAGCTGGAAATATATCCTTGCGGAAATTTTGATTATCACCGCGTTCGTGGGTCGTGTGGACGTCTCGAGTCAACGCCAGCTGCTGCCCGCGTTGGTCCTCACCTATCTCGGGCGCCTCCTGGTACTGCTGCTTGAGCTGTTCTTCTGCGGGGGCAGCTACTGGACTGCACTGCGAGTGATTGGCGATCTACCGTTCAGCCTCACGGGCTTGGGCGCAGTCGCGATCTCCTGGTGGGCACTCGAATGGTGGCGTTCTCGCCGCAGCGCCCGAGAGCACGCGTTTGTTCCGAGTCGCGCCTGAGCACCTGGTGAAGGTCCGCCGGGTTTGCTGGCCTCAAGTGGTTGACGGATTGCGGTCGGTGTCGGGCGCGCCCTCATCGCTGCGCTCTTCTTCCAGCTGCTCGAGGATGGCCTCCGCCCGTCCAGTGCCAATGCCGAGGCGTTCGCCCAGATCGAGGATCAGCTCGTTCTCTTCGGTGGCCACTTCGTGATCAGCCATGGCGATCGCGGCGGCCAGTGCGAAGGCCCCCTCAGCGTCCTCTCGGTCTTCGCGGAGCTGGCTCGTTAGCACCTTCAGGCGTGCATCGCGTCCTTCTTGTTCAAGACGCTTCTCGCAACCCTCGAGCATGACCTTGATGGTGCCTTCTTGCAGGAGGCCTTCAGTGAGGCCACGAACGGCGCCGCGAATCGCGTCCATTTCTCCAGCGGAAACTCGGCCATCGGCGGACATCACCAAGAACATCGTCTCGACCATGGGCTCGATGCGCGCAAGCGCATCCATCTCTTCCTCGGTGAGCAGCCCTTGGCGGGTGAGCGTCTCGTAGGCGCTAGAGATCACCGCGGCTTGACGTCGCCCGCTTTGAATCAACGCGTCGCGCAAACGCGCGATCGTCGCTGTATCGATTTTCATGGCGAGAAAGCTACCTGCCCCTCTCGAGGCAGGCAACGGTCAGGCTGGAGGCTCGCAGCGGACGCCGGGGATAGTGCCCTGGTTGTTCGCTTCTCGACACTCGTTGCGGTCGGACTTGTCGTCGGCAATCACGGTGACGTCGACCTCGCTCCCAGTCGGCGCCTCAGCCCAGGTACAGGCCACGGTCTCACACTCCCCCGGATTGAGCGCCTTCGACGTCATCCCGGCGCAAGCCAGATTCCCGTCAGCGTAGAAGCCGACGCTGATACCGGCTCCGATAGGTTCGGCGCCACGGTTGCAGATCGGCGCTTTCAGCTCGGCGCCCGCGGAGCTGCAGTTGAACGTCGAAGCTCCAGCGGTGAGATCGGGGGTGGCCAATCCGTTTGCGACACCTGGCACGTTCTGCCTGAAGTTGTTCAGGTCGGGGTTCAGCCAGTTGTCTTGCCACGTGCTGCGCGGAGGCACGGTGCCGTCTTCTTCGATGTGAGTAACGGCGTAGGCGTGCTGACTCCAGATCGTCCTCGAGCGCACCCAGCTGTCGTGGGCGTCTTGATACACACGGATTCCGCTGACGCCATGGGGATGAGCGGCGCGGCACGTGTTGCCCGTGCCAGCCGTGCCAGCGGGTGGGGCGGCGCACGCGTAACCCTCTTCGAGGCAGTCAGCGTCGGTGGCGGCGGAGCAGCACTCCGCTGTCGCCGTACAGCGACACAACCCAGAGTCACACACACCCGACGCACAGTCAGCGTTCCCCTGGCAGCGCAAGCCAGCGAACTGCGCGTCGACGCCTCCATCTAGCATGCCGCAGGCGATGCCGTTCACGCCATCCGAGCACGCTAGATTGGAGGGCGCAACCAGATCCGCGCGGAAATCACCATCGGTGTCCGCAACGACCGGGTTTTCGTACCAAGTGCACGAGCTCCGATACTGGCTGAAGCGAACCTCGCCGCTGGTACCCTCATACACACGCACGAAGCACTCGTCGGCGTACACGACCTCCGCCACACCATCGGCCTCGAAGTCGAACACGGACGAACCGGTGACATTGCTCGAGTTGTCCTGGGTTCGGCGAGACCACAGGATGCCCGCGGGGCAGGGGCCAGGCGTACCCGCCGAGTCATCGCAGGCGTTGCCAGCACTGCAGGTGCCTCCAGTTCGCGGCGAGGGCGTGCAATCGATGTCGTAGACGGTGAGGAACGCCTCGCCCGCAACGCCAACCTCCGGAAGGCCATCACCATCGTAGTCGGAGATGGTTGGCGCTCCGCCGCCACCCCCAGGAACACCGACTGGACCCAGAACCACGCTTCCGTCCATGGCCAACACGCGCAGCGTGCCATTGGACACCAAAGCCAGCTCCGGATTCGTCGCGGGCAGCGAGGCGCCGTACGGCCCAAAGTCAGCGACCGCGACGAAGCCCGCAGCGGGCCCGGCGTAGTAGGTCTCCTGCACCCAAGCACCCGCATTCCACTCCCATACCAGCGCGCCGTTGGTCAGCTCGATGTTGGGATCCGTGTCCAGGTTCGCCAGCACCGGGTTCAGCCCCTGGCCGTAGCTCGTGTAGCCGGCGGGAAGTGAGCTGAGGGTTGCGCCCGTCGCACCGTTCAGCACTACGCCTTCCACGATCACCTCTGGAGTGGCGTCGTCGTCCAGATCGTGAATGGACGGACCAGACCAGCCCGCACCGCAGCGGGAGCCGCTGCCCGAACCACTACATGCGGCGGAGATTGCATCGGTGGATGTCCAGAGCACGCCCCAGGCACCGGACTTGCGCGTGAAGGCGACCCAGCGTCCGTCAGCGCCACGAGCGACTACCTCAGCGACCTTGTCGCCATCCAGATCGGCGACCGCAACTGGAGCCGAGCTCACGATGTAGCCCGCGTAGCCCGACTGACCTCCTCCTAGGTTTGCCTCGAGGGAGCAATCGCTCCCGCGCAACACGCGAATTACCCCCTCGCCCTCCGCGTACCCGCTCGGAATGGTGTAGGTGAACGGAACGACGATGCTTGGTGTGCCACCGGACGTAGCGTTGAAGTTGACCACCATCGGCGTGGCCTGCACGTCGACATGATTTGGGAATGGATCCCCCGCTGGGGCCTTGGAGAACTCGCACTTGATGGAAGGCGCAAAATTACCAGGCGGAATTGCTACCTGGCAGGTGTCGTCTTTCTCCCCATCTCCCCACGGAATGCAGCCCGTACCCTGCTCACAGTGGGAGTCGTTCTGGCAGTCATCGTCTGCGCTGCATTGAGTCTGCAGCACGCACACGCCGTTGGAACAGAAGCGGCCTTCGGGGCAACCCCCGGGACAGTCGTTGGTCGAGCTGCCACCGACACCAGCGTCCACGTTGAGCGTGCCGCCGTTCGCTGTGCCCGCGGCGCCCGCAGCGCCGGCAGCTCCGCTGCCTCCACTTCCACCAAACGGGGTTCCACCGCCCTGGGTCGTCTCTGGATCTCCGCCGCAGCCGTGAACCCAGATCACCCCAAGAACGAGGCCCGTAGCCAAGACCTGTCGACGTAGCTGTCCCACATGTACCTCCGAGGTAGGAGCGTACGAGTATGCATCAGCCATCCGGCCCCCAAAAGAAGAATGCCCCCATCCGAGCGGCTGGGGGCGCTGGGTGACTCGAAGCGCTGGTGACTCGAAGCGCTGGTGACTCGAAGCGCTCGTGACTCGAAGCGCTCGTGACTCGAAGCGCTCGTGACTCGAAGCGCTGGTGCTGGGTAGGTGGGTCTATGCACAGCCGCCCCTTGGCGAAGGCTTCACAGCCACCAACGTCCGCCATCGATCACGCGCACCGCGTCATTGAGGCCGAGCGTACTGCCATTCGCACGCGGGAACCTGATGAGGCGCGACCATTTGCAGGAGACCTGGAATGGTCCCTCCAGGCGCGATGGCAACCGACTCCGCAAGCCGACTCTTGTCAACACCACGCGCGCAGCACCTCGCACGGCAATTTCCCCGCGGCAACACCTCCGCGCGGGGATGCTTTAGCTGCCTGCATCGCACGATCCTTTTTCACACAGAAAGTGTTGGCTTTAGCGGCATCACCAAGAGCTGTAAGAATCTTTCTGCCTGAGACGATCCGCCTCACTGGGTCTTGAAAATACCACGCGGATTTGAGATAGCTGAAGTAGCTCGGGACACCTGGACCGGTACCCCTTTACTGGCGTCCAGTGAAACGTGCGCAGCCGAAGGTGCAAAGCGCTTTGGGCTGACCCAAACCACCCGGCGCGACCACAGCGCCGATAAGTCAAACCTCGAGCTCGAGGGTGTCATGAGACTTGCCGTTGCCGCATGCCAACGCCAACTGGGCTGGCGCGCCACTTTCCTAATCTTCGCCTGCTGGTTCGTGCTTGCCTGTACGGGTCAACCGTTGGTCGGCGGCGACGCCGACGCAGGTGACGCCTCCACGGGAACGAATCCTCAGTGTCCCGCGGGTGCGCTGTTGTGCGACCAAACCTGCGTGGATCCTACCCGAGACGCCACGCACTGTGGAAGCTGTGCCACGCAATGCGCAAGCGACGAGGCTTGCGTCGACGGACAGTGCACCACTAATTGCCCTGCGGAATTTAGCCTGTGCGGCGGCGCCTGCGTCGATACCCGCACGGACATCGAGAACTGCGGCGCATGTGGCACGCTGTGCGGCTCCGGGACGGTGTGTAGCCTGGGCCAGTGTGAGCTGACCTGCGGCGGCGGACTCGTCACCTGCAGCAGCGGCGGAGGCACCAACGGCGACGGCGGTGGGAGTGACTACTGCGCGGATCTCAACAGTGACCGCGAGAACTGCGGCGCCTGCGCGAACGCGTGTGGGGTGGGTCAGCAGTGCCTGGATGGGAACTGTACCTACAGCTGTCCTCCGGGTGAGACGGTGTGCAACGCCAGCTGCGCAGATCTGCAGACGGACCCGGCAAACTGCGGCAGCTGCGGTGTGGCTTGCGCGAACGGCGAGGCGTGCCAGGCCGGGAGCTGCGTGACGCAGTGCTCGCCGGGCTTGAGCGACTGTGGCGGGAGCTGTCGAGATCTGAACGTCGACCCCGGCAACTGCGGCGCATGCGGTACCGCTTGCGCCCCGGGCGAGGTGTGCAGCTCCGGTAGCTGTCAAACGACGTGTGGAAATGGGCAAACCGACTGCTCGGGGATCTGTCGCGACCTGCAGAGTGACCCCACCAACTGTGGCGCATGCGGTACGGCGTGCCCTTCCGGAACGCTGTGCGTCGCGGGCCAGTGCCAGACCAACTGCGGCGGCGGACTCACGAACTGCAACGGCGTCTGCCGGGATCTCAGCGCCGACAACCTCAACTGTGGAGCCTGCGGCTCACCGTGCCTACCTGGTGAGGTATGCAGCGCTGGAACCTGCCAGACGAGCTGCGGCGGGGGACTGACGGACTGTAGTGGCACCTGCCGCGACTTGCAGGTGGACTCCACGAACTGCGGAGCGTGTGGAACCCTCTGCGCCGCTGGTGAGCGCTGCAGTGCTGGGACTTGCGCGGTTACGTGCGGAAATGGTCTCACCGACTGCAACGGAACTTGTCGCGACTTGACGACTGACCGGCTGAACTGCGGTAGCTGTGGGTCAGCGTGCGGGGGGGGAGAGGTGTGCTCTGCAGGCAGCTGCCTCACCAGCTGTGGTGCCGGACTCACGGACTGCTCTGGGAGCTGCCGTGATTTGGCGAGCGATCGCCTGAACTGCGGTGCCTGCGGGACCGCCTGTGCAGCGGGTGAAGTGTGCTCCGCGGGCGCGTGTGTCACGAGCTGCGGCGCCGGGCTGACGGACTGCTCCGGCTCCTGCCGGGATCTGACGACTGACCGCGCCAACTGCGGAGCCTGCGGTAGCCCGTGCGCCGCCGGTGAGGTGTGTAACGCGGGTGTATGCGCAGTCTCGTGCGGCGGAGGCCTCACGAACTGCGGCGGTAGCTGCAGAGACCTAGCTTCGGACAACGTCAACTGCGGAGCCTGCGGGACGACCTGCGCGGCGGGTCAAGTCTGTTCCGCCGGGATCTGCTCCACGAACTGTGGCTCAGGCCTCACCGACTGCATTGGCAGCTGTAGAGACCTGACCACGGACCGCGCCAACTGCGGTGCGTGCGGGACCGCGTGCGCCGCAGGCGAGGTCTGCAGCGGAAGTGCGTGCACCTTGTCTTGCGGCGCGGGGCTGAGCGACTGCAATGGCAGCTGCAGGGACCTAGCGACGGACCGGCTCAACTGCGGTGCGTGTGGGACCACCTGCGCCGCAGGCGAAGTCTGCTCAGCCGGCGCCTGCCTCACCAGCTGCGGTGCAGGGCTCACTGACTGTAACGGCACCTGCCGTGACCTGACTGGTGACCGACTCAACTGCGGCGCCTGTGGGACCACGTGCGCCGCAGGCGAGGTATGCAGCGCCGGCGCGTGCGTCACCAGCTGCGGCGCGGGACTCACTGACTGCGGCGGGAGCTGCAGAGACCTGACCACAGATCGCGCCAATTGCGGGGGTTGCGGCACCACTTGCGCCTCTGGCGAGGTATGTAGCGCGGGCGTGTGCACGGTCTCGTGCGGGGGCGGTCAAACGAACTGCGGTGGCAGCTGCCGGGACTTGGCCTCGGACAACGCCAACTGCGGAGCCTGCGGGACAGCGTGCGCGACGGGCGAAATCTGTTCCGCAGGGATCTGTTCCACGAACTGCGGCGTCGGACTCACCGACTGCAGTGGCACCTGCAGAGACCTGACCACGGACCGCGCCAACTGCGGTGGCTGTGGAACCGCCTGTGCCGCTGGCGACGTGTGCAGCGCAAGCGTGTGCACTCTATCTTGCGGCTCGGGGCTCGCGGAGTGCTCCGGCGTGTGTCGCGATCTCACAACCGATCGCCTGAACTGCGGAAGCTGTGGGACCACTTGCCCGTCGGGTACGGCGTGTGTCGCCGGCGCCTGTCAAACCAGCTGCGGGCCCGGCCTCACTGACTGTTCCGGCAACTGCCGCGACCTCGCGACGGATAACACGAACTGTGGAGCCTGCGGCAGCAGCTGCGCTCCAGGCCAGGTGTGCAGCGGTGGGGCTTGTACGCTGTCTTGCCAGGGCGGCCTGGCCGACTGCTCTGGCGTATGTCGTGATCTCACCACAGACCCAGCCCACTGCGGAAGCTGCACTACCGCGTGCGCAGCCGGGGAACTCTGTAGCGCCGGCACCTGCCAAGTATCCTGCGGCGCTGGACTCAGCAACTGTGGCGGTGTCTGCCGAGATCTATCCACGGACCGCCTGAACTGTGGGGGTTGTGGGATCGCGTGCGCGGCGGGCGAGGTGTGTAACGCTGGGTCGTGTCAGGTCTCCTGCGGCGGTGGCCTGAGCGACTGCAGTGGCGTCTGCCGAGATCTGAGCACCGACAACGCCAATTGCGGAAGTTGCGGAAACGCCTGCGCATCGGGTGAAGTCTGTAGCGGTGGCACCTGTCAGGTTTCCTGCGGAAGCGGCCAGACGAACTGTAGCGGAGCGTGTCGAGACCTCTCGAGCGATCGCTTGAACTGCGGCACCTGCGGGAACACCTGCGCGGCCGGCGAAGTGTGCAGCGGTGGCACTTGCCAGGTTTCCTGCGGCGCCGGGCTCACCAACTGCAGCGGCGTGTGCCGCGACCTCACAGACGACCGCAACAACTGTGGGGGCTGCGGAACCTTCTGCGCCGCGGGTGAGGTCTGCACTGGTGGCGCCTGCCAAGTGTCTTGCGGTGCGGGGCTCAGCAACTGCAGTGGTACCTGCAGAGATCTCACAACGGACAACGCAAACTGTGGGGGCTGCGGCAGCCCGTGCGCCGCGGGCGAGCTGTGTAGCGGCAGCACCTGTCAGGTGTCGTGCGGGGGCGGCCTCAGCAACTGCAGTGGTACCTGCAGGGACCTGGCGACGGACCGACTGAACTGCGGCGGCTGCGGCACGACTTGCGCCGCGGGTGAGGTCTGCAGCGGCGGTAGCTGCCAGGTGTCGTGCGGCGGCGGGCTCGCCAACTGCAGCGGGATCTGTCGCGACCTGACGACGGACCGGAGCAACTGCGGCGCCTGCGGTACGGCGTGCGGCGCAGGCGAAGTCTGCAGTGGTGGCATTTGTCAGGTTTCGTGCGGAAACGGCCAGGCCACGTGCAGCGGCGTGTGTCGGGACTTGACCACGGACCGTCTAAACTGCGGGACCTGCGGGAATACCTGCGCTGCCGGTGAGGTTTGCAGCGGCGGAACCTGCCAGGTCTCCTGTGGCAGCGGACTCAGCAACTGCAGCGGCACCTGCAGGGACGTAACCACCGACCGCAACAACTGCGGCGGCTGCGGAGTGAGCTGCGCGGCTGGCGAGGTGTGTAGCGGTGGAACCTGTCAGGTCTCCTGCGGTAGCGGACTCAGCAACTGCAGCGGCTCGTGTCGTGATCTCTCCACGGATCGCAACAACTGCGGTGGCTGTGGGACGACTTGCGGTGCCGGCGAGCTTTGCAGCGGTGGAACCTGCCAAGTCTCTTGCGGCAGCGGCCTTAGCAACTGCAGCGGTTCGTGCCGTGATCTGGCGACCGATCGCAATAACTGTGGCGCTTGTGGAACCACGTGTGTGGCGGGGCAAGTGTGCAACGCAGGTAGCTGCCAGGTGTCCTGCGGCGGTGGGCTCAGCGACTGTAGCGGCGTCTGTCGTGATCTCGCGACCGACATCGCAAACTGCGGCGCTTGTGGCGTGACCTGCGCGGCGGGTCAGGTGTGTAGCGGCGGCAGCTGCCAGGTTTCGTGTGGCACTGGTCTCAGCAACTGCAGCGGCGTCTGTCGCGACCTGAGCTCCGACCGCCTGAACTGCGGCACCTGCGGCAACACGTGCGGCGCGGGTCAGGTGTGTAGCGGAGGGTCCTGTCAGGTTTCGTGCGGAAGCGGCCTCAGCAACTGCAGCGGCGTCTGTCGCGATCTCCAAGGGGACCGGCTGAACTGCGGCAGTTGCGGGAACGCCTGCGCCGCAGGGCAAGTCTGCTCTGGTGGCACTTGCCAAGCGACCTGCGGGAGCGGCCTGAGCACCTGTGGAACGCTGTGCAAGGACCTCACGAATGACCCGAACAACTGCGGGAGCTGCGGCACCGTGTGTGCTGCGGGTCAGACGTGCCTAGCAGGCAGCTGCGGCTGCGCCAACGGCGGAGCGCTGTGTGGCGGTCAATGCATCGTGGGCCAGCCCAACACCTGTGGCAGCGTCCTGAACCTCGGCAGCATGAGCGCCGGGACCAGCGTCGATTCGCCCCTAGAGGTGCTACCCGGAGCGAACGACGAAGCGTGGTACCGCATCAGCTTCCCTGAGAACGCTGACTTCCGGCGCCACGGAACCGGTACGCCGCGCATTCGCCTGGTCACGAACGACGGCTCAGTATTCCGCCTGGATATTCGCTCTTCTTGCGGCAGCACGCTCAGCTGCGGCAATGGCGGGAGCGCGAACAATCGTACCGACTGGCAGTTCACCGACACCTGCACCAACGCCAACACGAACTGCAGCACCCGAAGCGTGGGTTGGCCAACAACGATATACGTGCGTGTCTACCGTGTTGCCTCCGGGTCCGGCTGCGAGCAATTCCGGCTGCGCATCTCCCGCTGATCGACGCCTTTTCGCTGCTTACCTATGCGTCTTCACCACACACTATTCTTCACCCCGCTCCTGGTTCTCGCGCAAGCCACAGCGAGCAGCGCTGACGCTCAGACCCTGGAGGCCGAGGCGTCCAACGATGGGAGCGCCGAGGCCTCCGCTGACGGCAGCGTCTTCGAGTCGCTCCAGCTTCACCTCGAAGGAGGTGGCGATCTCGTCGTCGGAGGGACTCCCGCTGATCGCTTTGATCCCGGCGGTCATCTGCGGGGTCACCTGAGCCTGCCAGTCATCGGCGCCTTGCACCTGCAGCTTGGAACCGGCAGCTGGTGGTTCCCCGCGCAGTCTGGAGACGTGGGCCGACTGATCAGCGCTGAGGGTGGTGTGCGGTTCGCTCCCATGAAGGGCCCGGGCCCGCAAGGCCTCTTCATCGACGCCAACGTGGGACTTGGACTGACGGGCGATCTTCAGCGCCCCGTGATGAGCATCGGGCTTGGCTGGCAGTTTGCTCTCAGCGACTCCGTTGGGCTTGGTCCGGTTGTGCGCTACACCCAGGTGTTTCAGCCGGACTCCGAGAGCGGGCCCGATGACGCACGCCTCTTGGGAGCCGGAATCATCCTGAGCCTCGGTCTACCAAAGCGCGCCGTTAGCGAGGAGCCGGACAGGGACGGTGACGGGTTGCGAGGCGATCGCGATCGTTGCCCCACGGAACCTGAAGACGTGGACGGTTTCGAGGACGACGACGGCTGTCCGGATCCGGACAACGACAAAGACGGCATCCCCGACTCCGGCGATCGCTGCCCCGATGCTGCCGAGACCCACAACGAATACAAGGATGACGACGGGTGCCCCGACGAAGCACCTCCCCCCCCACCCGAGAAACCGCCGGAGACGCCGACTAGCGACGCGCCCGATGCCAAGGGCACCCCAATGGATCAAGTCGTGCACTTTAACTATCGCAGCCACCGTATCTTGGGTTCCGAAGAGGCGGCGATTCAGTCGGTTTGCGATGAGCTGAGCAAGCGAAGCGGCGCGCGGGTGCGCGTCCACGGCCACGCAGACGAAGCGGGATCCCCGGGGTACAACCACGAACTATCGGCGGAACGCGCCGGCAACGTCGCACGCTGGCTGGTGCGCTGCGGCGTCGATGGCTCACGCATCGTGGTCCAAGCCGACGGTGAGAACCTCCCGCTGTGTCGAGAGCACACCTCAGATTGTGCCGCACGGAACCGCCGAGTGGAGTTCGAGCTACTAGAAGAATGACGCCCGAAGCCGGGCCTCAAAGTTCAGCAGGTCTGCAGCGCAGTAGCTCAGTGCGCCTTGGTCGACTTGGGTTCGAAGAGCAGGGTGCCAGCCCCAAGGCGCACGCGGTTGTTGCGCCACTGAAGGTGGCGCTTGAACAACGCGCGCCCCCAAGTGAACAGGATACACACTTCACGCAACGGTGAGAGCACGAGAGGCAACCACAGACGCTCCGCTCCTCGCAGCAAATACCAGCCACCGACATCGCGCAACAGCGCAACGGATACACACCACGCGAGACCCACAGCGGGACCGAGGGTCGCCATCGCGAGCGGCAACAGCACCAAGGGTGACGCGAAAAGCTCCGCCGCGTACGCCACTGGACGCAACCGCCAGCGCAACATCCCCCAGCGCAAGTGACGTTCATGAAAGGCCTTCAGGCTCATCTTGGACGTGACGTTGTGCAGCACGGTGGATGCAATTGCCACGCGGTAACCTGCGTGTTGAAAGGTCTTCCCCAGGACGTAGTCCTCCGCCAAGACATCCTTGACACGCTCAAGGCCGCCCAGCTCTTGGACCAGCGATCGCCTGAACAGCATGCTCTTGCCCACCACAGACGAGTCGCCCAGCAGAGTCGGAAGCGCAGTGCCTCCGGCGCAGAACCCGTTGAGCTGAACGTTTTCAAGCGCGGCACCGAGGGTGTCTTCCGCGACTCCGGCAAAGAGGTTTGTCACCAAACCGATGCGCGGGTCGCTCTCATGGGTAGCCACTAGATCACCCAGGTAGTCGGGAGGCGCAGCGACGTTGGAGTCACTAACCAAAACCAAATCGTGAACTGCGTGAGGCAGCATTCCCCGTAGATTTCGCACCTTGGGGTTGATCCCTGCCTGGGCGAGGCTAACCACGGAGGGACCATGTACCACGACCTGAACGTGTACCTGAGGGTAGCGTTTCCTCAAGGTATCGACCACCAGGAGCGCCGGATCTGCCGTGTCTTCAACGCCGAACACCAGCTCGAAATCCGGGTGGTCCTGCAGGAAGAACGTCTCCAGGTTCTTCTCCAGACCGGCGTCCGCCCCGCATAGCGGCTTGAGAACACTCACCGCAGGCAGCTTCTGAGGCACTGGCACACGCTTGCGACTGACGCGGTAGGTGGCCGTGAGCCCAGCTAGTGTCCACGCCGTGCAGACGCCCAGAATGATGTTGGCGACCAGTGTCATGACTCCCCCTTGAGCTCAGATGAGCTCGAAGCTGCATTGGAAAAGATGCGAGACCAGAGCGGCAGGCACAGGCCAAAGTAGACCAAGCTAGTGATCGCGAGACGCATGGGGAGGATGGGGAGAGGGGTGAAAGTCACGGCGACGTGGAACAACACGAGGTTCGCGACGAAGCCCAGCGCTTCTACCGCGAGGAACAACAGACCCTGCCGAAGCCAATCCGCGCGGTAATCTTGAAAGGCGAACAGCTTGTTGCCGAAGAACTGCGCAACGACCCCGATGCTCAGCGCGGGGAGGCTCGCTAGACGCGGGTCCAAACCGAAGGTGTGCACCAGGAGCGCTAGGGTGCCGAGGTCGAAGAGCGTCGCCAGACTGCCCACGCTCAGGGAGCGAACCACCAGCCAGAGCCGAGCCAGGCGATCGGGCTTTTCCATCTACACTGGAACCTCTGTCCTTGCCTGAGGTGGGGCGGAGGGACGGTCAGAACGAACTACACAGGTCACCGAGATGTCTCCTTGCGCGGGTGCCGGACGTCGGAACCGCTGAAATGTAAGGCGAACGCTGTGCCAACTCGCGTCGGCGAGTAGTTTCGCGTACTTGCTCTGGACGAAGGCGCCGAACATGCGAAGCGAGGTTCACAGAAAGTGGTGTGACCAATTCGCGCTGCGCACGCGGCGACGCAGATCGCGACCACCTCGTCCACCATTTCGTTTCCCGGGTGTCACCGAAGGGACCGTCGCCGGGCGCTCGCGTTTCCGCAGTGCAAGAGGAGCTGCGGAATGAGCCAGCTCGAAACCTTCCTGCAGTGGCTGGGTAGGCGCCGCATCGCTGCTTGGGCGGCACTGGTCGGAGTGCTGCTTGCGCTACCAAGTGTGTTCACCGGCTTGCGGACCGAGGACTACTACCACTTCCGTGCCATTCGAGACGGCGTCGTCGACCCTCCAGCTCGGGTCAACCTCTTCAACTACATCAGCGGCAACGTCTCAGGCATCTATGGCTTGAAGGACTTCGGCACCATCCCGTGGTTCACCCTGAAGGATTACAAGGTCAGCTTCTGGCGTCCGCTTACATCGTTCACCCATTGGGTCGACTACCACTACTTCCCGGAATCGCCCTGGCTGGCGCACCTTCAGAGCCTGGCGTGGTACGCGTTGCTGATCCTCGCGGCAGCGGCACTGTACAGGCGCTTGCTGGCGGTGCCCTGGCTGGTGGCCCTCGCGACTCTGCTATACGCCATCGACGACGCCCACGCGCACCCGGTGGGTTGGCTTGCCAACCGTAACGCGATTCTGGCGACGCTGTGTGGGGTGTTCTCGATCTGGGCGCACGATGTCTGGCGGCGCAGTGGCCAGTCCGCGTTGACGCGTGGAGCCGCGGCGATCGTTGCGCCGCTCGGCCTGGGAGTGGGCTTTTTGTGTGGAGAGTTTGCGGTTGGGGCACTCGGCTACTTGGCTGCCCACGCGCTCTGGCTGGAGCCCCGCGGAAAGACCCGCGCAACTGACATCGCGAAGCGCGCCGCCGTGCTCCTGCCAAGCCTTGCCGCGTTTGGGGTCTGGCTCTACTACTACCGCAGGCTCGGACACGGCACTTACGGCACAGACTTCCACCTGGATCCCATCGCTGACACGGGTCGCTTCTTAAGTCAGAGCTTGTGGCGGCTGCCAGCGCTGATCGCGGGCCAGCTCTTCGGGGTCGACTGTGAAGCGTGGTGGAGGCTGCCCCCGAGCGTCGTCTACTCGCTTGCTGCTGTCGTCAGCGCGCTCGTGGCCGCGTTCTTGTGGTGGCTCAGGCCAACGCTCCGTGACCCGGCGGCGCGATTCTGGCTCTTTGGTGCCTTGCTCGCCACGCTGCCAGCGTGCGCCGCGATGCCCCAGGATCGGTTGCTGTTCTTCACCGGACTTGGGGGTATGGCGATTGTGGCTCTTGCCGTGCGGCAAGCCATTGAGCAGACCAAGACCGCCACCAGCCCACGCCACCTTGCAGGTCGCGTAGTCGCTTTTGCGCTCCTACTAGTTCATGGCGTGGTCGCGCCAATGACCTTTCCCCAGCGCAGCCTCATCATGTATCGCTTCGGCAACCAGCTCGATCGGGTCTCGGAGCGCTTGATGTGGAGTCACCCGAACAGCGACGAGCACTTGGTATTGATCGGTGGCCCCTCCTATTTCTACGTGGCGAGCCTGCTGGGGCTGCGTGCGACGCGTAACCTGCGAGTGCCTCGACATATCCGCATGTTGCATGCCGGAAGGGGCCCAGTGACGCTGAAGCGGCAGACGGAGCAACAGCTGGTCCTGGAAGCGCCATATGGCTTCTACTCGGACCCATTCGACGGAACCTACCGAGGGCATCAGTACCCGATGGAGGTTGGAGAGGGCCTGCAGCTCGCCGGGATGTTGATCATCGTGCGAGCCGTGGACACAGAAGGCGTCCCGACGCGCATCGAGGTCAACCTGCAGCGACCGGTAAAGCGTGGGAACTACCATTTCATGAGCTGGGTCCCGCCCAAGCCGGGAGACGACTACGGTCAGTTCCTCACTTTCAAGCTGCCCGAAGTCGGGGGAAGCGTGGAGTTGCCGAGTGGGTACTGAGCGGCCGCGCTTGCGAGAAATGCTGCGCTTGCGAGAAATGCTGCGGACCCGAGAGGGCAAGCTCGGCGCCGTGGCGCTGCTCGGGGCGAGCGCGCTCTGCGTGTACGTGCTGGTGTATCCGTTCTGGCTGGTGCGCTATCCACCAATCACCGACTTACCTTTCCACGCAGCAAATACGTCGATCCTGAGGCACTACTCGGACCCTGAATATCACTTTCGCGACCAGTTCTACGTCGACCCGCTGAGCGCGCCATATATGTTGCAGTATCTGGTTGGTGCGGGGCTGAGCCTCCTCATGCCGATTCACGTCGCTGTGAAGGTGACGTGCGTGCTGCTGCTGGGGTGCCTACCCCTGGGGCTCTCGCTGCTCTTTCGGGGCCTTGGCAAGCCGCGCTTCATGGGTTTGATCGCGCTCGGCCTGGTTTACTCCACGCTGACTCACTGGGGATTCATCAGCCACATCGCCGCCTTGGGGTTCTTTGCTGGGAGCGTCGGCGCCGCACTGATGCTATTCGAGGGTGGATCCCTGCGGCAATGCAAGCTGCGGACGTGGCTCCTCGGCAGCATGCTGCTCCTGACCCTTTTCAGTCACGTCTACCGCTATGCATTCGCGCTTGTGGGGGTGCTGCTCGTGGCGGCCGTCGCCAAGCGAAGTGGGCGAGCGTTGCGCGAGTTCAAGTTCTTCGGCCTCGCCCTACTGCCGTCGCTCGTCTTGTTCCTGGTGTTCTGGTTCCGCCGTGATCACGTAACGGGCGCTCAGCTGCTGCTCACCTGGGCACCGACCCGCGTCAGCGAGCTCCCGACACACGTGTTCGGAGGCTTCGTCGCGAGTGTCGGCGAACGCGAGCGGCTGGACGGCTGGCTATGGCTGTTCGCGTGCCTGGTGCTTGGGGTTGGCAACCTGGTGTGGAGGCGACGTCAGTCCGCACCAGAACACGCGGACACCAAAGCTCTTGAGCCAACCCCTGAAGATGCACCGACGCCGTTGGCACCTCTGAGCGCTGCGGCCCTACGCCGTTTCCGCCGAGATTCACACATCCTGGTCGCGCTGATCTGTGTGGGCTTGTTCGGGCTCTACCTGAGCCTGCCGCTCTCCTGGGGCAGCTGGTTCTTCGTGTACCCACGGGAGGCGCTGAGCGTGCTTTTCTTGCTGCTTGCGCTGCTCCCTGCAATGCCCAAGGGAGCACTCCCCCGCGTAGCTCTGGTGGGAGTACTCGCGCTGACCGCGGGGCGCCAGGCGCTGCTGGTCGCCGGCCAGTGGCTCGGCTTCGAGCGGCTGAACCAGGACTTCTACGCGATTCAGGCGAAGGTTCCCCCTCATCCAAGGCTCCTCTACCTGGTCTTCGATCACGCAGGTACGTATCGCTCCACGACCCCCTTCATTCACCTACCAGCGTGGATCCAAGCGGAAACAGGTGGCTCACTGTACTTCCATTTCGTGCGCTGGGGCTTGTATCCGATCCACTATCGACCTCGCGGTGAGGACACGCCGCCGAGCTTGCCGTACATGCTCGAGTGGCATCCTGAGTCGTTCCGTACCATCGAACACGGCGCTTGGTTCGACACCTTCCTGGTTCGCCACCGGGTGGATCCCGCCATCGTGTTCCAGGCCGACCCGAGCATCCAGCTGGTCGCTCACGAAGGTGAGTGGTGGCTTTATCGCAGACTTGACTAGTGCGCGTATCCGCGGCCGCGTGGCGCAGCTGGGACCGAGCAGGCACCACCCGCCCAAGGGACTAGCACGCGCCGAGGGACTAGCACGCGCCGCGACCGCACGGTTTGCCTACGCGAGTTGCCGAACGCCGCAATCCAAACTAGCTTCTTCGGCTTCGTCCGCGCGCCGCCGCGACCTTGGAGCCAGCCATGCATGCAAGAAGCCGATATCTGACTGTTTGTTTCGCAGCGTTAGCCATGGCCTGCGGTAGTGACGGCGGGGGTAGCTCAGGGACGGGCGGCAGTGCCGGCTCTGGGAACGGCGGAGTAGCCGGCGCGGGTGGCGCGGGGTTGGCAGGCGCTGGGGGCGACGGCGTTGGCGGGACCGCAGCGACTGGAGGCGCAGCTGGGACGGCGGGCGCTGGCGGCCTTGCGGGAACAGGCGGCACGGCGGGCGCTGGCGGCGTTCCAGCGACAGGCGGCGCGGCAGGCGCGGCTGGAACCAGCGGCGCAGCCGGAACTGCTGGAACCGGCGGCGCAGCGGGCGCAGCCGGAACTGCAGGCGCGGCCGGAACTGGCGGCGCAGCCGGAACTGGCGGCGCAGCCGGAACTGGCGGCGTAGCGGGCGCGGCTGGAACTGCAGGCGCGGCTGGAACTGGCGGCGCAGCTGGAACTGGCGGCGCAGCCGGAACTGGCGGCGCAGCTGGAACTGGCGGCGCAGCCGGAACTGGCGGCGCAGCTGGAACTGGCGGCGCGGCGGGCATGGCTGGAACCGGCGGCGCTGCCCCAGAGTGGATCGTTCAATACGGTACCGCAGCAACCGAACTAAGCGTGGGCGCTCGACTGGATCCCAACGGAGACATCTACGCCTTCGGAACTACTTCCGGGTCGCTGGGGCCTTCCCCCGTGGGCCGCCAAGACGCTTTCGTGCGGAAATACGATAAGCTCGGCAAGGAGCTCTGGACTGCGCAATACGGTGGCACTAGCGATGACGAACTCAGAGCTGGGACCGTGGACAGCTCGGGCAACCCGCTGATCGCTGGCTACATCCAGGCCAGGCTACCCGGCGAAAGCTGGAGCAACAACGACGCGTTCCTGCGCAAGTACGACCCTCAAGGACAGCTGCTTTGGGGCACACAATTCGGAACGAGCGTCGATGACGTCGTCAACGCAATCGCGACCTCGGGCAGCGACGCGATCTACCTTGCGGGGACCACCTTGGGCTCGCTCGACGCCACGAACCTTGGCAGCTTTGACGTCATTCTGCGTCGATATGACGGCTCCGGCGGTCTCGTTTGGAGCAAGCAGTACGGAACAGCCTACGATGAGCAAGGCGTGTTGCTCACCATAGATCCGGACGGCAACGTGATTCTGGTGGAGAGCTTCGCCGGTATCAACGGCGCGGGTACGATTGGACAACGCGAAATCAGGGTTCGCAAGCTGCTTCCCGACGGCAGCGAAGTCTGGCATCACGACATGGGGTGGTACACCGCGGATACGGCGTGCTCGGTGACGGCAGACGCCACGGGCGCCATCTACGTCGGCGGTTGGACTGACGGCAGCTTCCTCGGTCCCCTCCAAGGCGGCAGCGACGGGTTCGTTCAGAAGCTGGATCGAGACGGGAATGCGCTATGGGGCAAACAAATCGGGAGCGGCGGCTACGACAACGTCTACGGCGTCTTTGCGGATCCTTCCGGCACGCTGTGGGTCACGGGCTACACCCAAAAGGGGCTTGAAAGCACCACAACGACTGGCCCTGACATCTTCATTCAGAAGTACACCAGTGACGGCGCCCTGATCGGCTATCGACAAATCCAGAGCCCGGGTGTGGATTATCCCTGGTCGATCGAGCTGACACCGAGCAATCAACTCCTGATCGGCGGCTGGACGCAGGGAGCGCTGCCCAATAACTCCAACTACGGCGGCAAAGACGCCTTCGTCGGACTGCTCGACCCGCTCTGAGTATCGGACCGAGGCGCGGGACCGGCGACGGAGCGTATCCTCCCGGTAACGCCGCTGCGCCGACAGCTGACGGACGGAGCTCCTCCCCCCCAAACAATCAATTGCCGCGAGGCAATCGAAGGCCTCGAGTATTCCATCTAGAACGGAATCCGAGGGGCTCCCTCGGGGCAGCGCGTGACCAGGGGTTCAGTGTTTGGAACGCACTTTCGACTCACCTCCCAACCGATGATCTGGCGCTTAAAGTGGCCAAACCCGTGGCCGGTGAGCAATTCGCGCCCGGGAGGCGCGAACAAGTAACAATTCGACAGGCTGGCCCTGAGTTTGCACCCCGTTGGCTTTGCATCGCGAGGGGTTTGGTCTATAGCGGGCGCGCTCGTTGGACCCACAGGTGTCGAGTGGCCCCTTACCTCACTGCCTACCGCTCACGCGGTAGCTCCTGACCAACCACTGGTCGGGACGAGAACTCGCCCGAGGGCGTGATCCCCAAAGCCAACTCGGCAACCTGGGCTCCTGGAAGGAAGACTCCCAGATGGAAAACCTGATCTACGCCGCCCCAGTCGCCGGGGTACTGGCGCTCATCTTCGCCTTCGTAAAGGCGTCCTGGATCACCAAGCAGGACGCTGGCGATCAAACGATGAAGGACATCGCCGCGGAAATCGCCAAGGGCGCGATGGCCTTCTTGGGTCGCGAGTACAAGGTGCTCGCGATGTTCGTGGTGGTGGTCGCGGGCTTGCTCGCCGTCGCCAACATGGGCAGCAAGGACCACAGCCCGATCATCGCCGGCGCGTTCGTGCTTGGCGCGATCTGCTCGGGTCTGGCCGGCTACTTCGGTATGCGCGTCGCGACCAAAGCCAACGTGCGTACGACCGCAGCCGCCAAGAGGTCTCTCCCCGAGGCGCTCCAGGTCGCGTTCAGCGGCGGCGCCGTGATGGGTATGAGCGTGGTCGGTCTGGCCTTGCTCGGCCTCGGTGGCCTGTTCATCCTGTTCACGACGGTGCTGTTCAAGGGACAGCTCAACGTCACGCTGAACGTCATCACTGGCTTCTCGATGGGCGCTTCGTCGATCGCGCTGTTCGCGCGCGTCGGTGGCGGCATCTACACCAAGGCGGCCGACGTCGGCGCAGACTTGGTGGGTAAGGTGGAGTCGGGTCTGCCGGAAGATGACCCGCGTAACCCCGCCGTCATCGCGGATAACGTCGGCGACAACGTCGGTGACGTGGCCGGCATGGGCGCTGACTTGTTCGAGAGCTACGTCGGCGCGATCGTCGGCGCGATGGTGCTCGGCCTCGGTGCCGGCGCGGTTGCCGATGGCAGCAGCATGGGCCCCATCCTGCTCCCGCTGATCGTCGCCGCGGGTGGCATCATTGCCTCGATCCTCGGCACCTTGGTGGTGCGCACGAAGGAAGGCGGGAACCCGCAGATCGCTCTGGATGTCGGCTCATTCGGCGCCGCGGGCGTGATGGCCGCAGCGACCTTCGGCATCTCCAAGTTCCTCTGGCCCGCAGCGGGCACCACGGTCGGCGGTGTGGACCACGTCGTCACCTGGCTGCACGTCGGTGGTGCCACGGTCATCGGCCTCGCGACTGGCGTCGGCGTCGGCATGATCACCAGCTACTACTGCTCGATGGACAAGGGCCCGGTCGACGGTGTGGCGAACCAGTCCAAGACGGGCACCGCGACCAACATCATCGCAGGCCTGGGCCTCGGCATGCAGTCGACGGCGATTCCGATCATCCTGATCGCCATCGGCATCATCGGCAGCGCCTACGTCGCTGGCCTGTACGGCGTGGCCATCGCGGCCCTCGGCATGCTCTCCACCACGGGTATCCAGCTCGCCGTCGACGCCTACGGCCCCATCGCGGACAACGCGGGTGGTATCGCCGAGATGAGCCACCAGGAGCCCGCGGTTCGCGAGCGCACTGACAAGCTCGATGCCGTGGGGAACACCACCGCGGCCATCGGCAAGGGCTTCGCCATCGGCTCCGCCGCCATGACCGCCCTCGCGCTGTTCGCCGCGTTCGCGCAGCAGGCCAACATCACCACCATCGACATCTCGAAGCCCACCGTCATGGCGGGCATCTTCCTCGGCGGCATGCTGCCTTACCTCTTCTCCTCCATGGCCATGGCCGCGGTGGGTGAAGCGGCGATGGAGATGATCGAAGAGGTGCGCCGTCAGTTCCGCGAGATCCCGGGTCTGCTCGAAGGCAAGGCCAAGCCGGACACCGCACGCTGCGTCGACATCAGCACCAGCGCCGCGATCAAGCGCATGGTGGCTCCTGGTCTGCTCGCCGTCGTGACCCCCGTCGCCATCGGCTTCGGCATGGGACCTGAGGCGCTCGGCGGCTTGCTCGCTGGCGTGACGGTCTCGGGCGTGCTCCTCGCGATCTTCATGAGCAACGCCGGCGGCGCCTGGGACAACGCGAAGAAGTCCTTCGAAGGCGGCGGCTTCAAGATGAAGGACGGCACCGTTCACCCCAAGGGCTCCGAGGCACACTCGGCCGCCGTCGTGGGCGACACCGTCGGTGACCCCTTCAAGGACACCGCGGGTCCCTCGCTGAACATCTTGGTCAAGCTGATGAGCGTCGTGGCGCTGGTTATCGCGCCGCTGATCGCCCTGGCGGCCAAGTGATCAGTCAATAGGCTGCCTTCTTGGGCAGCAGAGAACGGCGCTGGTTCGAACGAACTGGCGCCGTTTTCGTTTGTTTTGGGGGGGAGGTGCGACGCATGCTTCCCGCCCCATGGCGAAGAAGGCGAAGCAGCTCACGAAGAAGGAACGCAAAGCCCAGCAGCAAGCTGCGGGGCAAGAGCACCACCATCACCACCACCAACAGCACATCCACTGCATTGCGTGTGGTCGCCACATGGAGCCGACGGAGTTCAACGGTGCCCTCGCGGGTGGTCGAGTCATCGTGTGTGACCATGGTTCGCAGTTCCCGGCGTGCGCTGGTTGCGTGACCCGCGCCAAGGCGTTGGTTGCTGAGCATGATCGCACCGGGAAGCCGGTGGCGGCTGCTCAAGCATGGCACTGACTCAGTCGTAGAGAACGGCGGCTCCCACGGCCCGCGAAGATTGCTCAGTCGTAGAGAGCGGCGGCTCCCACGACCCGCGATGGGCGGGCTTGAATGGGGGTCGCTAGGTAGGTTACCGCGCGGTAACTGGCTAGTCTCGGCCTGCGCTTCGAACGTTGGATACGGAACGGCCTGCGCCTTCTAAAGAAGAGCTTCGTGAGGGCCCGCTGCGTGATCGGCCTCACAGCGGCTACGCTCACCCGCCTCTGCGCCCGCCCCCTGCGGGCCGTTACGCCGCCTCCACAACTCCCTCGCTTGGCCTGGGGCAAAGGCTCTTACAGACACTCAAAGACTGAGACGTCCGGTGACTCGTGCGCTTTTCGGCTCGCTCCGGCTTCGCCGATTGCTCGGGGAGACTGAGCGCCGTCCGGTGACTCGTGCGCTTTTCGGCTCGGCTCGGGCTGCGCCCATTGCCTAGGAAGGGACTCATGGCGCTTTGAGGCTGGCGGGCTGCGAGGGGGGTGCCGGTTCGCACACGAGTCTCTTCGGCTCGGGGCTGCGCCCCATTGCCTTAGACTCAAGCGACACGGCTCGGGGCTCCGCCCCATTGCCTTGGGGTTCGTCACCATTGCCTTAGGCTTTGGAGCGACTAGCCTCGCTTTGGGTGAAGCAGCGCGATGGCAGGAGCAAGAGTCGGCCGGGGGTCGATGAGCAGCGGAGACTGATTCTCGAAGGGGCGGCTGAGTTGTTTGCGGTGAGCGGCTCGCGCGGGGTGAGCATCGCGCAGATCTGTGAACACGTTGAGGTGTCGCGGCCGACCTTCTACCGGTGTTTTGCCGATAAGGAGGCACTAGTAGAGCAGCTCTACCAGCAGGCTGTGCGTGGGCCGGTGGAGCTCAATATGCTGTCGTTGCTGCGCCGGGGTCAGATGGGTGGCACTCGCGAGGGGCTTGAGAAGCTCGCGGACGAAATTTTTGCGAATGCGAAGCTCGCGCAGTTGGTGTTCGTGGAGTCGGCGGATCCCAGTTCGCCCGCCTACGCCATCGTTCAGCGTTCGTTCGATGACGCGGCGAAAGAGGTGGAAGCCTGGTATTGCGAGCGCGGGCTTACGGCGCCTTCTCGGACTCTGCTCAAGGCAACCATGGTGGCGGCGCAGTGGATTGTGCACGACGCGATCACGCGTGGCCTCTCCCCCAAAAATAAGCGGGATGCCAAGGCCGCGCTGTGGGAGCTCACTTCACGCGTCTTTCGCGACTAGCTTTGCCTCGCGGATACGGTTTGCGATCGCTAGCTCGGTGCCTACGTACATCGCGCAGAAGGCGGCGAAGCCTCCGTAGAATACGTATGGGGTCTGGGTGAGCAGGAACTTCACCCAGAAGTCATAGGGACGAGGGCTGATGTGAGGCCAGCCGAGGTGCCAGTCGGAGATAACGTAAACGATGGTGACGTAGCAGACGCCGGCCATGCCGAAGGCGCCGAGCCAGTAGGCCCAGACTTTGTTCTTCTGCATGGCGAAGTAGGTGGGGATGAGCAGCAGCCCGGTGTGGATTGAACAGAACTCGATGGAGAGCACCGTTTCGTTTCCGTTTAGGAAACGATTGTCGGCGATGCCGTAGCCCCAGAAGATCCAGAGGTACTCGAGTCCCTCGTGAAACTGATCCATCGCGATGCCACGGCGGAGGATGTCGTCTTCGAGGTAGTACCAGGGCAGCTCCCAGAAGAGCACCGCGGTGATCGCGGTCAGTAGCCACCAGTTGATGAAGGTGCGGCACTTCTCGACCTTGCTGCGGCGTTCTCCGGACGCGTCCCAGAAAGCGAAGAAGGGGCCGTGATAGGCCAGAGCGACGCACAGGAAGGCGATGTCGTCCGTGGGTTGCTGAGGGAGCCAGTGGAGCAGCACGCCCACGTAGCCGACCAGGCCTTGGAAGACGAACAGCACGTTCGCCAGGGCGAAGCCGACGTGGCGCGGCTTGAGGCGTCGCTGGGCCGCTTGGACTGGCTGGGTGAGTGGCTCTGCAGTCGAGATCATGAGGCGCTCCTGGCCGCGCCAGCTTTGGCGCCGCGCCTCAATCTTACAGGTGTGTAATATTAAAACAACCGCTGGGAGGTGGTCTCAGTCACACATGAAGCAGCCAGAAAGCCACTTGCCTCGGTCACACGTCTGCTGACCGAAGGTGCCGTCACCGCACGGACAGGCGCGGGTCTGACCGTCGCGACAAGCGGCTGCCGCGACCTTTTTCGGTGCAGGCTTCGCGGGTTTTGCTGGGGTGCAGTCACAGGCACCCCAGTTGCCGTTGTCGTCACAGGCGTGGATCCCCTCGCTGCCGTCGGGGCAGTCGCAAGGAGAGAACATCCCAGCGCTGCACTTCCAACCTTCGGAGTCATCGGTTGCGGCAGCCTGAGGCGCCTGCGCGGCGCCTTGGGGCTGCTCCGCCGCCGCCGTAGAGCCGTTCTGGCTGTCGCTTTGCTTACAGGCGAGCAGCGCGACTCCCAGCAGGGCGATGAGAGGGGCGATCCGTGACCAACGAATTCTGGGGGAGCTGAGCATCCCCTGAGTCTACGGCCGCTTCTGGCAGAACCTGATATCAGAGGGTGAAAGCGCCAGCTGATTGAAGCTCTGATGGGTCAGACGACGGAGGCTCAGCCTCCCAAGTTGACCCTCCCGGGTTTGCACACGGGTCGAGCGTCATACCTTCGCGAAGGCGGTCAACGATAGCGTATTTCCGTCGGGATCTTCGAACCAGGCGATCTCGCTGCCGTCGGGTGTCGTCCATACATCGAACGCGTCCTGCTCGAAGAAGTCGTAGCGCTTGAACTTCACGCCCTTGGCGCGCAGCTGGTCGATTACCGGGCGGATTTCATCCACCCTCCAACCCAGCGCGGTGAACGGCTGAGGCTTGAAGTCTTGCGCCTTCTGGATCCGCAACATGGTGTCGCCCGCCTGGAACACCACCGCGAACGCTTCGTCGGCGATTAACTCGAGCCCCAGGACGTCGCGATAGAACGCCTTGCTGCGCTCAGGGTCCGTGGTGGCAACGAACGCGATGAGCTGGGTACTTTTGAGCATGCGGTCTCAGTAGCCTGGGCGAAGCAACGCGTAAACCGCCGGTGAGAATGGGCGGTGCCCCCGTGCCTCCTGGCTGGGACTCACCGACGGCGTTTGCGGCTCGCCGGCTTCCACGCGCGAGCCGGACGAGGCTGTTCGAGCGTGGCGCGCATCAGCGCCAACCGCTCATCTTGGGCGAGCACCGCGTCCACCACGTCGAAGGCCTCCTGCGCAAGTGGTGTGCCGAGCACCTCCTCACGCTTGAGCGGCGTACCCAGACCCGGTGCGCTTCCCCACGGTGTTGTCGCTGCGTCGACCAGCATGAAGGCGATGTTGCCATCCGGTGCCCGACAGTCCAGACCGACGCACTCTCGATGACCGTGCTCCGCGTCCACCCAGTCACCGATGCTAAGCATCCAGATCGCACCATGCTTCGACTGGTTGAGCGTCCAACGCACGTAGTAGACGGCGCGCGGCTCGTCGTCGCGAAAGACGTGCCCCCATACGGAGCGCGTGAGATCGCCGCAACACGGACAGGGACCCGAATCTTTGTGATTCGTCGTTTCGACTCGCAACATCGCTTCGCGGGAGCTTACCTCTCGGAGGCTAGGAGTCGAAGCCCGCGTTGGCCCGGGCTCTAGCGCGAGCGCTGAGGACGCCGACTCCCAGCACCTCGCGCCCCGGTGCGTCCCTTGCGCACCGGACCCGAGCTCCCCCGACGATGGATCGACAGTGACCCCTTGCCGTGCTTCGGCGGGACCAAGCAGTCCGGCCCGGAGCCGATGAGATCCGCACGCTTGGCCTCCGCGAGCGCTTCGCGAGCCAGGTCGTGCTGCGTGGGATCCCAGTACTGGAGCAGCGCCTTTTGCTTGCGCTTATCCCGCAGGTGCTTGGCGGTGTAGACGGGCTCCTGACTCACGGGGTCGAGTCCAGTGAAGTACATGCTGGTCGCCATCGACATCGGAGTCGGGATGAAGTCCTGCACCTGTCGCGGGCGCAGGCCCTTCCGCTTCAGGTACACCGCCAGGTCGATCATGCTCTTCAGCGTCGAGCCGGGGTGCCCGGAAATGTAGTACGGAATCAAGTGCTGCTCCTTGCCGCTCTTCTCGCTGGCACAGTGAAACAGCGACTCGAAGCGCTCATAGCTCTCCGCACCGGGCTTCTTCATCTTGTCCAGCACCGCGTCGTCGACGTGTTCAGGCGCGACGCTGAGCTGACCCCCCGTGTGGTGACGCGCCAGCTGCTCCACGAACTCCGGGCTCCGCTCAGCGAGATCGTAGCGCACGCCGGAGGCGATGAAGACTTTCCTCACCCCCTTCTCCTCGCGCACTTTGCCCAAGAGATCGATCAACGGTGCGTGATCCGTCACCAGGTTCTCACACACACCGGGATGGACGCAGCTCAAGCGCCGACAGGCCTTCTCGATTTTTTCCTCCCGGCAACGCATCTGGTACATATTGGCGGTCGGGCCGCCCACGTCGCTGATCACCCCACGGAAGTCGCCCATGCGCCGCAGCTGGCGCACCTCTCTGAGCACACTCTCCGCCGAGCGGCTCTGAATCACGCGGCCTTCGTGCTCGGTGATGGAGCAAAACGAGCAACCGCCGAAGCAGCCGCGCATGGTCACGATGGAGTGCTTCACCGTCTCGAAGGCGGGGATCGGCTCGCTGTAGCCAGGGTGAGCGGAGCGCTGAAACGGCAGATCGTAGAGCTCGTCCATCAACGACTCTGACAGCGGCTCCGCCGGCGGGTTGAAGTACACCGCCTCCATACCGTGACGCTGAATCAGCGGCCGAGCGTTGCCAGGGTTGGTCTCCCGCTGGAACGCGCCGCTCATGCGGCTGAAGAGCTTCAGGTCGTCCTTCACCTTGTCGTAGCTCGGCAGCAGCACCGGACGCCGATCACTGACGTAGCGGCTCGCCTCCACCTGCTCCCACGGTACGTTCGACCAATCTTGCCCCGAGGAAATGATTTCGCCCTTGCCCAGGCGAAAGGCAGTGCCTCGAATGTCGCGAATACTCCCGAACGCCTCGCCCTTGCGCATGCGCTCAGCGAGCTCCCACACCGGGCGTTCGCCCATGCCAAAGATCAGCATATCCGCCTTGGCATCGAGCAACACGGAGCGACGCACGCCATCGGACCAGTAGTCGTAGTGTGCGATACGCCGGAGCGAAGCCTCGATGCCGCCGATCACGATCGGCAGCTTGCCGAACGCCTGACGGGCAAGGTTCGCATAGACGATGGTCGCGCGGTTTGGGCGCAGGCCAACGCGGCCGCCCGGCGAGTACTGATCCTCCGAGCGCACCTTCTTCTGCGCCGTGAGCTTGTTGAGCATCGAATCCAGATTCCCCGCGGTAATACCGACGAAGAGCCTTGGCGCGCCCATCTGGACCAGGTCCTCAGGCGTGTCCCAGCGCGGCTGGCTGATGATGCCAACGCGAAAACCTCGCGCCTCGAGGAAGCGCCCGATCAGCGCAGCGCCGAACGCGGGGTGATCGACGTAGGCGTCGCCGTTGATCAGCAAGATGTCCAATGCGTCCCAGCCCCGCGCCTCGAGCTCGTCACGCGTGGTCGGCAAAAAGGCGCCCACGGGCGCTTGACCCTTGCGACGCAGCTGTAACGGGGCGGACATGTTCTGCTCGCATATAGCAGAGGGGGCGCTCGCGGCAGCTAATCTCAGCCAAACATGGCGCATCTCCACACCACGCAGGCGCCGTGGACGCTCCACAGAATTGCTATCAGACATGGTGCTTCTCGGCCGCCCACGTCGGGTTTGGGGGTGAGGTCCAACGCCGGCCTACGTAGCCCGCCTACACACCGCGCAAAGCTAGGTCAAAGCGGCGGTCGAACCTTTTCAGCGCCCGCGCTGCGTGTGACAAACATCGAGTGAGCAGCCTGGATATCCGCCCCGAAGATCAACCACTGTACGCCGACATCCGCTGGTTGGCGGGCCTGCTGGGGCGCGTCGTACAGCGTCTCGAAGGTGACGAATGTTTCCGCACGGTTGAAACATTGCGCGTGCTGAGCCGGGACCGCCGGCGAGAGGCGAGCGATGGCGGCTTCGAGAAGCTCATGGCCGAGGTGGAGGCCATCCCTCTAGAGCGCATCGGCAAGGTAGCCCGCGCTTTCAGCCTGCTGTTCTTGTTGATCAACACCGCGGAGCAAGTCCACCGCGTGCGACGACGAGCAGCGTACTGGGAGCGCAGCGACAAGAAGCCTCAGCCGGCGTCCCCGCGCTGGGCCTTCGGTCAGCTGAAAGCACGCGGAAAGAGTCCAAGCGAGGTGCGCGAGCTGGTCGAGCGGATGGAAGTACGACCAGTGTTGACTGCGCACCCCACGGAAGCCACACGACGCACCATCCTGCAGCTCCAGGCGAGAGTCGCGCGAGCGCTGCGCAAGCGAGACACGGGAACTGAGAGCCAGCGCACGCGGGTAGAACAAGCCATCGAAGGCGAGATCGAGTTGCTCTGGCTCACCGATGAGGTGCGGCGTGATCGCCCGAGTGTGTTCGACGAGGTGAGCAACGTGATCTGGTACCTCGAAGATCAGCTCTACGAGAGTTGCGAATGGCTCGACTACGCGGTGAAGAACGCCTTCAACCAAGTCTTTGGTGAGCCCCTTGGGGTCTCGGTGAAGGTGCCGATCGGCAGCTGGGTAGGCGGAGACCGGGATGGCAACCCCTTCGTCACTCCAGAGGTCACCGAGTTCGCGGTACGCCGCAGCACCCGGGCGTTGATCAGTCACTACTACGACAAGGTGCAAGAGCTGATCGAGCGCCTGAGCATCTCGGATAGCTTGGTTTCAGTGAGCGCTGAGCTCGAGGAGTCGCTAGCTAGCGACCGCGAGTCCATGCCCGAGATCTGGCAACAGAACGCTCGGAGGGATGCCTCTGAGTCGTTGCGATTGAAGCTGAGCTTCATCGCCGAGCGCCTGGATGCCACGCGAGACGTCATTGCCGCACGGGAACGCGGCGAGCAGCTGACCAAGCCACACGCCTATTCACGCAACCAGGAGCTACTGACGGATCTGGAGCTGATACGCGACGCCGTGGTGCGGTCGGGCGCCGACTACGCGGGTCAGAGCCTGGTGGAGCCCTTGGTCGCTCAGGTCCGCTTTCTAGGTTTCGCGGGTCACCGACTGGACGTGCGGGAAGACGCCGAGGCACACACCCGGGCACTCGCCGGTATTACGCGTGCCATCGGGATCCCCGAGCTGGACGCGTCGGGGCTCCGTCGGGAACTCGCCGGGCGGCGCCCGCTACTCTCGCCTCACATCACGCTGGACGAGCAGACCAAGAAGACCGTCGATGTCTTCCGTGCCATGCAGCGCGCACAACGCGAGCTCGGTGAGCGAGTGGCCAAGACGTACATCATCTCGATGACGAAGAGCGCCGCCGACCTGTTACGTGTGTTGGTGCTCGGTCGGGAAGCTGGGCTCGTGGATCTAGGCCCGGGTGACCCGCAGTCACAGCTCGACGTGGTGCCCTTGTTCGAGACTCGAGACGACCTGCTGGCCGGCCCGGATATCCTCGCGGAATTATTTGCCGACGAGGCCTATGCTCGACAGCTACGCGCCCGGGGTATGCGCCAGGAGGTCATGCTCGGCTACAGCGACTCAGCGAAGGACGTAGGTCTGCTGAGCGCAAGTTGGGAGCTGTATCGCGCGCAAGAGCGCCTAGTGGAGGTTGCGACGCGCTTTGGAGTCAGCCTCACCCTCTTCCACGGCCGCGGCGGCAGCGTGGGTCGTGGCGGCGGCTCACCAGTGTTCCGTGCTCTGATGGCGCTCCCACCTGGAACCGTCGGGCCGCGCATCAAGGTCACCGAACAAGGGGAAATCATCAGCCAGAAGTTCGGCATTCGCACGATCGCAGAGCGCAGCCTGGAGGTCCTCTTCAGCGGGACCTTGATGGCAATGGAAACGGACTGGCGCGACGGAGTGCCTGACGAGCAGATCCAGCTGTTCCGCGAAACCATGGAGCGTTTGAGCCAGACGGCCCTGCCCATCTACCGCCGCCTGGTGCACGAAGAGCGCGGCGTATTCGAGATGTTCCTCGCGGCAACACCGGTGAAGGAACTCGCGCATGTCCACTTCGGTTCGAGGCCAGTCTACCGTCAGCGAGGAGCGGGCTCGATGCAAGGCATCCGTGCCATCCCCTGGACCTTCGGCTGGACGCAAAACCGCATGATGCTCCCGGTGTGGCTGGGCGTCGGCACCGCGCTCGAGAGTTGCTTGGCGGAGCCGGGAGGTCTCGCGCTGCTGCAAGACATGGCTCAACGCTGGCCGCTCTTCGACGACCTGCTCAGCAAGATCGAGATGGTGTGTGCGAAAGCTGACCTGGGCGTTGCCAGGCTATACGTTGAGCAGCTCGGGGCGGACCGTGCACTCTTCACGCGCCTGGAGCAGGAGTACCGAACAACGGTGCAAGCGTTGCTAGCGATTCGCGAGCAGTCGGCGCTGCTTCAGCGATCCCCAGTCCTGCGGGCGGCGATACAACTTCGGAATCCGTACGTCGACCCGCTGAGTCTGATCCAGGTATGCCTACTGCGACGTCAAGGAAACGCCGACGACGGTCAACGTGAACTCATCGAGTCCGCACTGGGGATCACCGTAAATGGCATTGCGCAGGGCATGCGCAACACCGGCTAAGAACAACCGCGTTTCCGCGCCACTTGGTAACAAAATGCAAGACGCTCACCCCTAGGGGTGAGCGTCAGCGGAAAGCCCTTAGAACGTGGCTGAAACGCCTACTTCTTTTTACCGCGCTTGGCGGCTTTCTTACCCGAGCTAAGCGCCTTTTCGACTTGCTCGAGTTGAGCTCGAACCGTGGCGGCTAGCTTGAGCATCTGTGCGCGCTTTGCATCGTCGAGCTCATCCGCGCGGTTCAGGTCACCACCCAAATGGTAGCGACCATCGACAAACGCCTCTAAACGGCCCATTGCGCGGGCGAAGCGCAGCATCGGCTGGCGACCAGGCTTGGGTGGCTCCTGCTGGCGCAGCGCGGAAATTTCGAACTCGAGCTGGCTCGTTGAAAGCTTCTCGCTGACGACACGCTTTGCGAGTGCCTTCTGCTGCTCTGGCTTTACTAAGTCGAGGCGCACTGCGATCGCAAAGGAGAAGGGACAATCCCCGGGAGTGTGGCCGAGGTTCAACAACACTCGGTACGCGGCGAGGCAACGATGTAGGGTGAGCTTCGAGATGGAGAGTTTCTCCTCCTCGATGATCGCTCGCAAAGGATGCTCTTCGAAGTGGTTGTAGACGATGCGCCCAATTTCGTAGGCATCTGCCAGGTTCATGGGCGGAGGCGGCGACTTCTTCGCGGAAGCCGGCCACTTGAAGTTAGCTTTGGCCATCGCGCTGGATACTAGGTCTATTTTTTCCCATGGGCACCCGTTTTCCGCGAACCAAGTCATTTTATCTGCCCAATTTTCTCTGAGGCAAAGTCACGCGTTTCCTGGTGCGAATGCTTTTCACCCGGAGTGAGAAACCGGTTCCGTGAAGCGACGCACTCGTCGGGACTGCCCCGCGATAGTAACGAGAGTTTCGCTACCGTGGGGAATGTGAAGCAGGTTCGAAGTTTGAACCCAGACGCGACAGGGGACTGCCGAGGGCCGCCCCGCGGAAGCAGAAAACCCATCGGCAGTCACCCCTTGGGGTTGTACCTCTGAGGCGCGATTCACATACCGCGGCGTAGCCGATTCCACGCGGTCAGGACCGACTCGTACGGAAGCGCGTTCCCGAGCGCAAGCTCACGACTCCCTCGAGGGTTGTGGCTCCGACCGAGCTTTGAGTGACCACGCGCAGCCTAACGCCTGCGTCCGAACCTCGGAAAACTGCGCCAAAAGTGTGGCGTTTTGCCTTTCGGGTGCGCCGGCCCTAGACCCCGTGCATGAGCACCGACGCACCGGCCAACCGCCTCATCCACGAGACGAGCCCCTACCTGCTCCAGCACGCCCACAACCCGGTGGACTGGTTCCCGTGGGGCGCCGAGGCCCTCGCGAAGAGCAAGCGAGAGGACAAGCCCATCCTGCTGTCCATTGGCTACGCAGCTTGCCACTGGTGCCACGTGATGGAACGCGAGAGCTTCGAGAACGAACGCACCGCGCGCTTGATGAACCAGCACTTCGTCTGCATCAAGGTGGATCGCGAGGAACGGCCGGATCTCGACGACATCTACATGGCCGCAACCGTCGCGATGAGTGGTGGCGGCGGTTGGCCGATGACGGTCTTCCTCACCCCCAACCAGGAACCATTCTTCGCCGGAACTTATTTCCCCCCGGAAGACAAGTATGGCCGACCTGGTTTCCCAAGCCTGCTGAAGCGAGTGGCCGAGGCATGGGAAAGCGAACGCGAGTCGCTGTTCGAGCAGGCGCGAGAACTGACCGAACACATCCGCGAGCAGTCCAGCACCGGCCGGCCGATGCCCATCAACCTCGACTGGACGAAGCAAGCCGTGGCTCAGCTATCCCAGAGTTTCGATCCGCGGCACGGCGGATTTGGCAGCGCACCCAAGTTCCCCCCTTCACCCGCCCTGCGGCTGATGACACTTTTCCACGCACAAACAGCGGACGAACGCTCGCTGGAGATGCTGCGCGGCACCCTGGACGGCATGCGGCGGGGCGGGATGTACGACCACATCGTCGGCGGCTTCTGTCGCTACTCCACCGACGAACGCTGGCTCGTGCCTCATTTCGAGAAGATGCTGTACGACAACGCACAGCTCTCCCGAGTGTACCTGGAGGCATATCAGCTCACTGGCGACGTAGACTACGCACGGGTCGCCCGCGAGACCCTCGACTACATTGTGCGCGACATGCAGGACGCGGAGGGCGGCTACTACAGCGCGACCGACGCCGACAGCGAGGGCGAGGAAGGTAAGTTCTTCGTTTGGACGCCGCAGGAAGTGCGCTCCGCTTGCCAGTCGCTGCAGCTCCCGCAAGGCGCACTCGAAGCTTTCTGTGCGCACTACGACATCAGCGACGACGGGAACTGGGAGGGCCATAGCATCCCCCACACGCCCCGCCCCTTCTCTGCAGTCGCGAAAGACTGCTCGGTTGGGGGAGAGGAGCTACTCCAAGCCTTCGAGCGGATCCGCAAGGCAATGCACCAGGCACGCACCGCCCGCCCCCAGCCATTGCTCGACGACAAGATCCTCGTGAGCTGGAACGGCCTGATGCTGGGGAGCATGGCCGAAGGGTATCGAGTACTCGGTGACCGTAGGTACCTGGAGAGCGCCGAGCGCGCAGCGGCCTTCTTGCTGGCGCACCTACGTCGACCCGATGGCGGGCTGTTCCGCACCGCGCGCAGAGCCGATGGCAAGCTCAAGGCGCACCTCGACGCGTACCTGGAAGACTACGCTTTCCTCGCGGACGGCCTGATCGATTTGGTCGAGGCGGGGGGCTCCACCCACTTGCTCGACGCCGCGCGACAGCTCACTACACGCATGCTCCAGGACTTCGCGGAGGAAGAGGGCGCGCTTTTTAATACCGCACGGCAACACGAGGCGCTACTGGTGCGCTCGCGTGAAGGACACGATGGAGCCATTCCGAACGCCAATGCAGTAGCGGCGCGGGTGCTGGCGCGCCTCGGCAAACACCTGGGTGATAACGCCATGGAGGAGCGTGCGGTCAGCGCCCTCTCCGCCTACGCCGGACTCATGCAGCGTCAGCCGCGGAGCTTCGCCACGAGCCTGCACGCCGCGAGCTTCCTCGCTGCGGCTCCCCTCGAGCTGTGCTTTTCTGGAAGCCTCGAAGCCAGCGAGGCGCTCAGGCAACAAGTGGCGAAGCTCTACCTGCCGGCGCGAGTCATCGCCCACGCGCGCCCTGAAGAGCCGCCAACCCCGCTCACCGAAGGCAAGCAGAGCGCGCGACCCGCGCTGTTCATCTGCCGAAATTTCGCCTGCCAAGCTCCCGTCACCAACCCAGACCAGGTCGCAGCCGCGCTCAGCGCCGCGCTCCAGGAGTCGGCAACGCAGGGACAGTCGCGCGTCGCCGGCAAACGATTACCTGGGCAGGCAGACACCGTAGGCACCCGCGCTTACGCGAAGTCGCACGCCTCCGGTAGCTTTTCCCCCTGGCAACTCAAGTCCGGAAGCGAGCTGCAAGTCAGCCGTGTTGGATTCGGAGGCTACCGCATCGATCAAGGCCACCCCGCCCACCGTGTGGCGCTGCTCCACGCGCTGAGCGCGGGCGTAAACCTGATCGATACCTCCACCAACTACACCAGCGGAAACAGCGAAGAGCTGATCGGGTCGGTGCTCAGCGAGCTGCACGCCCAGGGCAACGTAGAGCGCGACGCGGTCGTTGTCGTGAGCAAGGTGGGCTACGTCCAAGGTCCCAACCTGGAGAAGGCGAGAGCGCGCGTCGCACAGGGCAAGCCGTACGCCGAGATGGTCGAGTACAGCGACGATTGTTGGCATTGCCTGCACCCGGAGTGGATCGAGGATCAGCTCACGGAGAGCCTCGCGCGCCTTGGGCTCGAGACCCTCGACGTGTACTTGCTGCACAACCCGGAGTACTTCCTTAGCCACGCCGCTGAAGCGGGCCGCTCCCAAACCGAGCAGCAGCTCGAGGCTAATCGTGAAGCCTTCTATGAGCGCGTGTCGCGCGCCTTTGAACAGCTCGAGCGTGAGGTACGAAGGGGCCGCATCCAGGCCTACGGTGTCTCGAGCAACACCTTGATCCAGGCAGCAGAGCAACCCGAAGCGACCAACTTGAGTCGCTTCCTGGAGTGCGCCGAAGCGGCCGCGAAGCAGGTGCTCAAACGAACTGAACATCATTTCCGTGTGGTTCAGCTACCTTTCAATCTGCTGGAGGCAGGCGCCGCGCTCACGCTGAACCATCAGGGCCCGAGCGGACCGGAGAGCGTGCTGTCTGCGGCCCAGCGGGCCGGGCTCCTGGTGTTGGCGAACAGGCCTTTGAACGCCATCACCGAGCACGGCTTGTTGCGCCTCGCGGCACCCTCCGATCAAATCCTCAAGGAAACAACTGAGCCGCTGCAGGCCGCCCAGAGCCGCGTGGCTGGGCTAGAGCAAGAGTACCGCCGCAACTTCGCTCCAGACTTGCGGGCTCCCCAAGGTAGCCCCCTCAAGCCGGAGAGCTTCTTCAATTGGGCAGAGCGCCTCGGGGCGCTCCACCGAGAAAAGCTCGACGAATCCAGGATTTCGAGCTTGCTACAGTGGCACGACCTCGAGCAGCGAGTGATCGCCCGGGAGACGGGCCGCTACTTGTCGGCGTTGGACAACGCGTTTTCGGGACCTCGGGGGGAAGCCTGGCGGGAGTGGCGCGGGCGCTACATCCGTGCGCTGGACGAGTACATCTCCGCGCTGCGGCAGCAGGCGGCCCAAGCCAGCGCGAAGTCCCTCGCGCCGGTCGCTCAGGCGCTGGCAGACAGCGGCGCGCTAGGAGACAGCGGCGCGTTAAGAGACAGCGGAGCTCCGGAGCGGCCGGTGTCCCAGCTGGCCGTCGCGGCGCTCTTGGCGACTCCGGGCGTTAGCTCCGTGCTCGTCGGGATGCGTCAGGAGGAGTACGTGGACGATGCCCTGGAAAGCGCGCGAAGCCCGCTGACTTTCGACACGCAAAGCCTGCTGAAACTGACGAGCAGCGTGCGATAGTCAGCGCGGCATGCGCGACCCCCAGAGCAGCAAGCGCTGGATCCCTCAGTTCGTTTGGGGCGCGCTCCTAGCACTCGTGGCTTGGCAGCTAGCAGGGGTGCTCAGCGCCGTCTGGCGCCGTCTGCAGTTTCCTTACGATCTTCTGTACTGGCCTGACGACTACTACCTCACGACGCTGCTGCGTATCGACCTCGGGAAGCATCCGTACGGAAACCCTAGCGAGGCGGACTCCTGGATCTACACCCCAGGCGCGCCGTATCTCGGCTGGCTCTTGCTGAAGCCGCTCGGGCTGGTGCGCTCGTTCTTCGCCCACAAGTTGCTCTCACAGCTGTGGCTCGGTGCAGCCGTCTACTTGGCCGCGCGGCTAGGTCTCTCGGTGATGCGCGCGGAGCAAGCGGGCGCGGGGCTCAGAGGTGACAGGCGTACCTTGCGCTGGTCAAGCGCTGGCCTCGCCATGTTGCTGGCCCTCGCGGCGTACATGAACCCGATCGCGGATTCGTTGCACCCAACGAACCTGGAGCTCGCGGTGCTCGCGGGCGCGAGCTGGGCATGCTTCTGCGCTCCCAGCATGAGCCGCAAGCGACGCCTGGCGCTGTGGCTACTGCTGCCTGCGTTGGCGCTCTGTTTCAAGCAGACGGGCGCGGTCGCGGTGACGGGAGCGCTGATGTTGGTCGCGCTGCTCTCGCCTGGCATCGAGCGACGAGAGCGGGCGCTCTTGTGCTTGGGTGCCGCGGCGTCGTCTGCGCTGGCGTTCGCGCTGATGTGGGTCGCGTGGGGAGCTGACTTCGTGGCTTGGGTGTGGGTCATTCCCTCATCGGCGGGGTTCAAGCTCTTCAAGCTGAAGGACTTTACAAGCGGCATCGGGATCGCGCTCTACCCGATGTTCGCGCTCGTTGCTTTCCGGCTAGTGGTTGCCCTGCGGCAACGCGCTAGTGCAGCAAACCAAGCCTATCTTCGCGCCTGCTTGCCGACGCTGCTTTATACGCCTCTCGCACTCGTCGCGTTGTTCAAGGCCCTCGGGGGACCGAACAACTTGATGGTGCTGCTCTTCCTCTACAGCATGCTCGGCGCGCCGCTCTTGGTGTGGCGCGCCAACGTTGGCAAGCCGAGCGTGCGGATCGCACACAGTGTGGTGCTTGCGTTGCTTTGCCTGACCATCTGGCGACCGACGAAGCGTCTGCCCGTGGAGGCTGATTACAGCTACGGGCAAGCGCTCTGCGCTTACGTCCAAGCTCGACAGCGCTGCGGGGAACGTGTGTACCTGGGTCGCGGAGCGGCGTGCTACCTGCAGGGCTCCGAGGTGCCGCGGGATCGGGTGATGTCGGCGGAAGACGTGTCTCTATCGTCGTATCCGCTCGGATACGCAGAGCGGCTACGTAGCGGCGAGTACGACGTGGTGATCGCCACTCAGCGGGACCTGTTCAGTCCCTGGCTGAAGCAAGCGCAGTGGCCGGCGCTGCTCCAAGAGTACAGCATCTTCGGCCGCTTGGACGCTGGTCCTCATGGCGAGGTTTGGAGCGAGGGGCTCGGCGACCTGATGGGGCCAACCGGCTTCTACGAACGCAAGCGAGAGCGCGGGAAGCACTCCCTCGCCGAACCCGAGCGCTGTGAGTTCGTGGGCGCCCCGGTGTTCGTACCGCGACCGCTGCCGACCCATTAGAGCTGCGGCAAGCGGTGCTCCTCTCCCCCCCAAAAAAGCAAACGCAGGCTGACTTCAGGGCGCGGCAACGCGCTGATCCTCCAGGCGACTGGTTGGCCACGAAATAAATCGACGCACGCGGAGTAACCCCAGCAGTTGGCGCGAGTAGTACGGCGCCGGAGCCTGATGGTTTGAGTGGAGTGACGGAACGAGGCGCCTCGCGGGCGTCGCTCGCCGAGCTGACTGACTGCACGCGCAGTGAGGAGCAGCTGATGGCGGCCTACGTCGCCGGCGATCGGGCGGCGTTAGATGAGCTATTCCAGCGCCTTGCTCCTGTGCTGCTCAGGGTGTTGGCTCGCCAGCTGCCGAATCGGGAGGAAGCCAACGATTTGGTGCAGCAGACGTTTCTTCAGCTGCATCGGAGTCGCAACGATTTCCGTGAAGGCGCGCGGCTGCGTCCGTGGCTGTTCACGATCGCGATCAACCTGAAGCGGGAGCACTTCCGACGGCTGAAGCGCCGCCCCGAGGCGCCGTTGGACCTCGACGGGCGCAGTGATCCGACCAGCGTGCAGGGCGACCACCAGCGCGCGGACGCGCAACACACGCTGGTCTGGGCGCTGCAGCGCATTCCCGCGGATCAGGCCGAAGTCATCACCCTGCACTGGTTCGAGGGGATCCCATTCCCCGAGGTGGCGGAGGTCGTGGGTGCCAGTCTGTCCGCCGTGAAGGTACGCGCCCACCGCGGCTATCAGGCGCTTCGCGCGTTGCTCGATGAGCCGATTGCTCAGGACTAGCGCGACTTTTTCGCATTCACCCCACTGAGCGCCGTAACCGAGCGGTCGGCCCACCATAAGCTCCGAAGTTCTCCCATGACTCAGCCCTCCCAAAGCCCCCACACCTGCTCTGAGCTGCGCGAAGCGCTGCTGTCAGGCGACGAGCCCGACTGGGCGCGGGTGCACCTCGAGAGCTGCGCGGGATGCAGGGAGCTGTGGGACCCGCCCTTACGCGACGCGCTCACGCAGGCGGCCTCCCAGGCGACTCCAGAGCCCGATCTGCGCGCGCTCCACAGCGCGCTGGATGCAGAGCTCGCGAGTGAACAACGGGGCCTCAAGCGCCTGAAGAGCCTGAGCACGCCGGCACGAGTGGCGCTGGCGCTCGGAGTGGTAGGCGCGTTGGTCGCCCTGAACTTCCGCAAGCCGCGACCCGATCTTCACTCCCTGCACTTACTCGAGTTTTCGGGCCCGCTCGTGGTCGCCCTGCTCCTGGTTTTCTTGGGGGTGAGGGGCACGCTGCGAGGCGCTCATCTCAAACAGAAGAGCAGCGCCAGCACGAGCGCCTTGCTGGCACTCTCCGCCGGGCTGCCCTTCGTCTACTTCATCTCGCAGAGTTTCCTTGGAGAAATTCCATTCGTCGAGTCAGCGCCCGGCTTTGGTCGCCGCGCCCTGAGCTGCTTCTTGTTCGGAGTCGGCTCTAGCCTACCCCTCGGCCTGATGCTGGTGTTGCTCGATCGCAACAAGCTCGCGCCGCCTGCCTTGGTGCTGCACGCCGGTGCGGCTGGCGGGCTGAGCGGAGTGCTCGCTTTGCACATCCACTGTCCCTTGCAGAATCCGGCACATTTGCTCCTCGGTCACTTCAGCGCCCTGCTTTTCGCGCTCATGGGCTGGATGGCGCTGCGCGGAAGAATCCGAGCCTGAAGCCCGCGCGGTCTCAGGCGCGACCGACTTCGCGCTAGCGGCTTCCCAAGGCTCGGTGTGCATGCCATCGTGCGAGCGATGGGTGGATACCTCGAGGCGTACCTCGACGGCTTGCCGCATGCTGAGCGCTCATATCCCGACTGCTGCATCAAGGGCAGCTTGGTCGCTATCTCCCTGCGGACACGGCGCCTGCCAGAGCAAGTTGAGGTACCGAGCTACATTCGCGTCTTCGAGCGCGAGCGCTGGACCAGCAACGAGTGGGTGCCCATCGTGCGCGTCAATGCATGGGTCGCCGCGCTCCTCGATCACGACTTCCGCGGAAACGAGAATGCGTACCTGGCGTGGAACTACGAGCTGAACCGCGAGTTCGCCGCCACGCCAATGTACAAGCTTTTCTACAAGCTCGCGCCGCCGCACATTCTCGTACGCACGCTGACCCTCGCCTTCTCCCAATACTTCCGGGGCATCGTGCTGAACGCCACCATCTCCCAGGGCCAAGCCGAGCTAGAGGTGACGCAACCGCCCAACCTCTACCCCGAGCTGATGCAGCGCGGCTTCGCCGAGGCTTTCCGTGCGGCACTCGACGCAGCAGGCGCACGCCAGGCAACGGCAGAGCTCACGCGCCGCGACGAGCGCTCCCACCAGGTGCACTGCAGCTGGCGCTAGCCAGTTGCTGCCTGTGGCTAGTGCTGCCGGCGTCGACGGGCGACCAGCGCGAGCGCGCCGAGGGCGCCAAGCCACGCAATGCTGTGCGAATCGCCCTCCGGGCGTCCCAGGCCACACACACAGCGTGCGGTGTTGGTTGTGCTCGCTGGGCGGCTTCCGCTAGCGCCTGTGCCTGCAGTCCCGCCCACCGCGGGGCTGCCAGCGCTTCCGCCAAAAGCACCCCCGCTGCCGCCGAAGCCGGTGGTCCCTCCGCTCCCGCCTTCGCCAGGCCCATGGCACTGGCCGCCGCTGCAGCTCTGACCAGGCGGGCAGCTCACGCCCATGCAGGCGTCGACGCAGCTCCCTTGGTCGCAGCGTGTGCCCGCGGCGCACGCCGGGTCGCAAGATGGATCCAGACAAGCGCCGGTGTCTCCGTCGCACCGCAAAGGCAACTCACAACTGATACCGCCGCACTGGTTGCAACCATCGAAGCACTGTCCCCGACGACACTGCTGGCCCACGCCGCAGCTGACCTGATCGCAGAGGTCGACACAGCGGTCGGCGATGCAGTCTTGGCCCGATGGGCAAGCGACGCCGGCACACGACGCGCGGCACTCGCCCTGGCTACACACCTCACCTTGCTGGCAGTCCTTATCTACACAGCCAGCATCCACACATAGGCCGCTGCTCTTCTCACACTCTTTTCCGGTCCCGCACGGAAACTCACCGCTGCTGCAGCTTGGAGAGCACTTCCCATACTGACAGACCTCGTTTGGTGGACAACTGGCGTTGTCGTCCACCTCCCCATTACAGTCATCGTCGATGCCGTTGCATTGCTCTCCCTGAGGGTCGAACAAGGCGTCGCAGCTGAGATCGGCGCCATGACAGCGGGTGATACCCTGAGAGCAGGCGCCCTCTCCGTTGGCGCTGCACGGCAGCCCACCACCTGAGCACTGGATGCCGCTGACGCCCGCTACGAAATCGGTGAAGTCATTATTGCTACCGCCGTAGATGTCTTCCCAGGCGAAGTAGAACTTGCTCGGCCAGAGCTGGCTCTGCAGGACAATCAGGTGGATGAGCGAACTACTGCCCTGAAAATCAGGGTTGTACTGGCGCTCCGAAAAGAACACCTGACCGTTGCCCTGCATGGCGCGGCCGACCGTTGCACAACAGTCTCCAGCTTGGCAGCTGCCCTGAGCGCTGGTGCTCTCAGGCGTGACGAGAAAGAAGCCAATCTCGCCACCGGCGTAGGCGGGCTCCGAGGAGAGATCGAGCACGACGTCATCCCCCGGCGTCGTGCTGCAGTCGAGCATCGGGTGCAAGTCCGCAAACTCCGGCTTCTGGCCGGTGACGTTGTACCAACCGAAGGCGTCCCGGAAGAGAGCGGTTCCGCGCGAAAGCAACGTGAACGTCAGAGGACAATCTGGGCGAAACGTCTGGGGCTCGGTGGACGCCTCCGCAGCGGGATCGAGTCCGCTCAAGTTGGACGGGACACACGTGTTGTCGTTGAACGAGTGATACAGCGTCGTCTCACAAGTGCCGTGCTTGCCGTCGCTACAGCTCGAGGCGTCAGGGCAAGGGTCCCCGATGTTGCATACGTTTGGCTCCTCGCACACGCACGCGAGGACCGCCGCTAGCCCCGTAGGCCGTCCGGAGTCACAGCCCATTGGGCTGGGGATCGGAGCCCCGCCTGGCTGGGTCAGCGCCAGCGCGCCGTTGCTCGTCGCCAGCGCGCCACACGCCGTCGCAGCGCCAACGACCGCTCGCGCAGCGCGCGGCAACCCAGCGTTTATTACCCCACGGCAAAGCTTCTCGATTGCTCTCCTGGTGCGCATATCAATCCTCCCCGCTTCGCTCTCAGACCCGTCATCCGGACGCACCAGAAGCGTAACTCAAAATTGAGTTACCTGAAACATTGCGGAAATTGGCGCTCCTTCGCGTCTGCCAGCCACGAGAAATTGGCTCTCCGGCAGCTGGAGGGGAATTCGTCTCGCCTGGCTAACTCTTATGAGCCAACACCAGCAGGTGCTCTCGCCGGGGCTTTCCCTGAAACGCCGCGCGAGCGCTTGGCAGGAACAGCGGGCGCGCCTGAGAGGCCACTGCAATCAGCTCGAGCCCGGCGCGCGGCGATAGATCCTTGAGCGCGCGGTCGGCGAGCCATGCGCGCCCACCAAGCACCGTATCCGCGATCACCAAGATGATGTGTCCCTTGGGGGCAAGGGCGCGCTTCATCGCTTTCAGGCAGGGCAGGAGCTCCTTGTCCCAGCGCCCCGCTGCGCGAGCGAAGTCCTGCCCCGCGAGCCGGCGCTGCGCTCCAATTTCCGAGCGGGAAAATCCTTCCACGTCAAGGCCGAGCCAGCGCATGCGTGTCTCGTGATGCTTCACGTAGTCGTACACGCCAGGGTACGGCGGAGAGGTGAGCACCAAGTTCACGGAACTCGGCTTGACGTAGTCGAGCGCTCTCGCGTCGCACACCTCGAGGTGCGCTCGAGGTGCCTGTTTGGGCAATAGCGCTTCGAAGTCAGCCAGTCGCCGCTCGAGCTCCTCAGCCTTCGCCACGAAGCTGCGGATCGTGAACCCAGACGCGAGGCGCCGCTGCATCGTCTGTTTCCGCGTATCTCCAGGGCTGCGGCTGACCTTGGTCAAAAGCGACGTCAAGACCAACATCAAGGCCTGTCGCTCTGGGGAGCGAGGCAACTTCTCGATGCTCGATTTCAGGCCGTCCAGCTCGAGCAACACGTGGACGTCGAACAACTCCCGATCGACCTGACCATAGCGCTTCGTCGGTCCCGCCTTCGCCTCCCTGCGTTCATCCGCCTGTTCGGCCACCTGCGCGGCAAGCATCCCGAGCCCGGGCAATTTCCCTGCGGTTTTTAGCTTTGCCAGTTCGATCGCGAAGGGGTTCGCATCGGAGCCCCCCATCGAGCGACCGGCAAGCCGGCACTCGACGGCTACGGTGCCACTACCGCAGAACGGATCGAGCACTCGCCCTTTGGGCGCCGTCAGCCGCCGCACGAGCTCGCGCGCGGTCACCGGGTGGAGACGCGCGGGATAACTGTGAAAGCCGTGCACATGGGCACGCACCACGCTCTCATCGGAACTCACCTGGAGCGCGGCCTGCAACGCGGGGCCGAGCGCTTCTGCGCCCCATAGCTCGACCTCACCACCCACGTGGCTCAGCGGTCGGCGCTCTAGCGGAGGGGGAGCGACTTGCTTCGCCAGCTCTTCAAGGACCTCTTCGTCGATTCCCGCAAAGCCGCCCTTGCCGCGGGAACGACGCGGCTTGCCGGAGGGAGCCGGTGGTCGGTGCGGCCGACCATCCGCTGACTTTTTGTTGCGGGGCTTCGCGTCGCGTGCGGCGCCAGCGCGTTTGCCCGGTTTCGCGCGGTTGCCTGGCTTCGCAGCGCGCTTGCCGGGCTTGGCATCGGACTGGCCGGGCTTGGCGTCGGACTGGCCGGGCTTCGCAGCGCGCGGAGCCGACTTGCCGGCTTGCTCGGACTTGCGCGCGGGTTTCGCACGCTTCCGCTCGGATTTGGCGTCGGACTGGTTACCGGGAGCTGCCGTCGGGGCCTGCGCCTTGCGGCCGCCCCACGTTCCCGAGGTCTTCGATCTCACTCGCGCCTTGGGGCGCCCCGCATCCTGCGACACCGGCAGCTAGTAGCACGACACTGGAGCGGCAGCTCTAGCCGGCTGCTGGGTGGGCTGTTTTCAACGCCGGCTAGCCATCGAGCCGGCGCAGTTGCTCCCACTTGAAGGGCCGCGGCCAGAGCGGGGTCTTCACGTCCGCATCGGCAGACAGCCTGAACCACGGCCCGTCGGGGCTCTTCAGCACATGAAAGTTCTGGGCAGGCATGTAGCTCTGACCGAGCAGCACACGTTGGCTCCCGTCAGAGCCACGCACGAGGTCGAGCACCAGCACCGTGTGTCCGGGATTGCCCGGCTGCACAAAGAAGTCCCCTGGCCTGAGCTCGGCGTACTCCACGTGCTTGCCCATGCGAGACAGCGCCACGGTGTTGCTCCAGGCAAACACGGCGTCCATGAACTTGCGGAAGCTCTGGTGGTCATCCTTCGCCTTGCCAGTCGCCGCCCAGCTGATGCTCGCGCCCTTGGCCACGATGCGCTGACCCTGAGCCCAGCGCCGATAGTCGAGAGGGGTGCCGCTTGCCGCGCGGTAAGATTGGTCTCGCCCCCCTTGAGACCAACGCCACTCTCCGTGTAGCCGCATCACCGCGTCAGCACATTGCTGCAGATCCGCGTCGCCCACGTCCAGCGCCACGACCCCGGTCACGATGTCACTCTCGCCATCTCTCAGGCGTCCGCCGGCGTAGCTACGAACAGGTGTTCCGTACGGCAACATGGGCAGGTGGCGCAGCCACGCACCAAAGCTGCCTTCCGCCAGCTCGACCCGAGCAAAGCCTGCAGGAGCCGGCACGCGAACCGCCAGGTCATCGCGGACGGTGAGCTCCGAGTGCTCGGACATCCAGGGATACGGAGTGAGATTCGGCTTGGGCTTGGCTGCTCTGCGGGGAGCCTTTCCACTAGTCCCGCCCTTGCTGAGCCTCGTCGAGGGCGGCGCGAAGTCGCCGGATTCGCCGCTGCTGTGGCTGGCCAGGGAGGCCGTGTTGCTCGGAGCCTGGGGCGGCGCTTCAGCCCGGGGGTTCGTCGATTCACGGGAGCAGGCGGCTAGCAGCAGGCAGAGGAGCACACAGGACGGAGGACGAGCGGATCCGAGTGACATGTCTTGAGCGTCGGGACAGCGCTCCGAAGTGTGACGGCCCTCTCCCTTCGGAGGCGGATTGGCAAAGTGTAGCTCCCGCCCAGCGGGCGTCCTCTGACGACTGAGCGAGCTGAAAATGAGGCCCCAGCAGCGAAAGAGCCTGGAACGCCGGCGACGTCCAGGCTCGATTGGGTGCCGGGGCACGCGGCGTTCACACACCTCCCAGCGTCGACCCGCCTCAGACTCAGCCGAGGCCGCGCATATCGGTCGCCTCTTTGACGCGCTGAATCGCCAGCGCGAACGCCGCCGCGCGCATGGAGCAGTCGCCGTAGCTCTTCATCGCCTTGGCCAGGGACTTGTACGCGGACACCATGTGCTCCTCGAGGCGGCGGTTCACTTCATCCTCACCCCACTTCAGGTGTTGGGTGTTCTGAACCCATTCGAAGTAGCTCACCGTCACGCCGCCTGCGTTGGCGAAGATGTCCGGGATACACACGATACCCCGCTGGTTGAACACGCCGTCCGCCTCGGCGGTGCACGGACCGTTTGCAGCCTCGAGGATGTACTTCGCGCTCACCTTGGAGGCGTTGTCCGAAGTCAGCACGTGGCCGAGCGCGGCGGGTACCAACACATCGCACTGCGCCGTGAGCAAGTCCGCGTTGGAAATCGGCTCGCTGTCAGGAAACTCGACGACGCTGCCCGTCTTGGCGACGTGCTCCACGAGCTTCGGGATGTCGAGGCCGCCCGCGTTGAAGATGCCGCCACGCACATCGCTCGTCGCGATGATCTTCCCGCCCGCCTCGTGGGCCAAGCGGCAGAAAAAGCTCCCCACGTTTCCGAAGCCCTGCACGACGAAGCTCGTACCAGAAACGTTTTTCCCTGCGGCACCGAGCACTTCGCGGATCGCGTAGAGGCAGCCGCGACCTGTGGCCGCTTCACGACCCAGGCTGCCGTGGAGATCGACCGGCTTTCCGGTGACCACTCCAGGGTTGAAGCCGTAGCGACGGCTGTACTGGTCGAAAATCCAGCTCATCACGCGGCCGTTGGTGTTCATGTCCGGCGCGGGGATATCCGTATCGGGCCCGATGAACTCCGCGATCTGGTCGGTGAAGCGGCGAGTGAGGCGCTCCAGCTCTCGTTGGCTAAGCTTGTGTGGATCCACCTGGATGCCGCCCTTGGCGCCGCCGTATGGCACGCCGATCAGCGCCGTCTTCCACGTCATCAGCGACGCCAGCGAACGCACCTCGTCGATGTCGACCTCTGGGTGATAGCGCAAGCCGCCCTTGAACGGGCCACGGGAGTTGTCGTGCTGAACGCGGTAGCCGATGTAGTTCCCTATGGAACCATCATCCATCTCGATCACCAGCTCCACGCGCAGCTCACGACTCGGGGTGACCAACAACGTCTTGTAGCGCGGGTCGAGCTTGAGGATTTCGAAGCCTTGCTCGAGGAAATGGTTGGTTGTCTGGTACGGCGTCATGTTCTCCCTCTTTCCGTCACTTAGCCGAGCGCGCTCCCCTCTAAACTTCCCCGCCCGTAGGCACGACCGAGGAGTCACTCACCTCGTGAGGTGAAGCGCGGCGCACGGCACCTGGCTGCAGGGTAACGGGTTTGAGAACAAAGCGAGAGCGTGTTTCAGCAACGCGCACGCCGCACGCCTAGGCCGCTTTCGACGCGGCGCAGCGCCAGGTGAGCAAGGCTTTGCAACCGCTCGCTCTGGATGCGTTGGGGCGAGCCCCACACTGAGTGGTTCCGCGCGCGGATACGTTCTGGCGGACCGCTGACGTCTCGACGTGAACACGCTCTCAGCGTTCTTGGTCTGCCGAGGCAGCCTGGCTTTGCCGCAACGTGGGCCGACTGCCGTTTGGATTTGGCCAGTGCCGACTGAGGCCAGTGAGCTTGAACCGACTAGCCCTGACGGTGCTGCTCCACGAGCTCCATCACCTCGGAATCGCGCAAGATGTGCTTCGACTCCTTTGCGCGAGCGAGGATGCCTTTCACCAGCTCGTCGTTGGGCTCGATGTCACGCTGCCGCAGCCAGTAGTTCACGTTGGAGGCGCCGGACATATAGCCGATGCAGATCTCCTGCTGCCGGCCGAAAATGCCCGCGGGGACGCCGGAGTAGATGCGATCTGCCAGCCAGTCGTCGCCTTTCTGTTTGGCCTTGATGATGGCCGCGGCGTGGACGCCAGTTGCCGTACGGAAAGCGTCATCTCCGACGAGCGGATAGTTGATCGGCACGTCCCAGCCCACCGCCTTGGCGGCGAGCTGGCAGTACTCGAGCAGGTGGCTGAGATCCTGGCTCTCTAGCAGCCCGAGCAGCTTGAGGTTGAGCAGGATCAGCTCCATCTGCGCGTTGCCAACGCGCTCACCAATCCCGAGCGCTGTGCCGTGCACGCGATCGGCGCCGACTTCGAGCGCGAGGATGGCGTTCACCAGGCCCAATCCGCGGTCGTTGTGCCCATGCCAGTCGATGCGCACCTCGCAGCCCATCGCAGCAACCAGCGAGCGGGTGAAGGTGATCAGGTTGCGCACCCCGTCGGGAGTCGCGTGACCAACCGTGTCACACAGGCAGAGGCCGCTCGCGCCGTGGTCTACGGCGACTTTGAACAGCTCCCCGAGCACCTCGGGGCGGCTGCGGGTCGTGTCCTCGGTGACGTAGCAGACCTCGAGGCCGTTCTTCACCCCGACGTCAATCGCTTCCGCGGTGAAACGCTTGATGCGATCCAGGTCCCACTCTTCCGCCAAGGCGCGGATGGGGCTCGAGCCCACGAAGGCATAGACTTCGACCGGGATGCCAGCCCGCTGGGACAGCTCCACCATGGGCGTGATGTCCGAGGCCACGGTGCGCCCGGCGCACGCCACTTTGATTGAGAGCTTGTTGTTGGTGATTTCCTGGCAAATCCGCAGGCAATCGTCGAACGCGCGGCGAGAGCTTCCGGGCAGTCCAATGTCGGCTTCGTGGATGCCCAGCTTATCCATCAGGTGGATCAGCTTCAGCTTGTCCTCGATCTCCGGGTCCACGACTGACGGGTTCTGCAGCCCGTCCCGTAGAGTCTCATCGAAGAACTCGACGCCCTTGGGGATCACGCGACCTTTGCGCGCGATCTCGTTCCAGTCGTAGATCAGTTCCGGCTCGCCGGGGTTCGAAGCACCCATGTCCCAAGTATAGGACACGTGGGCGACTGGAAGTCCCGCGCCAAGTGTAACGCGCCGCCACTGCTCGACCGGCATCTCAGCCGGTTCGGATGGCGCAACGCGTAAGCCTGCACTCAAGTGCGGACGCTGGAGTTGGAGCCACTTGTTTTAGACCTAAAGAATCGCGAGGGCCTCCGTTATATGAAAGTTGAACTTGCAACTTATCACTTCCATCGGCACCCTCGCCGCCATGCACAGGCTTGGTTGGATCGGATTGCTGGCGGGCATCGCGCTGTTTGGCGGCGCGTGCTCAGGGGAAGACAACGCTGACCCGACGGGGACAGCTGGCACGGCGGGCGCGCCGAGTGGCGGAGCCGCTCAAGGCGGAGCCGCTCAAGGCGGAGCCGCTCAAGGCGGAGCCGCTCAAGGCGGAGCCGCTCAAGGCGGAGCCTCCAACGCCAGCGGAGCCTCCAACGCCGGCGGAGCCGCTACTGCCGGCGGGTCAGGTGGGATGAGCGGTAGCGGTGGCAGCGCAGCTGGTAGTAGCGCAACAGGTGGTAGCGGAGGCGCAGTGGCGGGCACCGCATCCCTTGCAGGGCAGATCGGCCGCACCGCACGCATCCCGAGCGGACTCGATGGTGTCGGCAACGTCTACATCGCGGTCTTTTCGGACAACCCGGTGACCAACATGAACGCAGAGGCGTTGGCGAACACCCTGATCATGGACGCCGACTTGAGCCAGGACGGCACCGGCGTGAATTACCGCGTGGATAATATCCCGCTGTCGAACGAGCCACGCTACGTGGTCGCGTTCATGGACGACGACGGCAATGTCACCCCGGATGACCCCTCCCCCAAAAAACCCGACCTGATTGCCTTCGATGGTCTCTCACCGATCACGGTGACGTTGGCGGCGCCCGGAGTGACCGAGCTCGACCTGGTGCTCAACGCGGAGATCCCATTCTGATGGCCCGCTCTCGAATTCTTGGGGGTGAGGGAGCGCTGGTCGTCGCCTGCATGGCCGCGCTGAGCCTCGCGATGGCTTGTGGCAGCGAGGGCGATGGCTCGCCGGCGAAGAACGCCGGACCCGCCGGTGGCTCGGCGAACAGCGGCGGCAGTGCTGGAGTCGGCGGCGAAGGCAACGCGGGAGTCGGCGGCCTGAATGTAGCTGGCGCCGGCGGCTCGAGCGGCGCAGCCCAGTGTGGCGGGCTCGCTGGCGCAGATATCGGCTTCGACGAGTACCCGTTGGACTGCTCGGGACTCGACGAGTCCACCTCCTACCGCTGCGCGGAGCAGCGCTTCTGGTACACGCTGCGCGCCGACTACGATCAGCGGCCGCAGGCATACGAGACATTGAACACGCTGATTGCGAAGTACGAACCGAGCGGTGACAAGCAAGAGGTATCGAACCTCTATTTCCGCAGGGGACAGCTCGCCATGGCGATGGCCATGGAGAACGGCGACATGAACAAGGTGTTGACCGTCGAACCTGACTTCGACAAGACCTTGGAGTTGTGGCCGGAGCACCCCATCGCACCGACCTGGCGCGACACCATGCGCATCGCCATCGCCGTGGTCACCAAGGACTACGTCGCCGCGCAGAAGCTGTTCGAAGAAGCGCTGAAGAACGTCGAGCTTTGTCCGCTGGGCAACATCCCCTCATTGACCGGCACGACGATTGGTCTGCCGCTGGACACCGGGATCCCCCAGAAGACCGTGGAGCTCGCTGAGTCGTGGGTGTGTGAAGGCGTCGAGTGGTGTGAGCACAACACCTGGAAGGCACCCTACGCGGTGGCTGGCATGCGCTACCACATGGGCGAAGGCTTCGCCCGCGTCGGGCGCAAAGAGGAGGCGCTAGCGTACTTCGAGTCCGCTCGCCAAGCCCCGGACTACGACTCCTGGCCGTACAAGGACTTCGTCGATAACCGTACGGAAACTATTGACGACTTCATCAAGGAACTGAAGGACGTCGGCGAGAGCGAGCCGGTCTTCGACCGGATGTACGCAAACTCGGATTTCGGCTGCAAGTTCTGCCACGGCACGAAGTAGGCCGCAGCAGGCTGGGCGGGGGCGCAGCGGCAGGATACCGGTGCGCCGCAGCCTGAGCCCGCTTTGCCCCACAGCACGCGGCGTATCTGAGGCGGCGGGCAGCAATCGGAGGTGCGCCGACAAACGCGCGCTATAGTGTGGCCGCTTGATTTCCAACGCCACACGCCAGCTGATCCGCGAGCGCCTCGACGCCGAAGTCGGTCGAATTGCCAAGGAGGCGCCGATCCGCGTCGGTTTGTCCTACCCATCGCCGTACCACGTGGGCATGAGCTCCCTGGGCTACCAGCGCATCTACCGCGCGCTCCAGGACACGCCCGAGGTGATGTGCGAGCGCCTGTTCCTGCCGGACGGCGGGGATCGCACCGGGGTTTCCGAGGTAGAAGTCTCCGTCAGCTACGAGAGCCTGCGCCCCCCAACGGACTTTCACGTCTTGGCGTTCAGCGTCGCCTACGAGCTCGAATTGGCGGGTCTCGTTCGCATGTTGGATGCCGCGAAGATCCCGCTGACCTGGAGGGAGCGCGAGCGGCATCACCCGTTCATCTTGTGCGGCGGTCCTCTCACTTTCTCGAACCCCACACCGCTCCTGCCTTTCGCCGACGCGATCATCATGGGCGAAGCTGAGGAGGTCGTAGCCTGGGCGGTGCAGACCATCGCCAGCGCGCCCGATCACCAGACAGCGAGGGCTGAGCTAGCCAAGCACCCGAACATCAGCGTCGCTGAGCAACACGGTGAGACGCTCGGCACCATCGCCGCTTGCAGCAACGCCCTGCTTCCCGCCCACAGCGCGATCCGCACGCCGCACACCGAGCTCTCGAATATGTTCCTGATCGAGACCGAACGCGGCTGCTCTCGGAGCTGCCAGTACTGCGTGATGCGCCGTTCGACCAACGGCGGCATGCGGCTGGTACCTCAAGAGGTGATCCTGGAGACGATTCCAGAAGACGCGAAGCGCGTTGGTCTCGTCGGCGCGGCAGTCAGCGATCACCCGCGCATCGTGGACATCGTGAACAGCCTCGCAGATCGCGGTTGCGAAGTGGGGCTCAGCAGCTTGCGCCCGGATCGCCTGAAAGACGAGTTCGTGGAGTGCTTGCGTCGCGCGGGCTACCGCACACTCACCACAGCGCTCGACGGCCCAAGTGAGCGCCTGCGTGAGATGATCGAGCGCCGCGGTCGCGAAAAGCACTACGAGAACGCCGCGCAGCGCGCGCGCAAATACGGTTACGACCGGCTGAAGCTGTATCTGATGATCGGGCTGCCAGGCGAAACCGATGAAGACATCGACGAGTGCGTCGGCTTCGTCAGCGAGCTCTCCAAGCAGATCCCGATCGCCCTCGGTATCGCGCCGTTTTGCGCCAAGCGGAACACCCCATTGGACCGTCAGCCGTTCGCTGGGGTGGACGTCGTTGGCGCGCGCCTCGAGCGTTTGCGACGTGGACTGAAGGGCAGGGCCGACGTCCGCGCCACGAGCTCGAAGTGGGCTTGGGTGGAGTATGTGTTGGCCCAGGGAGGTAGCGCGGAGGGCCTGGCGCTCGCCGCCGCGGTGCGAGATGGCGGTCGCTACGCGGACTACCGCAAGCACTTCAAACAGCTAGGCCATGTCCCGAATCCAAAACCGGGTGGCCTTGCCGCGGGGAAGCGGCTTCCCTTGACCGGCAACTAGAGACAAACGCAGTACGCCGCCCGTATCGCTACGAGCGGCATACACCGTGGTTGCTGCGCGCCTCAGAGACCGAGGTACTGCTCGATCAGCCCGCACAGGGCGCCGCCGGGGCAGCACTCGGTGACGTTGTACTGTTCGCTCACGAAGCAAACCTTCGCGCCCTTGCTCGGGTAGTAGTAGCTCCAGAAGAAGCACATCTCCTGGTTCGCGCTCTCGCCAAAGCCAACGTTCGAGTTGCTGGTGTTGTCCCACTCGCAGCTGAAGTTAAAGCCGCCGCCTTGGGGCACCTGGAAGGGCGGATCGTAGGTTACCGTCTCGGGCTCCTCCCAGGACCAGTTCGGGACGTCATAGACCGGAGTGCCCGTGTCCGAAGAGCTGGCGACGGAGTCGACGGTCATGTTCGTCCCGTACTGATGGGTGTGCCCCGTGATCGCGAAGAAGTTCGAGTCGGCGAACTGCGACGGCATCTTGAAGAACATCGGACCGAGCTTCTGCGTTCCGTGAGCGGGAACGTTGATGTCAGGGCTGCCGATGAAGAGGAAGTCTGCCTCGTTCTGGAACTGCGAGTCGTCCATCGTGTGGAACATGGACTTGGCGGTCACGTCAACCGGGGTCGGCGTGGTGTTGATGTAGTGGAGCTCGATGCGGATCATCTGGTTCGCCTCGAGGGTGAACGCGACGCCTTCTGGCAGACGGAGCTCGTCGTCCTTCTTCTGGGTGACCATCAGCGGAGCACCCTTGGTGGGATCGAGCGTCTCCACGAACGGAGTGCAGTCGAACGGCGTGAGCCGCTCTTCAGTGTCCGCGGTGCGGTACACGATCATGTGGTGAGACGAGCTGCTGATCACGTTGTGGATAGCGCCAACGTGAATCGGATTCGGGTTGCCGAGGCGGGTGACGATGCACTGCGTGTTCTCGTCGCCGGAAGCCACCGGGATCGGCCCAATGCTGACCTCGAACGTTTCCCCTTGGAAAGGGTTCCCCCCGACCCCCGCACTGCCACCACTACTCGTGCCACCGGTGCTGCCGCCAGTGCCGCCGTTGCCGCCCTGAGCGCTGCCCCCGTTGCCGCTGCCCCCGTTACCCGTACCCGCGTTGCTCGTACCGCCTGAGCCCTCGGTACTATCGGAGGAAGAACCACAGCCGACGACGACCAGACCGATAGCAACAGCCAGACCAGTGAGTTGAATCAGACGCATGATCTCTCCTAAGCGGCGCCGGGGAAGCGCATTCCATACCCGTGGGGCGTTCAGTTTATGGGTCGCGCGAAGTAGTTCAACCGAACGGTCGATATCCTTTTGTAAGCACCCGATATTAAAAGCAAATCCGGCCTCTTTCCGCGCCAGCAGCGACACTCACCGGGGTACGGGGCGACGCCCACAGGTAGCGGCTTTTCCTACACTGTAGCGAGCCTAACCACACGTTGCCCCGCGGAACTAATTTCGAGTTGGATGTGCCGGAGTGCGACCGGGAGAGGGTTGGGCCGGCGTACGCCCGCCGCCGCCCGAGCCGCCGCCACTGCCGCTCCCACTACCGCCTCCGCTGCCCGAACCGCCGCTCGAGTAGCTGTCGTCCGAGTCAGAACTATCGGAGCCAGTATAGCAACACGCCACTCCCGCCACGAACGGCAGGCGCACCGTGACACCAATCACCGCACCCCAGTAGGACTGGGAACCGAGGTTCCGATACGATGCCCCGAGGAAACCGCCTATCGAGAGTTCACCCGCGGTGATGCCAGCGGTGGAGGTTTCTCCGTCATCCGACGAGAACTCCGACTGACCATAGTCCACGAATTCGACCAAGGCCGCGAGCATGCCTCCGGCGCCGACATGGCGATCGTAGTCGTAGTTGGCTAGCAGTAGATCAAAGGTGCCGCGCGCACCCACTCGAACGGACGCACCGGTTTTCTTCGCGGGAATGGCGTAACCGTCGAGCTCGAGATAGGGACCGTGAACGAAGCGCGACTCACCGTCATCGGGGCGCGCACGTTCGAGCTGGTAGCCAACACCCACATCCACCGGGCGATCCGCCATGCCTTCGATCGCGCCGAGAGGATGAAACCCGCCACGCAGGTTGTAGTGGGCGGGACGGGCCGCGGGTTCCTTGACCTCCGAGTTGGCAACGTATCCATTGGTGGCGCCAGTGCCGATGCTCAGCTGCGATGGCGGCAGCACGTAGGGAAAGCAGCCGCCTGTAGGAATCAAGAGCAGCACCAGCCAACTCACGCCGTTGCGGAAAATACCGCCGGGCTCCCGAACCCTGGGCTCAGCTCGCATTGCCTCAACCGTCCGGCGGCAGGACGACTCGGTCAAGGCCAGTCGCATTCGCCTTTGACGTCGGCTGCCAACGCCGTGCCCACAAGAGACCCGGTGGAGGCATATTCGGCTTTCGGTTCGCAGCTTTTCTCGTCAGCAGGGTCCTGACGAGTGGAGAACGAGCTACTCGTCTTCGTCCTCCGCCAACGTGGCGACCAACTTCGCGAGGTCCTTGGTCAGGCGCTCCACGCGGGCCGCGCCAATGCTGGCGCCATACTCGTCAACGATCTCTTCGAGCATGTTGTCCCACTTCGCAACGCACTCCCAGCCGCGCTTCGAGAGCCGGATGATGCGTGCGCGTCCGTCGCTTGGGTCTGGTAGGCGCTCGATGTAGCCAAGCACCTCCAGCTCGTCTGCGATGGCTGCCATGGACTGTTTGGTGATGCCTGCTTTAGCGGCGACGTCCACCAGGCGCGCACCCTCGACACCCAAGTTGGAGAACAGCGCGCTGTGCGAAGGCTTCAAATCATCGTAGCCGTAGGCCGCGAGCTTCAACATCGAGCGACGTTGAAAGTCTCGACTCGCCACGAGGAGCAGCCGACCAAGGTTGCCGTGACGAGGCTCCTTGGTGCGGCGTCGATCAGAGGGGGAACGAGGCACCACGAGGAACGCTAGTCGGCAGTTGCTCACCAAGCAATCGGAAAAGCCTTCTTGACACGCGGAAACAACTCGAGAGCCGTCGGCGGATGCCTAGGTCGCGTCAGCGTATGAGCGCGGTGTTGCAGGCGCGGTGTTGCAGCTGCGCAAGCGATAGACTCGCGTGTGGTGAACGTGGCCAAACCAGTGCAGTCCGTCTTTGTGCACGCCGTCATCGTGGACGTGCTGCGGTCATCGTGAACGCGCAGGCTTCACAGCTTGAACAACGTGCATGACCTTTGAAGGCGCAGCGACAAACAGCGCTGTTCTGCGCTTCCTTCGCACTTTCCTGGGCCGGGTTCGTTCGGCATTCCCGATCGTTCAAGGCCGCTTTGCTCTTACCCTGCACGCCGAGCTTCGGACCAAGCGGACTTCGAACGAACGGACGCGTTTGATGACGAACTGGCGGCTCGGTCTCTAGTTTCCGAACGTAGAAACACACGACAACACTGCTCAAGAACGTTCGCTCTAGTCGATCGAACGCCGCTAGATAGGAACCAGAGAAGGCCGCGGCAAGTGCGAAAATGGCTGGATTCGTGCGCTCTCGCCGCCGCGTCGGCATGCGCGAGGAATGCACCCGTTCGCGTCTGGGGGCCACTCGCAGTCTGGTAGCGCTCCCCGGATGATGCGCTCAGCCCGAGTTGTAACTTGTTCGCGCCTCCCGGCCCGAGTTGTATCTCGACGTGGGAACACTTTTTGCGGCAGGTGTCCACTGACATAGTGAATGCGACCCACCAAGCAACGATCCGCCAGGGTGTGCGCATCCAACGAAGATCCTACCTCGCCAAACTACGGAAGCTCGACTTCCAGGTCTCAGCGTCGATGACCAAGCCGGCGCAGGCGCCCGCTCGAAGTGCTCGGCGTTTCTACTCTGCACGGGACGTACCGGGTACGGCGCAGTAGGAGTTTCCGCGCGCTTACGCGAGACAACCAAGGGGCAACGTCTGGTACCAGCGAGCGCTAACGCCGAGGCGGACTCATCTGTCATGCCTTGCCCCCAATCCGCCTCACCCCGCCTTACTCCGCACGTGGCTGCAGCCAGAATGGCAGACCAACCTGAGGAGATCCGCCGGGTAAGGTTGAAACCAACGGAAGCTCAGGCGCACCTGGACGACCCTTGCTATGCTCGGCGCCAAGGGAGGATGCATGGACGAATCGCAGCGCCGCCGAGTCTGTCAATTGATCGCCGGCATCGTCGTTTCAGACGACGACTTGGATGACAACGAGGACGTTTTCATCAACCGCATGTTGGAGAAGTTCTCGATTCCGCTCGAGGAACGTGAGGTCATTTTCCCCATCATCGACTCGACCGAAGCCTCGGCCGCGATTCTGACACTCCCGGAAGCGGTGCGAGAGGAGGCCTTTGGGCTCTTGATCGAAGCCGCGTGCGTCGACGGCAAGGTCGTGGACGAGGAGCGGGAGTACTTGGAGAAGGTCGCCGAAGCACTAGAACGCTCCGACGAGCTCGACTCCCGCATCGAGGCACAACTCAAGGCGTAGGAACCGGCGTTCCCGCGAGGAAGTACTGCTAGTTCGCGCCTCCCGGGCGCGCTGTGTTGTTGGTTCGCGCCTCTCGGGCGCGACGTATTGCTAGTTCGCGCCTGCTGGGGAACCGTCGCTAGTGTCTTGAGTGTCGACCCAGACGCTCACCTTCCCCCAGGGTTGAAGGTTCAGCTGAAGCGCGCTGGATTGAGCTTGGCGCGAGACGAGTGGAAGCTGAGCGTCGCGAAGGCTGCGACCGATCACGGTCCCCTTTGCGTCGCGAAGCAATGCCCCGCTACGCAACGTAACGACGCGGAGGTCCGATACACCGCTCCCGAACCCTCCCTGGCTCGCAAGCTTGACGAAGCCTTCACTAGAGGCGTTGTGCAATTCGGCGGTCCTCACCCAACCCACCAACTTCAAATGGGACGACGCGTACTCGACCAGGGTGTGGTCCCCCGCTCTGCGGAGTTCAGTCACCAGGCGCTTGCCCGCACTCAGGGCGCACGGCAGCGGTGCGCCGTCGGGCTCGAGCAGGAGTTGGCTGTTGGCATCGAGCTCGCTTTCGCCGAGCGTTGGCAGCACCGGTTGATACACGTCGCCGAGAGCGCTCTTCTTCAAGTAGCCCTGACAGTCCAGGTCGGAGTCACGGAAACGTGCACGGAAATGCCGCGGAGTGCGCGCCAAGATTTCGATCGGAGCACCCGGTCGCAGAAAGATCCCGACCTGCCGATCGGGCTTTGGCAAGGGATCGAGAAGCAAACGCGTCTCCGCCGTTAGTCGCTGCGCCAAATCGCTGCGAGGAACGTAGGCGAGCACGACCGCTCCGGAGTCCTCCAGGGCCACTCGTAGTTCACGGGGCGTTTGCTCGATCACGACCAACTCGAACGGGACGTCGATCGCACGCTCAGCCTCCACCACCGCATCCCCGCCGCGCTCGAAGGTCAGTCGCCCCGCTACGGCAAGCGTTGCCCGCAGCTGGATTCTCTCCCGGTAGCCAGGGCGCAGGTCATTCAGCGGATCGGGCGCGTCTGCTCGAACGCTCGGCGCGGCTGGAGGCACGTCCGGAGCCACACGGATCGGCGCCCGCCTCTGCACCGTCGCGGGCTCTCGGCCGCACCCCGAGACGTACAGACAGAGCAACAGGCTTGCGCCCACGAGTCGCTTGACCCGGAACATGCAGTCAAGCGTACTGCGAGATACAGCCGCCAGGCTCAATCGCGTATTAGATAAGGCGTGGGGAACGAATCGAGCCAAACCGAGATCACTCGTCTGCGCACCCTATTGGTGCTCCGCGAGCTGCAAAACGGCCGGGTGATCGCACACCCAGTGAGCGCGCCCCAACTGGCGAGCATCGGCATCCGCGAGCGCGTGCTGGAGGAGCAGGAGCTCTTCCTCGGACGCTTCCTGATGGAGCAGGACGCCGCCACCCTCAGCAGCTTTGCGATGCCCGAGGGTTGTGAGCTGGTGGTCATCCCTATCGACCTCGAGCGCAGTGACTTGCCGCGAGCGTCGCGCATTCCCTGCCAGGTCGATATCTACGGAGTGACGATTCCAGATCCTCGCGGAATCTGGGTCGACATCGTCTCGCCGCACCACACGGTATTCGTGGCCCGCGGCGAGGACCTGCGAGAGGTCGTCCAGAAGGAGATCGAGCGAGTCATCGCAGCGCTTGATCCGAACCCGATGGATGCGCTCTCGCTGTTTCCCCCAGCGCTCGGCTGCAGCCTAGAGACGATCCACGTGGAAATCGAACGCAACGCCAACGCACCAGGTGGCTCGGTTGCTCGACGGCGTGCGCTGCTCTCTGATCGCGAACAGAGGAAACAGGCAATCGAGGTACTGGCGTCGGTAGGGGAGCTGTGGGCAGACTCACGCCAAGCTCTGCGCCACGCAGCCATGGACGGCGTCGCGCTACGCCAGCCCATCGCGTTCCGGGAGCGTGAACAGCGACAGCTCGCGGCGCTGCTTGAAGCATCTCAGCGGACGAGCGTGCTCTTGGTCGGCGACGAGCTTTCTGGAAGGGGGGCACTGCTGGACGATTGGTATGCCGCTCGTGCGGCAGCAGGTCACGAGGTGCGCGTCTATTCCACTAGCGCGGCGCAGCTCATCGCCGGGATGAGTTCCCGCGGACAGTGGCAGGCCCGCTTGGCGCGCGTGCTGGAAGCCGCCGAGCGCCTGGACGCGATCCTCTACTTCGATGACTTGGCGGATTTGTTCGGTGATCACAGTGAAGGTCATGTGGACATCCCGAGCGCCATGTTGCGCGCCCTGCAAAACGCAAAGGTGCGCGTGGTGGGCCGGATCACGGCGGAGACGTTGGACGTGCTCGAGCCGCGCGGCGTGAGCTTCTTCAACGCCTTTCATCGCGTGCGCGTGACGCCGCTGAGCGTCGAGCAAACGACAGCGATTGTTGCCTCAAGGATCCAAAACTCTACGGAGCAGCGAGTCAGGCTAAGGGAAGACGTAGCGAAGACGCTGGTGCAGCTGGTCGAGCGCTATCAGCCGTATCGCGCGTTACCTGGCAAGGCGATCCGCTTCTACGAGCAGCTCTTGGATTCCCATGCTCGGGTGACCTCGGAGGACCAGCTACTGGACGCAAGCGACGTTCAGCGTTGGCTCTCTCGCCAGACGGGGATCCCCGAAACGCTGCTGCGAGAGGACCTGCCCCTAGAGGTCGAGTTCGTAGAGCAGCGACTCGGCTCCAAGTTGATCGGACAGAAGCCTGCAGTGCGCGCTGTTGCCGAGGCCATCAGCGTGGTCAAGGCGAACCTTCAGCCAAGCGGCAGACCGCTCGCGAACCTACTCTTCGTCGGACCCACCGGCGTGGGCAAAACGGAGCTCGCGCGCAGCCTGGCGAGCTTCCTGTTCGGCTCTCCGGATCGCTTGCTTCGCTTCGACATGAGCGAGTACCGCGACTCACTCGCGGCGGAGCGCTTGATTCACGGTACGGAAAGCCAAGAAGGGCTGCTCACCAGAGAAGTGCGACGTCAGCCATTCTGCGTGCTGCTCTTCGACGAAATCGAAAAAGCCGGACCAGCAGTCTTCGACCTCTTGCTTGGGGTTTTGGGGGAGGCGCGCCTGAGTGATGCGAACGGCCGCACAACGTATTTCCACAACAGCTTGATCATCATGACCAGCAACCTGGGTGTGACGCACTCGCGGCAAGGGCTGGGTCTGTTGCGAGGAGACAGCGACGCACAGGGGAGCTACCAAAGGGCCATCCGAGAACATTTCCGCCCAGAATTCATCAACCGGCTCGACCGCGTGGTGCCCTTCAGCGCCTTGAGCCAACAAGAGATCGAGACCGTGCTGGAGCTGCTCCTGGACAGCGCCTCGCGGCGCCGCGGGTTCCTCGAGCGCGGCGTAGAGCTGAGCCTCTCTCCTGGTGCGCGGTCACTGCTGGCAGAGGGCGGCTACTCTGCTAGCTACGGCGCACGCGCCCTGAGGCGAGAGCTAGAGGATCGAATGTTGGCGCCAGTCGCTGGCTTGTTGAGCCTCATGGGAGCCGAAGCAAAGGGCAGCCAGGTCCACGTGCGCCTACCAATAGAAGAAGCGCAGCCCAACGTCTTCAAACGGAGCCAAACGGAGACACTAGTCTTCGAGCTCGTACGCCGAGGCGGCCGCAAGGCAGCGAAGAGCGAGCTGTCCGCTTTCAGTCAGATCAGTGAGGCAGCTGAGCGTGGCCGCAGCTGGCTCGACTTCGATCCCATCGACGACCTCAAGTCGCGCATCGAGTACCTGCGCACCGAGCTGAGCCAGATGACCCGCGTTCAAGGCGGGAGGCGCCAGAAGCTGATGGGCGCGCAGCAGGAGCGCCTGCGCAAAGAGCTAGGGGATCTGGAGCAGATTTGGGCGGCGGTGCACGGCCCCCTGGAGGAGCTCGAGGCACTCGAAGAGCTGGCATTCTCCTCGCTCGTGGTCTCCGACACGCCAGACCGCGACGCGGCCAATAGCCTGCGGGAGGATGGTCTCCGCGCGGAACTAAACCTCAAACGAGGCGTGGTGCCCGCGTTACTCGCGCGCCTCGAGGGCCGTGACGAAATCTTGCTGATGTTGCGCGAGCTGGACAGCAGTCGCGCGCTCGATCGCTGGTGGCGCGGATTCCCCGAAACCTGCCGCCAGCGAGGTTGGCAGGTCTCCGTGCATCCCCCAAGCAGCATGAAGGCGCCCTCCCCTGGCTGGCCAGAGGGCAGCTTCTGGTCCGATCCCCAGCCCGTCAGCTGGCTGGAGGAGCTCCTGGGGGGCACGCGCAAGTCGGCGACACTACTGCTTGCGGTGAAGGGACGCTTCGCCGGCGCGCTGCTCGCGTTGGAAGCTGGGCTTCAGAGCTTTGGCAACCACAGTGTGCAAGATCGCACCCGTAGTCTGCAGGTGGTGCGCATGGGAGCGCGTGTTTCCCCAGAGAAAACCGCCTGGCAGCACTCGCGGATGCGCCCCCCGGAATTGCCGCGACCGGAGGTGCTGATGAAAGAAGTGCGGGTGAGGTCGCATCAGCTGAGCGAGGAATACGTCAGCTTGCTGCCCCCTCTGCCCGACTTCAGCTACGCCGGCTCGAACTACTGGCAGGTGTTCGACGAAGTGGCCTTCAGCATCCTCGTCCACCAGCTCTCGGGCGGTGGTGAGATCGACGATCTGATCGCAACCACGGGGGTGGGCTGATGCACTTCTCGATACCGGTCTATCAGCAACGCGAGTCTCACGGCCTTCTTCTCACCTGCGTAGGGCTTGGCGGCCTGATGGTGGAGAGCAACGGCGCAAACCTGGTCAAGGCTGAGGCGAACCTGATCAAGCAGCTGAAGAGCGTGATCCAAGGGACCGAGCCGCTGGAGCTCGAGCGCTTCGACAGCAAGCGTGGCACCAAGCTCCAGCGCGTACACTTGGAGCTCAACCTCAAGGTCAACACCAGCAAGGTGAGCTTGAGCGGCATCTTCCCGTTGATCCTCGAACCGCGCTGGGTGGGTGAAGAGCGAGAGCTCATCATCGCGTATCACCCCAGGCTGCCGCACAAGTGGTTTCCCGTGCGTGACGATGAGCCGCTGGAAGCGCTTGCGACGCGCTACTTCGGCAAGGCGTGGGCCGACGTGAAGCAGCACGAACTCGGCAAGCTCGCCACGAACGGCAAAGATCGGCTGTCCAACGTGGCGTTCAACGCGGAGCCGAAGAGCCCCTTCGCCAAGCTCAAGCGCACCACGAACGTGTGGGCAGACCTCGAGTTCGATGAAGAACGCTCTGGCAAGCCCAAGGTGAAGCGCGGCATGCGCGTGCTCCATCGCATCGCAGAGGATTTGACTGCACAACATTCGGGCCTCACCCCCGGCCCCACCTCCCACAGACCTCTACAGGACGACCTGGCACATCTAGTTTGTGGCCCAAAAAAGCACAGCGTGTTGGTCGTCGGAGACTCAGGCGTCGGCAAGACTCGGGCAATCATCCAGCTTGTGCATGACCTACTCGAAGCCGATGACTATCCCACGCATCGCAATCTAGACCGCGTTTTCCACGTGTGGAAAATGTCCGGGCAACGCTTGATCGCGGGCATGAGTCATATTGGAGATTGGGAGGAACGCGCGGTTCAAGTGCTGCAGGACTGCGCTGACCACAAGGTGGTGCTCTACGTGGAGGACATCCACGCGTTTGGCCAGATTGGCCGCCATCGCGGATCGAACCGCAGCCTGGCGGACTTCTTCGTAGGTCCGCTCGCGCGCAAGCAACTCACCATCGTGTCGGAGTGCACCCCTAGCCAGCTCGAGCGGCTGGAGTACGACGCGCCGAGCTTCGCCGACGCATTCACCCGGCTGAACCTCCCGGCGTGTGACCCCGGAAAGACGTTGATGCTCGCCTTCCAAGAGAGTCGCAGCCTGGGGCACAGCGAAAAGGTGCGGGTGGATCCGTTCGCTCTACGCAGCCTGGTCGAGCTCGGCTCCGCGCTGCTCCGAGGCTCGGAGCTGCCGGGCAGGGTGATGGACCCGCTGGACAGCGTGATTCGCGGCGCGAGCGATCCAGAGCAAAAGCAGGTCGAGCGTGTTGGCAACGAACAGGTGCTGGAACATTTGTCCGGGCTCACAGGCCTACCGGTAGCGCTGTTCGAAGCAACCGCCGCGCTAGACGCAGAGCAAGTCGCCGAACGACTCAGCCAACGCGTGATGGGACAACCGGAGGGCATCCGCGCGGCGAGTGATCTCATTCTGCGTATCCGCGCGGGTTTGACCGACAGCAGTCGACCTTACGGTGTCTACCTCCTGACCGGGCCAACCGGTACCGGCAAGACGGAGCTCGCCAAGGCGATCACCCAGTACCTGTACCGAGACGACGCGCGCCTCGTACGCCTCGACATGGGTGAGTTCTCCGGCCCTGACGCAGCAGCGCGCTTGATTGGGGATCGCTACTCACCCCGGGGCATGCTCACAGCGCCGCTGCAGGCGCAGCCGTTCAGCGTGGTCCTACTGGATGAAATCGAAAAGGCGCACAGCTCGGCGCTGTACCTGCTGCTCCAGGTCTTCGATGCGGGACGGCTGACGGACGCCTCGGGAGCCACCGCGGACTTCAGCCGCTCGGTCATCTTGATGACCTCGAACCTCGGGGCAAGTTCACGCGCGCCGGTGGGCTTTGGCGATGCTAGCCAACGTATCCTCGGGGATATATCGAAGGCGGTACGCGAGTTCTTCCCGCCGGAGCTCTTCAACCGCATCGATCGGGTGGTGCCTTTTGCGCCTTTGACGCGCGAGGTCGCCGAGAGCATCGTCGAGGCCGAGGTCTCCAAGTTGCTCGCGCGTCGGGGCCTGACCGACAACGACTGCTTCGTCTTCGTCCACAAGGGCGCTCTACGCCAGGTGGTCGACGCTGCGTTCGAAGCCCGGGACGGCGCGCGAGGAGTGAAGCGCTTCTTGGAGCGGGAAGTCACCAGCCTGCTCACCGACGCCCTCGCTTCCGGTGGGCGGGCCAAGCTGCGCGTGTTTCGCGTCTACTTCGCCGATGGGAGCTATCGGCTCCTCGGCGAAAAACTGGAGGAAGCGGAGAACCCGGGGCAGGAGCCGCCGATGGCTAGGCTCTTGAGCGCCAGCGTCAGCGAGCTCGCCGCTGAGCTACCGAAGTCGTTGGCGCTCCTGGACGAGCTACTCGCAGGCGGCGCCCTGAGTCAGCTAGCGAAGAAGATCGCCCAGCTCACGACCCAAGCAGCAGGCGCGGCTTTCGAAGGGGAAGCCAGCGACGCCCTCTTCCACACCGACGCGTTGCGCACGGAGCTGGTCGAGCTGCATGACCGCCTCGAGCGCATGGTGGGTCGACGCTCCGACAAGCGCCCGGATGGAGACCAAGCGCAAGGCCAACGAACGCCGCACGGTAGGGATCAGCGCATCCGTGTGCCCCGCGGACACCACGATATTCGCAGCAGCTTCAGCGCGCGTGGTGCTCAGCACGAGCTCTTCGAGCTCCACGCTAGAGTGCGCTTCCTTGGCGAAGCACTCGCGAGACTCGAAGACTCATCACGACACCGAGTGCTCATCGAGCTCTCCCAGATCGGCCGTGAACGCCGACGCTTGGAGCATCAGGGTCGCGGTGGCGGTCTGCTGCTTGCGTTGACTCGTGCGTTTGGATCTGGCTTCGGGGAGCTCGCGGAGTTCAGTGCGCGCCTGAGCGACGGTCGTGTGCGCTACGGAGACAAACCGCAGGTCCTTGCGGAGCTGATGGAGAGCTCCGGGAGCAAGATCGAGCACCTGGTGCTGAAGATCGTCGGGCCGCTCGTCTACGATCGTTTCTTTGGGGAAACGGGCACACATGCCTGGACCACCACCGCCTTCGGTTCGGAGCTGGTCCGGGTGGTGGTGACGCGCTCCGAGACCGATGTGCCCTGTGGTGCACTGATCGAAGCACACCTCGAACAAATCCTACGCTTCGAGCGCGCCCTGGACGAAGGCTTGGTCCCGATCCCGGAGAATCCCCTCAAGCTCTTGCCAATGGTGCGCCGGTTGACCTACGACCCGCCCCTCGGCAGCGACGAGCCTGAACGAGGACCGCTACTCGTGGAGGACTACCGTTTGGGTTACGTGGAAGAGATCTCCACGCGCAGCCTCGAGGACGCCATCCGGCGCTGCCTGTGGCTCGGCGTAGGCACCAGCACCCAGGAAGGTGAGGCGTCGTGAGCGACAAGTCCTTGCGGGTCTACATGGTGCGACACGAAGACGGCGGGCGCGTCGGCTTCGTCATGCGCAAACAGGAGCTGCTGTTCGACCAACCGCCGCCAGCGGCGTTCGGGCACACCAACCAAGAGGTGCTGGACCAGGTCGAGCAACAGATGCTGGGACGCCTCACCGCGGGCGACGACCTGCAACGCTACCTCTGGGAGGACGACTTCGCGGTCAACCGCATCCGCGTCGAGGTGCACCCAGCGACCTTCGTCGACAAGCAAGCGGTGGTCGGCAAGCGAAGCATCCCAATCGAGCTTTGCTACGCGTGGAGCAAGCTATCGACCGGTGCTTTCCGCGTGGTATTGCCAAGGTATCGCTGGTGGTTCCTGGTGGAAGAGCTGGGGCTAGCCCCTGACGTCATCCGACGTGCGGTCGCGACAGCACTAGTCGGTGAGAAGGCGGCGTGGGCCTACGAGTTCAGGGCAGCGCACGAGGAGTACGTGCTCAACTGGGAGCCAGCAACGATCCTCCGCGGGTCGCGACGCGCCGGCTCAGAAGCCAGCGAAGACGAGGAAAACGTCGCGAGCAAGGTGTGCACGGAGTGGGTAGAAGAGGCGGCCAGGCGGCGCCTGACGCAGCCCCTCGGCGCTCATCCCCTCGATCAAGAGCTGACGCGGATCGTGGGCCTGAAGAAGCTGCCCTCCGTTGTGGTGATCGGTGCACCGGGCAGCGGGAAGACCACACTCGTCAAGCGCCTGGCCTTCGCCGCGTTGCAGCGAAAGCGCGCAGAGCTCGTGGCCCCTCGCCTGCTGGAGACGAGCATGGACCGTCTCCTCGCGGGAATGATGTACCTGGGGATGTGGCAAGAGCGCGTGTACAAGCTCATCTCCGAACTGACGGACGAGCACGCCTGGCTGTACTTGGGCTCCCTCGCGGAGATCGTCCAACGGTCCATCGATGGCAGCAGCATCGCTCAGATGCTCGCACCCGTCGCGTTGCGCGGACAGCTACCGCTGATCTTCGAGGCGACCCCAGAAGAGTACGCGGCCGCGAAGCTGACGGCCCCTGCGCTGATCAATCGCCTCAAAGTGTTGCGCGTGGAGCCCCCGGACGGGCTCGAGTTGATGTCACTGGTGGAGGTCGGCATTGGTCGCACTGGGCTTTCGAGTGAGCCGGCGGCGAGGCGACGTCTGATCGAGCACCTGGACGCTTTCCGCAGGGATTCTGAGTTTCCTGGCAAGGCCTTCGCCTTCATCGCCTGGCTCGCCAAACAGCCTCTGGCGCAGGAGGGCGCGCAAACGACGGCAGTGGGCCCAGAGCAGATGAGCCGGCTATTCAGCGAGTACTCGGGACTGCCGGTGCGGTTGATCAGCGACGCCTACTCCGCCACGACGCAAGAGATCTCCGCCGAGCTCGACAGGACCGTGATCGGCCAACCCGAGGCTTGCGCAGCAGCAGCGCGCGTCGTGGCGCGCTTGAAGGCGAAGTTGAACGATCCCGAGCGCCCTTTGGGCAGCCTGCTCCTGGTGGGCCCGACGGGTGTGGGTAAGACGGAGCTATCCAAGCGCCTCGCCGAGTTGATGTTCGGCGACGCCGATCGACTGGTGCGCTTCGACATGGGTGAGTTCAGCTTCCCAGGCTCCGCCAGTCGCTTGATCCAGGTGGGCAGGGGCGTGCGGAGCCTCGCGGAACAGGTGCGCCGCCAGCCGCTGAGCCTCGTGCTACTGGACGAGATCGAGAAGGCGCACTCAGAGACCTTCGATTTGCTGCTGGCGGTGCTTGGCGAGGGACGCTTGAGCGACGCACTGGGTCGCCTCGTCGACTTTCGCAGCTGCATGGTGCTGATGACCTCGAACCTCGGGGCGGGTGTGCAACGCGTGGGCGGCTTCAACCAGAGCAGGGACGCGACCGGCGATTTCCAGAGCGCAGCGCGGGACTTCTTCAGACCGGAGTTCTTCAACCGCATCGATCAGGTGGTGAGCTTCCGTCACCTGGATGAGTCGGACTTGTCACGCATCGTCGACCTCGAGCTTTCACATGTGGAAAGTCGCACTGGGATCAAGAACCGTGGGGTGCGGCTAGCTCTGACCAGCGAAGCCAAGCAACTCCTGAGCAGCCTGGGCTACGATCCGAAGTACGGCGCGCGGCCGCTCAAGCGCGTGATCGAGGAGCTTGTGGTCACGCCCCTCGCTGCGCACTTGGCGCGCGAGCCCCAAGCCAGCGCTTTCACAGCGCATTTCGAGCGTAGCGCAGACAGCCTCGAGCTCCGTGTGCAGGCTCGCTAGGGCTGTACAGGCGCGAACTCAGCGCGGCCGAGAGCGATCCAACGAGCGGATCTTCTTCACCAACAACGGCGCGACGTTCGGGTGCTTGTTCAAGTCAGGGTTCGGCGGCATCTCCGACGAGTAGCCCATCGCGGACCCGCCCAAGAGGATCACAGCCTCCAGCTCGTCGTCCTTTTCGCCCTTCTGCCATTCAGGGTCGGTGAAGTTGCGAGGCTTCACTTTGAGTGTGTGAGCTGTCGGTCCATCGCCATGGCCGAACTGGCCATGGCACTCCGCACAGCGGTTTTTCCACACGTCCTGGGCGAGCTGTTCATCCTCGGTTCTTGGGGAACCTTCAGGCCAAGGTGCGGACTTGCCCTGGCAAGAGACGCACAACCCACTCCCCACTAAAGCCGCGACAACCGCCATGTTTCTGCGGCGCATGCGTCCCCCATACCGCAACTTGAAGCGAGCGCACGGAGAGTTGCGGCATCTTTCATGTGAGCAGCGCTGTTTCACTCGTGCAAAGCCTGATCGGGCGTAAGTACGCGTAAACCAGTTGAGCGGTTGCTGGCATACGTCGTGCTCTACGCAGGGTATGGCAAGGTTGAGGGGGAGGGTGCTGTGGGCGTACCGCGCGTTCTTGATGGAGCGCGGGTACCTCGAGTCAGTGCTCACAAGGCTGTCGGATAGAAACCGCACTCTGTTGGCTAGCGATGATTTGCCCTCATGGGTCGACGTCGAGAGCTTCAACGAGGCGATCGCCGCGGTGTTCGACGTTGGGGGCATGCGCCTCGTGCGCGATCTCGGCGCCTACATTGCGGACTTGCTGGTGGATACCCGCCAAGAACCCGATATGGAGCAGGCTCTCGAGCGCTGCGCGAAGCTCGTATCGGAGCTCACTTCGGGCTTTCAGGTGCATTTCGAGCCGCTGCGTCGAGTCGCTGGCCGCATCTACATCCGTTCCGTTGCCGCGCGGCAAAGTGAGCTCGCCGCGGAAGCGTGGGGAGCAGCGATCGAACGCGTGCTGCAACGCAACTGCCAGCGCGCGTGGACGCTGACGGAAGACCTCTTCGAGGACCGAGGGGGCTCTACCCTGAGCGTCCTGTGTGACTGGAAGCGCGCCACCGCTGCAGCGCCTGACAGCCAGCGCATCTTCGCCGCTTGATACGAGTAGCAAACTGAACCAAGCCTGGGCCCCGCACGAAAGCGCGGGGCCTGCTGCGTTTTGTGCTCTGACTGAAACACACGGTTACCCGGTTGCAGCGTGGGGAAGGGTCAAGGGAAACGCCGGCACCGCGCAGCACGCTACGCGCCCCATGACTCGCTTATCCGTATGGTTATTCAGTCACTGTGAACACTCCAAATTGGTCAGGCCACCTGAGGTGTGGCGATGCTGCAGGCTACAGTCAACAGCAGCCCGAGGTTCGAGACGACGCCGCGACAGCCCGAACTTGAGAGGGATATTTCAGGGCTGAAAGGGCCAAATCCGTAAACGTGCGGAAACTCGTCGCGGGGCTCATGGCACAGCCTGTGCTCTATGGAAGTCACTATGGCAATGCTAAGGGGGAGAGTCTTGTGGGCCTTTCGGGCCTTCCTACAAGACCGGGGATTGGCGCCACAGTGCCGCCAAACTACAAACGACTGGGATGACCAGACCGAGCTGATGCATCACACCGCTCAGCGCCTGGAGGCGTTCCAAAGGCGACTCTCGCCGCGCGCGCGAGCGGCGTTGCTCGAGGCTGACGTTCCGGAGTGGGTCGACGCCAAGCTGTGCACTGAGCTGGTGGCCGCATTCGGTGCCATCGAAGGCATCAGCGGCGCGCGTGAGATGGGCGCCTACGCTGCTGACTTCCTGGTCGATCCAAGCTCGGAGCCAGACCCAAAGCGCGTGTTGATCCGCATCCTCGATCTGATCAGCGAGTTAACCCATGACTACGAAGTCCGCTTCGAGCCGCTCCGCCGGGTTGCCGGTCGACTGCATCTCACGGCCCGAGGCCTGAACCAGAGTGAGTACGGCGCCGAGGCCTGGGCAGCGGCGGTGCAAGCGGTGCTACGACGCAACTGCAGCCAGGCGTGGACCTTGATGGAGGACGTGTTCGTGAACCGCGAGGGCTCGACGACCACCATCCTCTGCCAGTGGACCACCGCCCAGAGTGGGCAAGACCGCGAACAGCGCTGCGCGTGAACGACGCGGCTCAGCGCCTTAAAGCGCTGAGGGGGATCAACGGTTGATCCGGAGAGCCTGCGGGCGCGTCGAAGGCGCTCCTCTCCCCCAACCCAAGCTCTGATGCTTGTCCATCATCGGAAGCATCCAGCCAGGCGTCCCGCCCTGCGGGCGCCGTATCGCCGCTCAAGGCGCGGTCGAGCAGGTGAGTGACTCGCACGTTGCCCAGTGCGGCCAGCAGGTTTCCGCGCACGTTGGGGTTCTCTGCCGCAAGCTCATCGATCAGACGCTTGATGCGTTGGCGCTTGAGGTTGTCCTGAGACCCGCACAAATCACACGGCACGATGGGGAACTGCATCAAGGCGGCGTATTCAGCGATGTCCGCTTCGGCGCACTCGAGCAGCGGACGAATCACCACGTTGCGCCCGTCATCGGACTGCAGACGCGGGGGCATCGCCTTGATCTGCCCGCTGTAGAGCAGATTCAAGAGCAGCGTCTCGATGGTGTCTTCGCGATGGTGGCCTAGAGCGATCTTCGTGCAGCCAAGCTCTTGAGCGACATTGTAGAGAATGCCGCGACGCAGCCGGGAGCACAGCGAGCAGTAGGTGCGCCCTTCCGGGATCTTGGACTTGACGATGGAGTACGTATCCTCGCGGATAATCTTGTAGTCGAAGCCCTGGGCCTCGAAGTAGTTCGGGAGCACCTCGGCAGGGAAGCCGGGGTGACCTTGATCGAGGTTCACCGCGATCAGCTCCAGCGGAAACGGCGCACGCGCGCGGATCTGGCCGAGCAAGCTGAGCAGACTCATCGAGTCCTTGCCGCCGCTCACCGCGACCATCACCCGATCGTTCGGCTCGAGCAGCTTGAACGCTTCGCTCGTCTGCGCGAGCTGCCCGAGCAGGCGCTTTTCCAGACGCCGCAAGCGGGCGCCGGCGTTCTTGGCTGGTGTTGAGCTATGCGGCTTCACGATCGGCGCCAAGCTATCACGCGCTGCCCCGCGTGCACCCCGGAAGGGCCTAGTCTTTTGCAGGGAGATCCCGGAGGCTCGTCGGGCGCCCATGGTCCAGCCGTTCAAACAAGGTCGGTACGACGAGCTCCCGGAGCGGCCCCGTCGCCCCCACGACTACTTCGAGTTGCCGTCCCAGCGCCTCGAGCTCGAATCCCGGCGCTTCGGGAGCCACCACGTCTACCTGAAGAAGCTCGGCAGCGGCCCACCGCTCTTGCTGATTCATGGACTGATGACCAGCTCCTACTCGTGGCGCTACGTGGTGTCCGCGCTGGCAGAGCGCTTCACGGTGTATGCCCCCGATCTGCCAGGCGCGGGCCGCACCGATATGGTGCTCAACCCGAAGGATCCCGATCTCTACTCCCCAGAGTCGCTCAGCGACTGGATCCGCGAGCTGGTTCAGGCGCTCGAGATCGAGGGCTGCGCGGCGGTGGGCAACTCACTCGGTGGCTACCTGTGCATGCGCGCCGTGCTGGCGGACCCAAAGTTGTTCTCCCGCCTGGTCAACGTGCACTCCCCAGCGCGACCGGAGCCGCGGCTCTACGCTTTGAAGCGAGCGCTCAGCATCCCTGGTAGCCAGCGCGTACTCGCTAGGGTGATTCGCCATGACCCTCAGCGCTGGGCGCACAAGAACGTTCACTACTACGACGAGAGCCTAAAGAGCCTGGAAGAGGCACGCGAGTATGGCGCCCCGCTGGCCACGGAAGGCGGAGTGAAGGCCTTCATTCAGTACTTGGCACGCACGGTGGATCCCCAGGGATTCAAGGAGCTGCTCGCGCGCCTCCAGCTGCGCAAGGATCGCAATCAGGCGTTCCCGATCCCGCTGATGCTGCTCTATGCAGATCGCGATCCCATGGTCAGCCCGAAGAACGGTGCCGCGCTCAAGCGTCTGCTGCCGGACGCTCGCTACGAGGTGCTGAAGGACGCGAGCCACTTCTCCCATGTGGACGCGCCGGAGCGAACGTTGGAATTGCTCTTTGATTTCCTCGCGGAGCCGGAAGCTCGCTGAGAAACTACTGAGTGAGCAGCCCGAGGTCGTTGCAGATCGCCGCTTGAGCGCCGCGGGGCTTCCCGTTCTCGAACTCGAGGGTGCACGCCTGGGGATGAACCAAGCTCTCCGCAAACTCCACGGCGATGGGCTGGCTCCAGTCACGCGCGCCGTCGACGCGCGCCCGAATCACACCCTTCGGGTCGATGAACCAGGTCTCCGGGTAGAGCTTGGTGCCGTACTTGTCGAGCACCATATCGGCGCCGGAGTCGACGAACACGGGGAACGGCACGCCGTCAGGCAGCACCGACTCCAGGGTCGCCTTGGCGTCGTCCACGCTCTCGTCAGTGGACAGGGTCAAGAGCACTACGTTCTTGCCACGGCTACGCAGGATGTTCGCTAGCTCGGCGAGGCTCGGCAGTTCCTCGAGGCAAGGCCGGCAGGTCTTGCTCCAGAAGTTGAGGATCACGACCTTGCCCCGGTAGTCCGAGAGTCGACCCTTGCCGCCGCTGACCAGCGGTAGTTCGAAATCCGGCGCCGAGCGATTGCGAGCCGAGTAGTCGGGCCCCAGCGCACACATGGGCGTGCAGAGCTTGCGCTGTTCGCCGTCCCGCGCGGTGGCTCCAAACGAGTACACACCGAGCGCCGCGATCAGGATGAACACGAGCTGTGCGAGCTGTGCGGGCTTCATTCCGTCGCAGGGTGTAGCACGAGAAGCGCCAAAGCGGAGCGAGGTTTGGTTTGGGGGTTAGGTGCCCCGGGCTCACCGCGCTAAAAGAGCGGCGATGGCTCAGTGGCGCGGCGTAAGGACGCAGCAAGTTGGGGGTATTTCGGCCCTGATCGGCGCCGCGGTGGCCGTGTGCTCCAGCCAGGCGGCTGCCCAAGTCGACTCCGGAGCGAGCCCTCCCCCAGCACAAGCCCCCGCCCGAAACTACCTGAACCTGCGCTTGGGCTCGTCGAGCGCAACCGCAGAGTCCGGCCACCCAGATATCTGCGCGGAAACGACGCCTTTCAGGTTCTTGTCCCTCGAAGCCTGCGGCACTGGCGCAGGGCTCCTCCACGAGTCGGGGAGCGATCTGATGCATCTCCGCGTGAAGTGGAACGTCCTGCAGTGGCAGCCCGCTGACGACCCGAGAGGCGTGACGCTGGAACCGGCCATCGGCGTAGGCATGACGGAGCTTCAAGTTGCCAGTGACGAACCGGGCTTCCGCTTCAGCGACACAGGTTCTAGCCGCGCGGAAACCGCTGGTGCGGAGGGCGTGCTCCAGCTGCGGCTACTCTACCCGCTCGAGCACGGCGTGGAGCTGGTCGGCGCGGCTGAGCTTGGTGCCGCCTACCTGCCCCATGCAGATGAGCTAGTCACGCCGAAGCCCGAGCTCTTGCCGTTTGCGGGCGTCAGCTTGGGCTTCGGCTTCTAGCAGGGTGTTGAAAAACACCCTGCCAATCAACAACAACCGTGCCCGCGCACAATTCGACCAGATCTCGCTCTCGCAAAACCCTCACTTCTATGGGGTTTTGCGAGAGCGTGGTCCGAAGATCCGCGCGGATAAGCACGCCGGATGCTGAAAAGCGGAGTTTTTCAGCATCCTGCTAGTGGTCAGGGGTTACGGCAGACCTTGTAGCCGCTCTCGAGCAGGCTGCTCTGAGCGCAAACCTGATTGGGTCCACATTCCCCCGGGAAGTCGCCGCACACGACGACTTCGCCGTTGCCGCAAGAACTCTTGCAGCTCAAGCGATCGTAGACGGTGCGCTGGTTGCCGGGGAAGCCGATCTGAGTCGTCTCACCGCAGCAGTGTTCGCCGGCGTCGCAGTCCTCGGGGCCGTTACACGTGATGTCGTTCTTGTTGTCGGATGCGAAGTTGCCGTCGCAGTCAGCGTCCTCGTCGATGCAACTGCCCGTCGGGTTCGATCCGTACCAGGGCACGCAGCACTTGTTGCCCTGATCCACACGGCAAGCGCTGCCGTTGCAAGTGACCACACCGGGGTCGCCCATGACGGTGCCACCGCCGGTGCCACCGCTGCCTGACATGCCAGCCGTGCCGCCGCTCCCCGCCATGCCGCCGGTGCCGCCGGTGGTGCTGCTGCCGGCGGTTCCGCCGGTGGTGCTACTTCCACTGGAGCCGCCTGTTGGGCTGCCCGCTTCGCCGCCGCTGTTTCCAACGCCGCCCGTCGCGCCCCCGGTGCCGCCTGTCGGCGCACCTCCGGAAGCGCCAACTCCGCCTGAGCCGGCGATGGGGCCCGTGCCGCCCACGCCACCGTCACCGCCAGAGTTGCCGGTGTTGCCAGCGCCTGCATCTCCAGAAGAGCCACCTGTCGTGGAGCTGCCACCGCTCGAGGACCCGCCCGAAGAGGTCGCGCCGGTGCCGCCACTGTTGCCCCCACCCGCGCCGCTATCGCCAAACAGATCCGAACCAGAGCTTCCGCCACACGCGCCGAGCAGGCCAGCGGCAAACAGAATCGCCAGAGTACGAGTGGTCATGAGTCTTGCTCCAATCGAAGTTAGGGAGGCGGCACATGAAGCGCCATGCGCACCCGTGGCGCGCAAAATCAATGTCGGCGCGGTTCAGGGCACGAACCAAGGAACTGTTACTTGTTCGCGCCTCTCGGGCGCGAATCGCTGGGGGAGTGGCCGGCTAACCGTCCTACCTTATTTTTTACCAAACATCGGTTCGGCCAGCACCCGGAAAGCAGCTTGATCTCGAGGCTTTACACCCACCTTCTACCACCCACCGCGAGGTCCGGACTGTCGCGCGCTGAACGCATGTCCGTCCCTCCTGCGGCATGACGAAAACGTGACTCGCGGCTGACGGCGCAGGGGTGTCGGTCCCCTAGGTAGTGGAAATTAGAATGGAACTCCCCGTCGCCATCGTCCTCTTCTTCGTCGGGCACTGGATGCTGAGCGTCTTCTTTCAGACGTTCTTCCTCCACCGCTACGGCGCGCACCGCATGTTCACCCTGTCCAAGGGCTGGGAGCGGTTTTTCCACTTTTGCACCTTCGTCTTCCAAGGTAGCTCCTATCTGAATCCGCGCGGATACGCGATTCTGCATCGCATGCACCATGCGTACTCCGACACCGAGAAGGACCCGCACTCGCCGGTGATCTTCAACAACCCGGTGTCGATGATGAACCACACCCGGGACATCTACCGCTCAATCAACTTGGGGACTTTCCCCGTGGAAGAGCGCTTCGACGGCGGCTATCCCGATTGGCCGTTGATCGACCGCATCGCTGGCCGCTGGCTGACGAGCCTCTGCTGGGGCACCGCGTACACCGCCTTCTACTTCGCGTTTGCGACCCAGTGGTGGCACTTCTTGCTGTTGCCCATCCACTACCTGATGGGCCCTGTGCACGGCGCCATCGTCAACTGGTTCGGGCACTGGGCGGGCTACCGCAACTTCGACAGCAAGGACGCCTCGCGCAACACGCTGATCTTCGACTTCGTCACCCTGGGTGAGCTGTTCCAGAACAATCACCACAAGTACGGCATGCGGCCGAACTTCGCGGTGCGCTGGTTCGAAATCGACCCCACCTGGTGGGCCATCCGCGTCTTCGCCAAGCTCGGGATCCTCAGGCTGCGCGACGAGCGCCTGCTGAATTCACGTGAGGAGCGCGAGGCGACCCACGTGAAGGAAGACCTCGAGTTGCCGGCGCCAGAGCCCGCCGAGTAGTTACCGCCGCGAGGCGGGCGCCCTTGAATTCCCCGCTCGCGGGCCCCAAGCTTCTCCTCGTGAAGAGCCTGGTCTGTCGCTGTGAAGACGTAACCGTCGCCGAGCTCGAGCACGCCATCGAACTCGGGCACGACGACATTGAGTCCCTCAAGCGCTACACCGGCTTTGGCACTGGCTGGTGCCAAGGCAAGTGGTGCTTGGTGCCCTGCGCGCGCATCCTCGCGGCAAGAGGCGGGGACCCCGGCCACGGCATCACGCCTCGACCACCGATGCGACCTCTAGCGTTTGGGGAGCTCGCAGCGCTCGACCCCGACGACTTGTAGCCCGGCTATGCTTGGGTAGGCACCAGGACGCTGGGGTTCATCACGAGAGCGGGGTCCAGGCTACGCTTGGCGGCACTCAGGGCGTCGCCAAACAGCGGCGGCTGCTGTTTGAGGTACCAGGGCATGAAGTCTCGCCCGACCGCGTGGTGATGAGTCACGGTGCCGCCGTGCTCCAGCATCGCGTCGGTCATGGCTGCCTTGACGACGTCCCACTGCTGGAGCTCAGAGCCGCGCCGAGCTGGTGCAACGACCGTGAAGTAGGGCGCCGCGCCGTCTGGGTACGCGTGCGTGACGCGGCAGGTGCACACTCCTTCGCCACCAGTCTCGGCGGTTGCTTTCCGCGCAGCGTCACTGACCGCGTGATACAGCTCATCAAAGCGGTCCCACGTCACCGCCGTCTCAAAGGTCTCGGTGAAGACTCCACGCGCGATCAGCGCATCACGGAGATAAGGCGCACGTAGAAACGCGTCACGCCACGCCGCCTGGGCGCCTTCCCGCTTAGCGTCGTCCTCTGGCTTGGTCTCGCTCAGTCGAACCTTGTCGTCGTCGATGCGGCCGCCGTGGTCACGCACCAGCTCGACCGCGCGGCGTATCCAGGCTTCGAGGCTATGATCTGCCGACTCGAACGCAACCAAGAGCAGCGCCTCTCCGCTGCCGTCGGCCTGATTCATCAGCGCTTCCATCGGATCTAGCAGTCGGCAGTTCGCCGGGTACAGGCCTGACTGAACCAGCGCCTTGAGGGCCCGCGCACCGCTCGCGAAGTCAGCGAAACGAACAGCCGCATTCGCGCGGAAACGCGGACGATCTTGGACGCGCATCCAAGCGCTCGTGATGACTCCCAGCGCGCCCTCAGAGCCGATGAACAGACGATCGGGGCTCGGGCCCGCGCCGGAACCCGGCAAGCGTCGTGTCTCGAGAGTACCTCGAGGAGTGACCACTCTCAGGCTCTCGACGAAGTCATCGATGTGCGTGAATTGGGTCGCAAAGTGGCCCCCCGCGCGGGTGGCGATCCAGCCGCCCAGTGACGAGAACTCGAAGCTCTGAGGGTAGTGACGCAAGGTGAGCCCGTGGGGCTTGAGCTGCGCCTCGAGCGCCGGCCCCAGCACGCCGCCTTGAATCTGCGCCGCGCGCGAGTCGCGGTCGACTTTGAGCACTTGGTCGAGCTTGGTCAGATCCAGACTCAGGGCGCCCCGGTAGTCACCTTCGAACTTCGCCTCCACACCACCGCAGACGGAGGACCCACCTCCGTACGGAATCACAGCAACGCGTTCCTGAGTGCAGAAGTCCAGGAGCCGCACCACGTCGGCCTCGTCCTTCGGGTACGCGACCACATCCGGTGGGTGCTCAAACTTCCGTGCGAAAGCCCGCGCGATGTCCCGATACGACTTGCCGTAGCAGTGGCTCAAGCGTTCGTAGTCGTCGCTGTGCCCAAGCTCCTTCAGGGTCGCTGGCAGCTGAAAGCGCGGCGCAGGCAGATCGATATCCGACAGCTGAGGTGGTTCGGTGATCTCCAGCTTGCCCATGTTGAGCCAATGGCTGAGCCCCGCTTCAACCATCGCGAGTCGCTCAGGTGGCGGTCCCTCACCCTCGATCCCCCAACCCCAGAACTTGCGCTTTGGGCTCATCCACCCGAGGCTACCATGGGCGCGCGCAACGCTCAGTAGGGAGAAGTCACTTCGCTCTTCCCCGCGAGCACACTCTGAAAGAAGCGCACGTACTGATCTTGCGCCTCTGGCGTGAAAATCAGCCCACCGTGCTCGGCGACCTTGGTATCCCCTTCGACGCGATCGAACTGCGTCATGATCCCCGTGGCGCCACCGGCGAGGTTGCCACTAACCGGTGCATTTACCGCACGGATACCAGGCACGGGGCGCACTTCGTGCAACAGTTCCAGACCCGCGGCGCGTGCCAACGCATCGCTGGTGGAGTTTGGAACGATGCCGTCGTCGTTCACCTCTTGCAGGAGCACGTCGCGCGGCGCCCAACCCACGACGCCAGGTAGCGCCTCCTGGGTCACGTAGTGGGCGAAGTTCAGCGGGTCACCGGGGTCGACGATGCTCTGAGTCATCGCCATGAAGCTCGCCACGGATCCGAACGGAATGCCGTCCCCGGCGATGCCCTTGACCACGATGTTGAAGGTCTTCGAGTCGCGCAGCAACATCATGAGTCCCGCCCCACCGACGTTCCAAGTTACCGCGCGGATTTCTGGTGCAATGCTAGCGATGGTCGCTCCTTGCACCGACCCGAAGCTATGGCCAATGTAGAGGATGTTCGATGTGTCGAGGTCCGGCACACCATCAGGAGCGCCCACGGGCAGCACGTCTAGCTCCGACAGGCTCTGAATGAAGCGCACCAGCTCAAGCTGATCGGCCGCCATCTGGCGGAAGTTGTCCCGCGCTCGCGCGATGTCGAACTCATTGGTCGCTTCGTCAATCCCGAAGAAGCCATACACGCTGCTGATCAGAGTCGTCTCACCCTCGTGTCGCGAACCATGCTCAGGCGAGTCAATACCGAACACCGCGACGCCCCTCTCCGATACCGGGTCGAGACGTTCCGACGTCCCCCACACGCCGTCCTTGTCGCCTCCGAGTCCATGCCCGTAGATCACCACCGGTCGCGGCCCACTCACCGCCTTGTTGGAGAAGCTCAAGAAGACTTCCAGCGACTCGTCCTTCTGCTTCTTCGCGACGCCCTGCGCATCAAACTCCCATTTTCCGTCGGGCTTTGGCTTGCGGTACTCAGGCGAGGGGTAGTGGTTCACGAAGCGCACTCGGTTTGTGTCTTCGTCGTTCACACTCCAGCTGTCCTGCGCTTCGGGCAGCGGTGCCTGGCGCCGCGCCTGCGCCAAGTCGATCATTCCGCGCTGCACGTCGCCCACGGTGAACAGTGTCGCCGCGCTGATTTCTTCACGGGAGAGCTCCAAGAGCGGCAGCGCGGTATCCAACGCGTCGCTTAGCTGCGCCTCGTAGTCACCACTCACCTGTCCGGTGAGCGTCTCGTGCATGAACTCCGAGCGCCCAATCGGCGTGCCGTCCGCCGCCTTTTGCTCATCGGTCACCAGGAAGAGATAGGTTCCGCGGGGATTTAGTGGCACCGCAGGGTGGGCGATCAACGTGTAGTCGTCGAACTGCCAATAGTCGTCCCCGGGCTGGGCAAAGTAGTAAGGGACGAGGCCAAGCGGCTTGCCGTAGTCAGGGGATTCGGGGGTGAGGTCCACCAGGTACAAAGGGGACCCACCCGAGCTGAACCTCGCAGCGTCGGAGATCTCGCCGTGGATCTTCTCGCCTTCGACTTCCGCCTGGTAGCCGGCGTAGTCGATGGGTCCGTCGAACTTCGCGATCACACCGCCCACCGGGCTGAAACCGTCGAGCTCGTTCAGCTCGTCGACGCTGGTCTGGAAACCGTACAACTGGCTCGAGCTCACGACGGTTCGCGGGCTGATCTCCACCCGAAGACCCGTGGCGCTGGCGGCATCAGGGTGGGAGTAGCGGTTCGAGGGAAAGAGCTCGGTGTCGCTCTCTCCGAGCGGCCCGTACAAGACATTGCTGGATCCGGGTTCCCAAGCCGGAGGCTGCGCACCACCTGCACTCGACTCGTCGCCCCCACATCCAGCCAACCCCAGGCCGGCGATCACTAACCCCAGTCCCCCAATCCGCGAAGCCATCAGCGGATGGTAACAGACCGGCTGGCCGCTCGGGAGCGGAGACGCGAAGCAGGCGCTGGATGGAACGCTCCAGCACCCTCGGGGTAGAGATCACGCGCGCGGGGAAGGGACCTCCAGCAGGAGCCCCGCACACGACGTGGGGCCCCGGCTGGACTAGCCGGCCTGGCTCTGACGCATCAGCGAGTACCCAACGGTCCCGCGAATCACCGACTGCAGCATCTTCACCGCGTCCTCGAGCTCGGCGCGCTCGTCACGAATGCTCTCCAGAGCACCAATGAAGAGCGAGACGAAGGTGTCGGCGACGAGTGTGAGCGGTGGCAACTTCGTCATATCGAAGCCGACCTTGGCAGCGCCTTGAGCCAAGTCCTCAGCCAGCTCACGCCGCGCACGCGCTTCACACGCCATGATCGCGTTGCCCAGCGCTGAGGTCGTATCCCTACGGTAGCGCAGGAAGATATCGATCATCGCAGGCTCAGAGATCAGCGCCTCCAGGCTCTGGCGCACCGTGTTCTCGCTGTTCTCGATGGGACCGCGTTCACGACCCGCCGCGCGAACTTCGCGCAGAATTTGGGTGATGCGGTTAGAAATTTCTTCTGCGGCGACGGCCAATATCTCATCCACATTCTTGAAGTGGACGTAGAAGGCCGGTTGCGTCACGCCAACCCGTGCAGTGACTGCAGTTGTTGTAACGGCAGCCACCCCACCAGTGCGCGCGAGCTCAGCCGCTGCCTGGATCAACTGACTACGTGTACGCTCCTTCTTTTCCGCACGGGTAAGCCGTCGAGGCGCACGGTCCTCTGGCACTTCCGTAACCGAAGAGTCGGGAGCCTCCTCTTCGTCGGTTTCGTTTACTGGAACTCGAGACGCCACCGCAGGTCTGCACCCAGATTGCCCAGACTTGAGCTCCCCAGGTCGTTCACGTTGTCGTACGAGCCCTCCACGCTCACTCTGCGATTGAGCCGCCACTCTAGGTTAGAGCGTACCTCACGTGAGTCCGATATGCCGCTGGTAACGTTCGCTCGGATGCGATCAGCAAGTCTTTTTCCGATGGTAACCGTTGGCTCAGTACGGCCTGTACGGGATGAGTAGCTGCTACCGAAGTTGAACTCGTCGATAACTGGCACGGCTTTGGTTACCGCTTGGTCCGCGCCAGTGAGTGTGCCCAGCGCTTCCAACGCAACACTTTCACCGACACTAGCCGACTGTGCTTGGTCGAGTTCGGCTCGCGTTAGGCCGATGGTCAGCAAGAGTACGATGTCGTCCTGGGAGAGCGCAGGATTGCTCGTGAGATCGATCTTGAGCTGCTCGGTGTCGCCATAGGCGTGGAGCGTGATGTTCCATCTTCCGCCCGTGGCACTCGCCGCGCTGCTCCCACCAGCGCTGCCTTCAGCGCTGCCGCTGGTCGCTGCAGCTGCGTCGGAGTACCGACGATACTCAGTGCTAGCAGTGACATCGACACGGGGAGCGATCCGCGTAAGGTCATCAAAACGCACGGATCCTTGCTGAATTTCGAACTCGCTCTGCCGCAGTCGAATGCGCCCTCCCGGCTTCAGCTTGAGCGATCCGCGCATCCCAAAGCGCTGGTTCGTACCCGAGAGCAAGAGCCCTTGTCGGCCAACTACGAGCTCCGCGTCGATCAGGTTGTTGCTCAATGTGAGGGCGCGGCTCGCCTTGACGGTGATGTCGAACTCGACTCGATCATCTACCGGATCATAGGCGTCGAACTCAGTACGCTTTCCTCTCGATGCCAGCGTGGAGATGTCCACGGCCATGGTCACCGGTCGCGTATAGCGGAATGACTGAATCGTCACGTCGCCGGTCACGCGCGGCAGCGCCGCCTCGCCTCCAGGCCCTTGGGCCTGAGGATCCCAACTGGCGATTAGGAGCGCATCGGCAGTTGTTTCGACGCCGGAAGTCAGCGGCAAGCTGATGTCATCGGCAGTGATCACAAAGCGCGCCTTTCCAAGCTCGGTCCCGCTAAGACGCGCATCACCGGTGATCTTCACGGTGCCACTGCCGACCTTCGCACTGCCGCGCCGCACCGCGATTTGGTCTGAATCCACGCTGATCTCGAATTCGACATCCGACAACGTATTGCCAACACCAGCCAGGGCCAACTCGCCGCCAGTGAGCTGGAAACCACCCGAGTAGCTGAGCTGCTTGAGCGGTCCTTTGATCGACAGGTTGCCCTGCACTTGGCCCTTCGCGCGATCGACGCTCGGCAGCGCGCGGGCAAGCGTCGAGAGATCGAGCGGGCGCAATTCCATACGAAAATCGACTTTGGGGTCGCTGCCAAGCTGAGTCACGCCGCCCGACAAATCGAACACAGCTTGGGCAGTGCCCAGGCTCCGGAGGCCAAGCGCGAGGTGTCCAGCGCTGACGCTCTGGTCCTTGATCACGATGGGCTTCGCGTCCACCAACTCGACCTGGGCACCACCGCGGCTCATGTCCAGGCCCTTAAGCTGCACGGTAGCGCGAGCATCGCGCGGTCGATCCAAGGGCAGCTCGGCTATGTCAATGGTTGCGCTCAGGCGTCCCTTCGGCGCGTTCGCGAGCGCCAGCGTCGGCGAGATCTCCGCGAAAGCACCCACGTCGAGATCCTGCAGGGTAACGCTACCCTTCGCGGTCTTCGACCTTTGACGGGTCACCTGCAAGTCGCTCAACTTGACTTGACCCCCGAACAGCTCTCCATCCACGTGGAAAATGCCATCCGCCTCGTCTTGTTCCCAGCGCGCTCGGTTGAATGGCGCGGTGATTGGCGCGCCACAGCGCGTACGACCGACGACCACCGGCTTTTTCTTCTCAACCGGGCGCAGCGCTACGTCGAGGGTAGATGCTGGCAACTTTGACGTCCCCACGTGCATGCCGCTGAGCACCACGCTGGCGTCGAAGCTCAGCTGGTCCACGGTTCCGTAGACCTCCGCCGTCGCGCTGGCGTAGCCGGAGACGTAGTCCGCAAGCGAACCCATGGACTGAAACGCCGGCAGCGGAACACGCGTTCCCACCCCATGGCCGCGCAAGATCCCTCCGCGCTGCATGGACAAAGCACCGAGAAACACTCCGCCACCCTTGCTCAAACTGAAGCTAGGCAGGTCGAGCTCGAACCCAAGGTAGCTCGCGTCGCGGTCCAGCCAACGGAAGTCGAAGCTGGCGCTCCCCTTGTCGTAGTGCTCTTCGAAGAGTTCCATCTCCCCGAATCGGCCCTCGCCCCGCACTTGAAGGAAGCCACCGCCGCACTTGTCGGACTTCCCGCCGAAATCGAAGTGCACGCTCGCTTGCACGGCACCGCGACCTTTGATCGGCGCGAAACGCGGATCTTCGTCGAAGTGCCACATCGCGAAGAAGTCGCGAATGTCGAGATCACTGCTGGCAACCTCCGCGTCCACCAACACCGTGGCGTCGCTATCGAAGTCGAGCTTCGCGCTGGAGACATCGAAGTGGCTGCTGCCCTTCTTGCCGCGGACGTTCGAGAGCTCGAGCACCAACGGGCGAAAGCGCGTGTTGGCGCGCTCGATATCTCCCAACGGGAAGCCACCGAACTCGAAGCCCTTCACCTTCATATGACCCTCGAGCACGGGGTCACCAAAGGTGCCGACCATATTGGCGTCTAGCTCGGCGAGGCCGGCGATCGGGATGTCCACCAGCGGTCCGATATCCGCGAGCTCGATCTTCGTGCCTTCAGAGACACCAAGCTTGAACTGGTTGTTGAAGCCCAAGGAAACGACGCTCGCCAGCAGCCGGCTGTGCCCGAACTGCCCACGCACATCGTAGAATTCGAAGGCCTTGGGTCGAACCCCGATGCGAGCACGGACCACCTGCGGAGCGCGCACACCGATCATGTGTTTTCGCGCGGAATCATGGTACGCGCGGTCGAAGATCTCGAAGCGGCTCGCCTCGGTGTACATCTGAGCGTCGAGCTTCAACGGCGCGAGCGTGCCCTTGAGGTCGGTGATCAGCGTACGGTCGAGATCCCACTGGCAAACGGTGTTCTCGGTGACATCGAGATCACGCATCAGCCCCGGGAAGTTCATGCCCTTCCCGTCGAGCTTGGCCATGGAGATTCGGGGCTCTTTCGCCAGCGGCTCGATGCGCACATCCGTGATCTCCAGGTCGCCGTTCGCGTAGCCAACCTTGATCTTCGGAAGCTCGACTACGTCCTTGGCGACCTCCACCTGGGCGTCGAGGTACTTTGCGAAGGAGTACCCACCCATGCCGATCTTCCCGCCCTTGAGCCGGCCGCTGAAGCTAGGCAACTTTCCGGTACCATCGAACCTGACGCCACCGCTCAAACCCACCCAACCCTTGAGGTGAGTCCCCGCGTAGCGATTCACCGGTTCGATGGGCGCGCGCACGAAGAGGTGACCATCAAGAAGCGGCAGCTCATCCGGGCGGGGCGTCACCCGCACGCTGCTGAGCCGCACGGCAACGCGATTCGGGTTCTTTGTCAGCTCGTCGATGCGACAGCTCGCCGCCGTCCCCTTGCGTTCGTCGTCGTCCGCCGCGCCAAGCAAGGCGAGTCGGCGCACCAAAACCGCACCCTCGTCGTAGCGGGCGCGCAGATCGAGCTGACACACCACATCCTCGTCGTAGGCCGGCTCGACCTGCGTGCGATCCGGCTCATCCCCGCTGGCATCGGGAGCGTGGCGCAGGACTCGCTCGCGCTCGCGCTCCACTCGGGTCTCCCCAGCGCGCACAGCCACCTCGAAGGCGAGGCGGTCCTCGGCGTAGACATCAACATCCACGCCCTGAGTCGTGACCCGTGTATCGGAGTCGATCTTCAGATCGACGGCCGCGTCGGAGATCGCGATGGAAGCAAACGGGGCTCGGTCGAGCGGCTTCGATTTTCCGCTCGGTTTTGGCAACCGATAGTCGAGGTTCTGAAGCTTGCCATCCTGGAGTACGATGCGACCGCGCGGGGACTCGATCTCGATATCCCCCGCATCCAGCCTGCCGGAGATCAGCGCGAACAAGCGAGGCGCCACGCGCACGCTGCGCGCCGTCAGCAGCGGCGAGCCACCGTCGTTCGCCGGCACCACCACATTCTCGAGGCTGAGGCGCAAGGGCAGCAGCTCGACCCGCACCTCATAGCTCGCCTTGACGCCGAGCTCCTCGTCCAGCACCCGCGCCGTCTCCGCCGCGAGTCGGGTGCGGGCTGCATCGGTACGCAGCAAGATCCCGAGCACCACGGGGAGCAGTCCGATCAACGCGAAGAGCACACAGAACAGCTGCGCGATGCGCTTTCCCCACGATCCACGACGCCCGACGCGTCGACGCCGACGCTCAGCGGGCGCAGCGGGGGCGGGGCTCTTTCGGTCGGACATCGGGGGGTTTGGTCGCTGGCGACCGCTCACGAGCGCCAACCCTGGGAAAGCTACTGCGAAACCGCCTTCGAGGACGTAAATCGAGCAAAAAAAGCCGGATCGCGAGTCAGCGTGGGGGGACGGAAGCCGCCTGAACCGCCGGCCAGCGCAAAACCCTCACTTGGGCGTCACCGTCACCCGCTGAATCCAGTCTCCCTGAACTCCCAGGCTGGCGGCGTCTTTCCATGCGCCGTCGAAGATCCAGTTCTTCCCAGACGTGATGCCGTCATCGTCTCGTCCAATCGCCGGGAGGCCCGAGTGCTCGGTGAAGCACATCGCGACGGCGAACCCGGGATCCTGGAAGAGCGGTAGCGATAGATCCGAAATATCGATCTGGTTGATCGCCGAATCTGAACCCTGGATTTGCGCGTCCAACGACTTCAAGCGCTGGTCCGGCTTGCCTTGGTCATCGACACTCCAGATTTCTACGCGGAAAATTTTCGTATCAGTGGCGCCACCCACCACGACTTCGAGCTTATCGAAGGCGTAAGAGCAACCGGGGGCACCCACCTCGTACGTCACGCCCCAGCATTCGTCCTGGGCGAAGCCCTGCTGGAAGAAGACCTGTCCCATCTCGCTGAATCCGTCGTTTTGCAGAGAAACGCTGGCCTGTTCACACAGCGGGGCACCTCCAGTGCCGCCGCTGCCCGCCGTGCCTGCGGCGCCCGCAGCGCCGGAGCTGCCAGCGCTGCCCCCAGTCGCTCCAGTCGTGCCCCCAGCGCCACTGCTGCCCGCCTGCCCGGCGCTACCGCCCGCGCCAGAGCCGCCGCTTTCGTCGCTCGAGCATCCGACGAGCAGCAGTGCTCCTAACCCCCAAACCCAGCCAAGTCGCCATCCCATGGGACAAACGATACGGGAATTGCCTCCAGGTTTGCTCCCGCGGAGTGCTGAATCGGGGGGTGCTACGCTATTTTTGTGCTAGACGCGGCGACCCGCGTGACGTTGCCCTGGGTGGTTCCAGGGACTCTCGCGAAACCCCGCATTACTGCGGGCGCCGAGCGCGCTCCGCCGCTCACCCCATCGCTCACGCCACTCGCGACCCAGATGCCGCAAATGACGCTAGCCCCCGACCAGAGCAACAAGACACGCGCCATCCAAGCGGTGGCCCGAGCCGTGGAGCTTGCTGAGGACGGTGAGTCCAACATCGAGGTCGTCGCCATCAGCGACCTCGACCTCGAGGGCCTCAAAGGCACGGATCTTCGACCGCTGCTCGATCGCATGATCGTGGCAAAGCACGCCGACCTCGGCCTCGACGCGCTGCTGCTCGCTGGCGTGCTCGACCGCTTGCTGCCCGAGGTGCAAGCGATGGTCGGTTTTGGTGATGGGGAGTGGCGCCACAAGGACGTGTGGAAGCACACGAAGCAGGTCGTGACTCAAGCCGTGCCGCGCCTGAACATCCGCTGGGCGGCGCTGTTTCACGACATCGGCAAGGTGCGCACGCGGTCCTTCGGAGACAACGGCGAGGTGCACTTCTTCGGGCACGAGGTGGTGGGCGCCCGCATGTTCGACAAGCTCGAGAAGCGCCAGCGCTTCTTCTCCAGCGAGGAGACGCTGCGCGACTCGATCCGCTTCTTGGTGCTGAATCACCTGCGCGCCGGTCAGTACGACAGCCACTGGACTGACAGCGCCGTCCGCCGCTTCCACAAGGAAATTGGCGAAAACCTCGACGACTTGCTCTGCCTCTCCCGCGCCGACATCACCACCAAGCGCGCACTGAAGAAGAAGAAGGGCATCGCCAAGATCAACGAGCTCGGTACGCGCATCAAGGAGCTCGCGGAGCTCGATGCGCGGGTGCCGCCGTTACCGAAGGGTGTGGGCAACGAGCTGATGACCCACTTCAAGTTGCCGCCTTCGCGCTTGCTCGGCGACATCAAGCGAGCCCTTGAGGCCGCCTGCGAGGCAGGCGAACTCAAGGCAAATCAAGAGTCGGGCTACTACGTGCAGTTCGTAGCGGAGCACCCGGAGCGTTTCGGTCTAAAATAGCCCGCATGAGGGCATGGCGACTCGGGAGCATCTTCGCAAGTCTGGTTGTCTACGCCGCGTGCTCCGCGAGCGAAGGCGACCCCGCGGCAACCGGTGGCGCTGCTGGCACGGGTGGCGCTAGTGGTAGCTCGGGTCAGGGTGGCAGTGCTGGGTCCAGCGCCCAAGGGGGCAGCGCAGGCTTCCTCGACGCTGACGTGCCCGACAACCACTTCGATCTCGACGCCGCGTGCGTAGGCACCTCGGTCAAACCTGAGCACAAGCCATTGGGCAGCCTGCTCGTGGTGGACCGCTCGAAGAGCATGGACGTCGCCACTGGCGGCGGGACGCGTTGGCAGGCGCTCAACAGCGCGCTGACTTCGTTCCTTGCGGATACGGATACGGAGGCTCTGCAGCTCGGGCTGGTGCTGTTCCCGGAGTTCTTGAGCGGCAGTCCGCCGAGCTCTTGCGTCGATGACAACGACTGTGGCGCGTACGGCCCGTGTCAGGACCTCGGTAGCTTCGATCAATGCTTCGCGGCCCTGGGTAGCGCGCCCTACGTTTCCTGCGAGGCCGTAGACTACGCGCCCACCGTGGCGATCGGCCCAGCGACGAGCGTCGCAAGCGGCATCACCAGCAGCATTGCCGGCGTCACGCCCGCGGGGAACACACCCACTTCAGCCGCCTTGCTCGCGGCCATCGATAGCCTCCGCAGCTGGGGTGCGGATCACACCGATCACCACCTGGCGGTGATCCTGGCGACGGACGGGGACCCCACGGACTGTCTCCCCACGGATGCAAACAGCATCGCACAGATCGCGGCAGATGGCCTGGCAGGGTCGCCAAGCGTCTCCACCTTCGTGCTTGGCGTCGGCATCAACAGCAGCCCGCTGCAGCAAATCGCCGCGGCTGGTACCGAACCCGACGTCGGCGTGGTGTTCGCCGATGTCGGCAGCAACGCCTCACAAAACCTGACTGACGCGCTCCGCAGCGTGCGCATCGAAGCCTTGGGCTGCGACTTCTTGCTACCGGAAGGGCCTCCCGGGCAGACCCTCGACTACGGCAAGATCAACTTCAGCGTCTACTCTGGGGGTCAGGAGAGCCAGGTGCCGCGGGTGTCCGACGCAAATCAGTGCGGAAACGAAGCCGGGTGGTACTACACTGGGGATCCCTCCATGCCGACGGGCATCACCGCTTGCCCCGCCGTGTGCGATCAGCTGAAGAGTGGGAGCGTGGACAAAGTCGAGTACCTGCTCGGCTGCGACACGGTCGTGAAATGAGTCCGGCTCGCGCTGCTGGCTGGGCGCTGTGCTTGATCTGCGCCGGCGGGTGCGGCGGTACGCCTGGAACAGCAGTACCTCCCGGAAACACTCCGAGCAGCGATCCCGTTCAGCCAGCGGCGCCAGAACCGACCAGCACGCCAGAACCGGAGCCTCTCGAGAGCCCGCCTGCGGATCCGCCAAAGGCGCTGCTCCCGGCGGCGCCCCTCGACGTGGTGGGGATTGGATCTCCCCAGAGCTTCTTGCGGTTGGAGAACGCTCTGGTGGTGTTTCTGGCGACTGGCAACGACGACGACGTGGCGTCTCCGCTGTTGTTGCACGCTGGGACAGCGAAGCGTTTCGATGCGTTGCTTGGCGGCAAGGAGTTCGACGCAGACACTTCCCGGGGCTTGTGGGGCTTCGAAGGGCGCTACCCGAGCGACATTTACGCCCGCATCAGCGACTCCACCAAACCCGAGACCAAGAGCACTGCCGCGCATTTGGTCGGAAAGCAGTGGCGCCCCATGGCCACCAAGCTGAACTTGCTGCGCTCTCCGCTCTGGTCTCCTCCCGGGTACAAGAAGCAGCCCGCACCCTCAGCGGTCCGCAGCGAGTGTGACTACGAGCTCACGGATGTGCTGTGGAGCGAGCAACTGGTGATCAAGGTGCAGGGCGCTCCGCCGAAGGTCCCAGTGGGTCCCCGAGCCAGCATCGGCAAGCGCTGCAGCGACGAGTCGGAGGCGAGCAACGGACCTTTCGCCATCGAGCTGTGGGCAAAGGCGGGAGCGAAGAGTCAGATCCAGGAGCTGCCAGTACCCGCGGGCTCCGCTCCCATCGGCGGCGGCATGGCGGGTAGCACGCTGGTGTTTGGCTACCGCAATGGAGACGACGCGGAGATCTTCTACTGGGACACCGAGGCGCAGCGTAAGGTGGATATCCCGGATGTGCCGAAGGGGATCTCGTCGCTCTGCAGCGTGCGCGGTGGCGAGCTCTGGGCTGCGGGCAGCGGGTCGCTGTGGAATTATTCCGCAGGGAAATGGATTGAGCTGAGGCTGCCCGACTTCGCCGGCGCGACCACCCGCCCAGAGCAGGTCGCCTGCCTGGGCGAGGACATCGCGGTGATTGCCCGCGCCGGAGAGTCCAAGCTGTTCGAGGTAGCCACCGGTCTCGTCTTCTGGTCTGGAAAGCATCAAGGGGTGATGCGCGCTGGCTTCCTCGATGAGCTGCCCGAAGGTGTCGAGGAGATGAAGTGAGGCGAGCCGTCGTGGCGGCGTTGCTTGCGCTGGGCTGTCACCCGCAGCCGGGTCCCGAGCCCCCGATCTCTCCACGAGCCCCCAAGGCGGCGCCGGCAACCGAAACGCTTCGCGACGCGGAGCCAACGCCCCGCGAAGGCCTGCGGTTGATCCTGGATTTGGCGAACGACCTGCGTGTGGATCAAGTCCAAAACGCGGCGTTGGTAGCCCTTCCGCCGTCTGTCGGAACTCACAACGCGCCCCTACTTCTCGCTCCCGGCGGGGCACGCGTCGCGCACGAGTTGGTCGCGGCGGAGAGCGTTGAAGGGTTTGTCGGTGGTCATTTCCCTACGGCACTTGTAGCCGTAGTAAGCAACAGGGAAGACTACGCGGTTGCTCGCTTCGAGCGCGGCCACTGGATCCCCTTGCAAGCGGAATCCGATCCCTACGCCCCCTCCAGGGAGCGACCAGACGGCTATGCTCCCGCAACCAGCAAGCTCTCCAACTGCCCAGCGCGCTTGGCCCACCTGCACGAAGTGCTCCAGCTCTCAAATGGTTCCCGCGTGGAAATCGGTGACGACTGCGAGTCGGATCTCTACCAAGAAATCCTGGGCGGGGCCAAGCTCTGCAACATCGTTCTACATGGTCGCAGAGAGCTGGCGGGGTGAGGGCCGGCGGCATCAGGACGTGGTTCACCTTGATGTCACGACCGGACACTGGGAGGAACTACGTTTCCCTGAGGATTTACGTGACTTCTGCCTCACGGACGATGGAAATGTATGGGCCCAGGACGAAGCAAGCGTGTTCCACGCGAACCCCGAACCAGGAACGGTGAGCGATGACAGCGGCTTCTGGCAGGTCCCCGTGCGAGAAGGTGCGTGGCGCTTTCAGGTGGTCGACATCCCGCGCTACACGCTCCAGGGCACGGCGCTCCCGCCCTTCCCGAACCGCCTCAGCTGCATCGGGAACCACATCGCCCTCGAGGCTAATCTGACCGACGACCATCACCTGCTGTTCTGGACCGGACCCACGGCGTTCACGGCCCCGCTGCGCAGCCGGTAGTCCTCCCGCAGAGTCTGGAGTGGATCTTCCACTCACGATGCTGACTACGCGCAGCCGCTCGTATGCACACGCCTTGAAATGGGCTGGTTTGTGGTTCCAGTTGCGTCGCTCGCCGCGGTGCGTCATTACGCCTGGGCCACCCAACCACGCGGTGCGCCCCACCTTCCAACGTGACTCGAGCGGAGCGCGGCTGACTGTGCGGCGTGCCTCTCCCCCAAACAAGCAAGGCCCTGCTGGGGCTGAACGAACTGAGAGTGACCATGCATCAGCCGACTGGACTGCTCGCGTTCTGGAAGAACTACGACCGTAAGACCTATCTCGAGGCAGCGATCCTCGCGGATAAGCTTGGGTACGATTCCTTCTGGCTGCCCGAGGTGTGGGGCTACGAAGTGTTTAGTCTCCTCACGGAAATAGCGCTGAACACCAAGCGCATCAAGCTCGGCACCGGCATCGTCAACGTGTACAGCCGGAGCCCCGCGTTGATCGCGATGCAGGCGGCGACGCTGCAGGAGATCAGCGGCGGACGCCTGATGCTGGGTGTGGGCAGCAGCGGCAAGAACGTCGTGGAGGGCTTCCACGGTCGCCCCTTCGAGAAGCCGCTGACCCAGGTGCGGGACGTGATCCGTGTCGTGCGCACGCTGCTGGATGGTCGGCCCTTGAACGAGGCCGACGCGAAGCTGTGGAATTACCGCCCGTTCACCCTGGAAGTGAAGCCGCCGAAGAAGCCGGTGCCGATCTACGTGGCTGCGCTGAAGCCCAAGGCGATCGAGAGCATTGGTGAGATGGCCGACGGCTGGATGCCGGTGTTTTGGCCCTACGAAAAGCTCGAAGAAGGTCGCAAGTGGATCGCTGAAGGCGCCAAGAAGGCTGGACGCAATCCAAACACCATCGTGACGGCGCCGTTCACCACGGCGATCCCGCTGCCAGGGCGCCAAGCCGCAAAGAAGGCGCGCGAGCTGATCGCCTTCTACGTCGGCGGCATGGGTGACTACTACAAGGAGCTGCTCACGAACTTTGGCTACGGCGAAGAGTGCGAGCGCATCGCCGAGCTCTACAAGGACAAGGCCACCCGCAGCCAAGCGGAAGACGCCGTGACCGATGAGATGATCGAGGCGCTCACCGTGAGCGGCAATCCGCTGCACTGCGTGCGTGAGCTGCGCCGCCGCCGCGACTACGGCTTGGACTTGCCGATCATCACCCTACCGCCGAACCTGCCGGGCTGGGCGCTGAAGGCGTTCATCGTCACCATGGCGCCGCGCCGCTTTCCGTGAGTAGCTTTCCCTGAGATATTTCCTCAGGATATTTCCTCAGGGATAATCAAGCTTGAGGTTTGACGAAGCTTCCCAGGGCGCGGTCTTTGATCACCCCTGGGAACTGATGCACCTGGTTGTGCATCGCCACGTAGACACCTGGCTTGACCAGCTGCACCGCGAGCAGCGCTTCCGTCAGGTTTTGTAGCGCGTCCGTCGAGCGCAGCTGATACGGGCGCATCGCGCCGGTCAGCACGATCGGCACCGGGGGCGTGCCCGGGCGACACAGCACCTCACCCGTGTGGGCCAGGCGATCCGTGCCGTGGACGATCACCACGCCGTCCTGGCTCTTGCAGAGGTTCCACGCGCTGTCCCGAATCAGCTCGTGATCCGCCTCGTGCATGTCCAAGCTGTCCTTGTTCATCAGCGCCACGCGGGAGATGGACACGCCGCGCAGCTCGAGCGACCCGAGCATCACGTCGAGCACGCTGACTTTGTTCTCGAGCACGCCGCGCAGCTCGTCATAGGTCTTCTCGATGGTGCCACCGGTGGAGATCAAGGCGATGCGGCGCATGGCCACCTCACTAGCGCCTGAGCCAGTCCCTCGAAAGAGCTATCTCGCAGGGGAGAGCTTCAGCCCGCTTGCGCCTCCAGGCGCCTTGGATAGCGAGCCTCTCCCCGCGCGCTCCGGATACACCAGCCACTGCCGGAGCTGGGCGTCCGGTGCGTCGATCAAGGCAATGCCCGAGCGACTGCGGGAAACTCCCAAGTCCCGCAGGAGTCGCCGCAGATCGACGGCGCTGCCACGGGTGGCATAGCGCGCATTGAGGCGTTTCAAGATCGGCGCGCCAAGGTGCCGGTCCACCACCTTCACCACATCTGACAATGCCCAGACGTCGGAAGCTTGGCCGCCCTGACGCAAGACTTCGCGCAAGCCGTCCTCGAGTCCAAAGCGACCAGCGCTCTGACGCCGCGCCTCGATGTCAGCGAGCAGGCAGACCAGAGCGCCGCCCCAGTAAACCGCGTCGTAGTCTTGCGTGCCCTCGAGCCCCGTGCTGCGCATGGCATCGAGGCCCTTCCACATCTGGTGAGCAAACTCGTTCCACACCTCTTGTTCGCTCTTGTTACCGACGCGCGCGCGGATCACCGGCTCGTAGTAGGTGGCGAGCCCTTCGTCGAACCATTTGCCTTCACCGCTGAAGGAGGGAACGCCGAGATGAAATAGCTCGTGGACCAAGATCCAGTCGTCATCGAGCTCTGCTTGGGTGGCTTCTTCCCCCACCAGGAGCGCGATGGCCGGAGCGCTGGCGGGCAACACCTTGCCAAAGATCACATCGTCTCGGTTCCGCACGGGAATGAGAAACAAGGCCGCGTGCGGCACAGGAAATCCCTGCCAGAACTTGCTCACAGAGCTGGCCGAGCGTTGCACCCAGGCCAAGTATTCACGATGAGCCTCCGGGCTCTGCTCGAGACGTGGCAGGCTGACCACCTCGAGGGTGCCATGTTCACACCCCGCCTGGCGCGCGCCACCGCAGCTGATTGGCGGCGGAAACTCCAGCGTGTCCACCTTCAGGTCACCGAAGGCGGAGTACGTAGCAACCGGGATCTCCTGGGCCAAGAGCGCGTACTCTCCTGCTCCAGAGTCCGAGCGCGCGCCGTTGGGAGTCAACCCCGTGCGAAATCTACTTCCCTGGGGAACCGACACGCTGACACGAACCGGCAGCCCAGCAGGCAGCGGCTCTGGGAGCAACAGCCAAGTGGAGGCCGGAGACACCACCGCGGCGCCCGCCGCATCCGACTGGTGCAGAGCGATGTCGAAGTCCTGATACTCATCCCCCATCTCGCCGAGATCGACTTCGTAGCGAATGCGCACGTCGCGACCGGCGTGCTCCAGCTGGAAGGAGCGATCCTTCGCTCGCAGCAGCGTGTCGCCTTCCCACACGCGGACGAACGGTGCGGTGCCCGGGGAGTCCAACGCGAAGCTCGCGATCTCGGGTCCACTGCAACGGGCATCGACGTCGAGGACGGCACCCGTACCCTCCCGCAGAGTCACGCGGTAGTGGCACTGGTCCGTCGCCTCGGGCACGCGAGCTGGACCTGCGCAGCTCGCCAGGCTGACGAAGGCACCACACGCGAGAGTCTGCCTCCACCCCATGGCTCGGTTAAGCCTGGGGCGTCGTGGTCGCCATGGCAAGGAAGGCTTGAGACGCGAAAGGCGCGATCAAACCCGGCAACCCCTCCTTTGGTGCGAGTTGCCCCACCAAGCCGAACAGCAGGACCAGCGTACGTTCCACGTAGAAGTAGCCCTCTGGGTACTCGATGTTGCGCATGATCTCCCGCAAGCGACCGCGGGTCTGGTCGAAGCCAGCGAGCTTCTCCACGGTGTCCCGATCGAGCTTCGAGAAGTCGTCGATTTGCACGTTGGCGAGCACCTTCAGGTACTCCTTCGCGACGCCGGCGAGCAGCTCGCGATCTCCGCCAGGAGCGACGAAACCCATCTTCTCCAGACCATCGATGATCTGGTCGTCGCTGCGGGTGAGCGCGCCGAGCACCACCGTTTGCATGCCTTGGGCCAGCGCGTCAGTGACCTCTTCCACGGCGCCGTGATCCAGGATCACCAGCGTCGGCGCCGCCTGACCTTCAGGGACCCGCACCAGGAAGTTGCCAGGATGAGGATCCGCGTGAAATATCCGCGCGGTAAATAGCATACGGAAGTAGCACTCGACCAGCAGCGAGGCCACCGCCTTGGGCTCGAGCTGCATGCTCTCGTAGGCCTTCAAGTCCGTGATCTTCGAGCCGACTTCAAAGCTCATGGTCAGCACGCTGGCTGCGCTTAGCTCGTCCACCACCTCAGGGATCACCACGTTGGGCATGCCGTCGAAGACCTGGTGCATGCGCGCGATGTTCTTGCGCTCGTTCGCGTAGTCCGTTTCCCGGTTCAGCATCGCGGATAGCTGATCGAGCACACGGTCGACGCGTGAGACCAGGATCAGTCGCCGGATCACCGGTAGCAACGTGCGAATCGTCGCTAGATCCCGGCGGATCAGCGTCTGGATCCCCGGGTAGAGCAGCTTCACTGCCACGCGCCGACCGTCCTTGGTGACCGCTTCGTGGACTTGAGCTAGCGAAGCCGCAGCCAGGGGCTCCTCTGAGAAGCTCTTGAACTCCGCCAGTGGGTTGTCCCCCAGCGCTTCGGTCAGGCGCTCCTTCACCTCACTGAAGGGTCGCGGCGGAACTTCGTCTTGCAGCTTCTCCAGAGCGCGCCCGTACGCTCGCGGCAAGAAGCCACCCAGCACGCTCAACACCTGACCGAGCTTGATGAAGATCCCGCGTAGCCGCGTGAAGCCTGATGCCAGTCGCGCGGCGTTCTTTTGGTGCACTGCTTCCCAGCGCGCCTCGACACGCTGGCGTAGCCCAGTGGGGAGCGGCAGCTTGCTCAAGATCCACTGCCAGCCGTAGGAGAAGAAGATGCTCCAGAACAGCCACAGCACACGCAGGGAGCGCCACACGATCGTCGAGGTTAGCGGAAGCTGCGGACACCGAACGCACAATCAGCAGGCCATGCGCCAGTCCCAGCTCTTGTGGTCTGCCGTGCGCAGAATTGTCGGGAAAGCGCGAAAGCGGTTTCAGGTCTTCCACGCACAGCCGTAGCCCTTCACATGGGCACTCCCAGTCTCAATCCCGTGGACCACTCCACGCCGTCCGTCGTGCTCGACGAGCTGCTGGAGCAGGTCATGGGCGATAGGGAAATGTTGCAGATCTTGGTCCGGCTGTTCCTGGACGACTTGCCGGGGCGCGTGAGTGAACTGGAACAGGCGATTGGTTCTCGGGATCCGGAACGCGTGCGCCGGGCGGCTCATCCCATCAAGGGCGCCTGCGCCCAGCTGGGAGCGGAGCCGGCGCGTCAGGCGCTGAGCGCCATCGAAGAAGCCGGCAAGCGCCGTGAGATCGAACAGGCTGAAGCGCTCGCGCCCGCGGGCTATGCCGAGCTCCAACGACTAGCCGCCACCTTGGGGACCGCCGTGACTGCCGAGGGACGAGCATGAAGGTCTTACTCGCCGACGACGATCCGGTCACCCGCACCATGCTCGGCGCGTGGCTCCGCAACTGGGGCTACCAGGTCTTGATGGCAACCAACGGGCGCGAAGCCATCGCAGCTTTGGAGAGTGACCCAGAGCTCCGCCTGGCGATCATCGACTGGGAAATGCCTGAGGTCGACGGGCCCGAAGTGTGCCGCCACGTGCGCTCGCGCAAGAGCGACGAATACGTCTACCTGATGCTTATTACCGCGCGGAATGGCTCTGAGGACGTGGTTACGGGCCTGGAAGCGGGCGCCGACGACTACCTCACCAAGCCGTGCAACCGCCACGAACTCAATGTGCGGCTGCGTGTCGGTCGGCGCATCATCGAGCTTCAACAAGCGCTGGTCGCGGCGCGCGAGGCGCTGCGGGTCGAGGCCATGCACGATGGCATGACCGGCCTCCTGAACCGGACCGCGTTCCTGGAGCGCATGAAAGGCGAGCTGTCCCGCAGCGAGCGCGAAGGGCTGCCCCTGGGCGTGCTGATGATCGATCTCGATCACTTCAAGCAGATCAACGACACCAATGGTCACGGCGCCGGGGACGCGGTGCTCAAAGAAGTCGCGAAGCGCGTGAGCGGTGTGCTGCGCAGCTATGACGCCGTTGGGCGCCTCGGTGGTGAGGAGTTCGGGGTGCTGTTACCCCAGTGCAGCACCGAACAATCGAGACTCTTGGCCGTGCGGGTGCTCAACGCGATTCGTTCCGAACCCATCATCGCCGGCAAGACCACGCTGAGCGTCACCGCGAGCATCGGGGCGTGTTCCACGGAGCAGACGGTTGATCGCATCCCCGAGGCATTGCTTGCGGCCGCAGACTCCGCCCTCTATCGCGCGAAACGCGAAGGTCGCAACCGCGTCCAGATCGTGATTGGGACCGACTGGCCCAAGCTCGGAGCCACCCTGCGCCCCGCAAGCGCTGGCCCGCTCACCCGCAGTTCACCCGTGAGACTCACCGGCACCTGACGCCGCGCGTTTGCACCAGCGCCCAAGCGAAGATACATCCTCCTTCAGGTGAGCAAGCCCGACGAGGAAACCAGCGAGGCACCGCAGCAGGAGCCACAGCGGGATCAGGAGCCGGATCAGGAGCGGCAGCCGAATCAGGAGCCGCAGCCGGACTCCCAAAAGCCGGCGAGCGAGCGTCCAGCCAGCGCCTCCGAGGTCCCCCTCGCGAGCGACGCCGAGGTGTACCGACGCGCGCTGCTGGTGCTTGGCCTGGGCGTGGTGATCCTCGCGGCAATGGTCGGTATCCGCGGGCGCTCCATCGCGAAAGCACAAGAAGCACCCACTCCATCCGTCGCGGAAGCGCCCGCACCGCCGCCTTCACAAGCTCCCGCGAAGGAAGCTCCCGCCAAAGCGGCCCAGCGCCTCGATCAACGCGTCGGCCGCTGCGGCCCGCTTGACCCCACTGCCGAGGATCATTTCGCAGAACCGCGAGAGCTCTCGCTCGGCCGCGCCTGGATCCCAAAGGAAGGCGGCCACGACACCGACTTCGGCTACGACGTACTGATCCACTTCCACGGTCATAAACCCGCACGGAAAATCGTTCAGCCGTTCTCGGATCGCCTGGTCTACGTCGGCATCGACCTCGGCACGCTAACCGGCGACTACAGCAAACCCCTCAGCAACGAAGAAAAGTTCCTCGATCTGCAGCATTCCCTGCGATTGGCCTTGCAAAAGCACTCCGGCAAGGAAAAGGCGCACATTCGCACGCTCACCATCAGCGGCTGGAGCGCCGGTGTCGGCGCCGTACCAACGCTGCTCAAGCGTTTCTCTGCGGATATAGATGCGCTGATCCTCCTCGACGGCCTACACGCAGGGTGGAAGCTCGACAAGCCGACTGACGGCAGCGCGAGCTCTGTCGAACCGCGCTACTTGAGCCCGGTGGTCGCCTTCGCCAAGCAGGCGTTGGCGGGCGAGAAGCGCCTCGTCATCACCCACTCCGAAGTCCCGACGGAAGGCTACGCGCCGACCCGCGTCACTGCCGATCGCCTACTTCAGGCCCTCGACCTCGAGCGTCAACCCTTCGACCCCGGCGCAGACGAGTTCGGCCGCTTCTCCTACGTCCAGCAAGGCGGCTTCACCCTGTGGGCCCACCACGGCAGCGAAGAGCGCGGCCACTGCGCCCAACTCGTGCTGCTGCAAGACGCCCTCGAACAACGCGTGCTCCCGTGGCTCAAAACCCACCCGCATAGCCGCCAATAGCGTTTCCTCATGGTTTGGGGGTGAGCGCCGCCAGCGCAGAATACCGCGCTACATCCCAAGGCAACTCACCATCGACGAACTGCGTCGCAACGATCTCAGCCGTCCAGGTGGACCTTCAACACGGTCCCTTCGGGCCCCTGCTCGTAGTCCTTGATTTCAGCGTCCGTGGACCATTCATGGATCAGGAGCAAGATGTCGCCCGCCTCCGTGTAGACGGCGTCGGCGACGCTGTCCGCGCGGCCGGAGCCGAACTCGCTCCGCCGCGTCACCTGACCTTGGCCGTCCAGGCGCAGAAAGATGGCGTTCGAGAGCGCCGGGCCCTCAGAAGTGTGGCCACGACCTATCAGCAGCGGACTCGCCGCGTCGTCCACCAGCAGCTTTCCGTAGCCGGTTAGCTGGTCCCCGAAGTCGCGTTCCCACAGCACGGCGCCCTGCGCATCCAGGTGGCGGATCAGCGCCCTGCCTTCGAAGTTCATGATGTAGGCGCCCCCTTGTCCGTCACGCACGACGTCCGCGGCGCCCTGCTCGGCAGGCGTGTCCCATTTCTGCTTCCAAGCCTGCTGACCGACCGCGTCGAGCTTGGTGATTTCGAGGTACTTTACGTTCCCCTCATCCTCGACGACCTGCGTGACCACGAGCGCCTCCCCATTCGGGTAGGCGACGACTGAGCTGAACGTCGAGCGCACTGGACGCTCCATCGAGTTCTGCCAGACCACGTCGCCCGTCTTTGAATATTTCCATACAGAAATATTAGATTCGGTCGTAAAGAGGGCCACACTGTCACCCTCCGGGTTCACGTCGACGTCTTGCCACCAGTCAAGGTTCTGAGGCGACGCTAGGCGGCCAGCACCCAGCGAGTCTCCTGATTGAGCATAGTGGTTGACGTAGCAACCCGGGTCATCGGGGTGTGCATCGGCGCCAAACACCAACAAGGAACCATCACTGGCGGTGATCACGTCTTGGGTGAGCGCGAAAAAGGGGAAGTCGTCTAGCTCCGTCCAGCTGAGGGCGCCCGTCGCGTCGTACTGACGCAAGAATGGGTCGAACACCCTCCTCGCGACGTTGATGCCGCCGTTCGGTGCGGGGGCGACGAAGTCCGGCACGTCCGCCACGTCGCCAAAGTGCCAGAGCACCGTGGCCTTGATGTCTTGGCTGCCCGACCAGTCGTCGAGGGACGAGACGGGAGCCTCTCCCGCACTACCCGCGGCGCCGCCGATAGTCCCAGCCGACCCCGCATTTCCGCCAACGCCGCCTGTGGAACCACCGGCACCCGCGGCGCCGCCACTCGCGCTTCCCCCCGCACCTCCGACACTGCCTCCCGCTCCCGCACTCCCACCGGTCGCGCCCGCGAAGGCGCCGGAGTTGCTATCCGAGCCACACCCAATGGCCATCAGCGCTAGCGCTCCAACGAGCGTCAACTTCATCATCACTTCTTCCTTTCGAATGCGTGGCGAACCGAGCGCTCGAGTGCTCTGGACTGCCGACTTGGGAACCCAACTCCTGAAGCCGTTAGCGACGGTAGGTTGGGAAAGCCCCCGCTGGCGTCTGAGATCACGCCTGATTGGCGACCCCGGGTCCCCGATACCGGCGCGCTACGCAACAGCCATGCCAGCACCGAACCGCGGGCGCGGACAGCTGCTTGGTCGGTTGGCACCTACGGGGGCCGGTACTAGAAAGCGCGCGTGACTCACACGACTGCTGCCGTGCTCTCGATTGGCACCGAGCTCACGCGGGGAGAAATCACGAACACCAACCAGAGCTGGCTCGCGAGTCAGCTCACGGCGCTGGGCGTGGAAGTGACGCACGCCGAGACCGTCGCGGATGATCCTGAAGACATCATCCAAAGCTTGAGGCGGCTCGGCGAGAAGCACCGCTTGATCGTGTCCACCGGCGGCCTTGGGCCCACGACGGATGATCTAACCAGCGAGACCGTCGCCAAGCTGCTCGGTGTGCCGATGCTGCGTGATGCGGATTCCCTCGCCATCATCAAGCGCCGCGTCGAGAGCTACGGCAACCAGCTCACGCCGTCCAACGCCAAGCAGGCCGACTTTCCGCAAGGATCCAGCATCCTAGGCAACGCCGTGGGCTCCGCACCTGGCTTTGCCGTGGACATCGGCAGGGCGCGCGCCTTCTTCATGCCCGGCGTACCCCATGAGATGCGCACCATGTTCGAAACTCACGTGGCGGACTTCGCGCGCTCGCTGAGCCCGGAGAGCCACGTGGCCCAGGTCAGGCTGCGGAGCTTCGGTCTACCGGAGAGCAAGGTCAACGACTTGCTCGTGGGGCTCGAAGAGGCGCGTGATGTGATCGTCGGCTACCGCGCGCACTTCCCGGAGATCGAAGTGAAGCTCCTCGCACGGCGCGCGACGGCGGAGCAGGCACAAGCGGCTGCCCGCGCCGCCGCAGATGAGACCAGGCAGCGCCTCGGCGCCATCGTGTACGGCGAAGGCGACGCCGGGTTACCCGAAGTGCTTGGCCAGCTGTTGCTCGAGCGCGGGCTCCAGCTGGTGACCGCAGAGAGCTGCACCGGCGGTCTCGTGAGCAAACTGATCACCGACGTCGCGGGCTCGTCACGCTACTTCACGGCAACCGCGGTCACCTACACCAACGCCAGCAAGCACTATGTGCTGGGCGTTGACCAACAGCTGATCGAGGAGCACGGCGCGGTGTCCCCTGAAGTTGCGGCAGCCATGGCGCGCGGCGCCCTCGATCGCCTGGGCGGTGACGTGAGCATCGCGCTCACGGGCATCGCAGGCCCAGGGGGCGGAACGCAGGAAAAGCCGGTTGGCTTGGTGCACTACGCAGTCGCGACGAAGGCGGGGGCCGTCGGACGCAGTGCGGGGCTCAGTCAGGGCAAGATGGTCTTCAGCCGGGAGCGGGAGCGGGTGCGCACGCGGGCGGCTTGGGAGGCGTTGGCCCTATTGCGTCAGGTGCTGCTGAGCGGGCACGCGCCGTGACGCTCCCAGAGCTTCAGCGGACGTTCGTGGCGCTGCATGTGCCGGATGCCGTGACCGAAGCACTGGCAGGCGCCCAGGAAAGGCTCAAACGGCGCCTCGAGCTGGCCGAACAAAACCGGCGCGCAGGGTCCAGCGTGCGCTGGATCGTGCGCCAGCAGATGCACGTCACCCTGTGTTTCCTCGGTGATACGCGAGGCGATCAGCTCGAGCCCTTGCGTGACGTACTGGCTGAGCTGGCGCACGAACGCGCCGCGCTGCGCCTCGCAGTGGGAGAAACCTTGGAAGTCTTCGGCTCCCCGCGGCGCGCCCGCGCGCTTGTGGCGTCTGTCGTTGGACCCGATGCTTCACGCCTCGCAGAGCTGCAAGGGGACCTTGCAAGACTCTTCAAGGCACAAGGCTTCGAGCCTGAGCGACGCGCTTACACGCCCCACATCACCTTGGCGCGGGTCAAGCCACCGGGGGACGTGCGACACTGGTTGGTTGAGAAAGCGCTGCACCTCCCCCCCGAAAAATTCCTTGGGGAAACACTGCGCTTCTACCGCTCGACGTTGACTCCCAGAGGTGGCGTGTACGACTTGCTGGCTGAAGTGCCCCTGGCGGGCTGAGCCTACAAAAAAGGCGAGCGGCACCAACCTGCATCAGCGAAGTTGGCGCCGCTCAAAAAGGGGTCGAGTGTCGATCAGTTGGGAGGCGCCGGCGTCGCGTGCTCCTGTGGCTCCACGCTCGCGCGCTTCACGTTGAACACCAGCTTGTCGTTACTCGGAGCCGCGTCGACCTCGATGACGTCACCCGGCATGAAGCGCCCGGCGAGCACCTCTTGAGCGAGCTCGTTCTCGAGGTAACGCTGGATTGCGCGCTTGAGTGGACGCGCACCAAACTGCGGATCCCAACCGGCTTGAGCCAGGAACTCCTTGCCACCCTCGGTGACGTGCAGGTGTAGCTCACGGTTCTTGAGCCGACGCTCGACGCGACTGAGCTGAATGTCGACGATGCGTGCCAGCTGGTCCCTGCCAAGCCGACGGTAGACCACCGTCTCGTCGAGTCGGTTGATGAACTCCGGACGGAAGAATTTCCGCAAGGATTCCATCGCGGCGCGCTTCATCAGCTCGAGCTTGTCGTCGTCCTCGAGATCGCGCCGTTCCTCCACCGCGGCTAGCTCGTGAGAGCCCACGTTGGAGGTGAGGATGATCACGGTGTTCTTGAAGTCGACGGTGCGGCCCTGGCTGTCCGTGAGGCGACCGTCGTCGAGCAGCTGGAGCAGTGTGTTGAACACGTCGGGGTGCGCCTTCTCCACTTCGTCGAAGAGCACGACGCTGTAGGGCCGGCGGCGCACGGGCTCCGTGAGCTGCCCCCCTTCATCGTGTCCGATGTAGCCAGGCGGCGCGCCGATCAAGCGGCTCACGCTGTGGCGCTCCATGTACTCGCTCATGTCGATGCGGATCATCGCGCGCTCGTCGTCGAACAAGAACTCAGCCAGCGCGCGCGCCGTCTCCGTCTTGCCGACGCCCGTCGGACCGAGGAACAAGAAGGAGCCGATCGGCCGTTGCTCGTCACCAAGACCAGCGCGTGAACGCCGGACTGCGTTGGCCACCGCGACGAGCGCATCGTCTTGTCCAACGACGCGGACACGCAGGTTCTCCTCCATGTGGAGCAGCTTCTGCATCTCGCTCTCGAGCATCTTGCTCACGGGGACGCCCGTCCACTTGGAGACGACGCCGGCGATGTCTTCGTCGGTGACCTCCTCCTTGAGGAACGACTGACCCTGCTGGATGCGCTGCAGCTCGTTGCGCGCCTCTTGCGCCTTGCGCTCGAGGGACGGGATCTTTCCGTACTGGATCTCCGCGGCTTTGCCAAGATCACCCGCGCGGCGCGCGTGCTCCTCTTCCGTGCGGTACTCTTCGATCTCGCGCGTGGCGTCTCGCACCTGCTCGATGATCTCCTTCTCCTTGAGCCACTGCGCCTTGGCGGCGTCGCGCTCCGAGGTGAGATCAGCGACTTCGCGCTTGAGCTCTTCAAGGCGCTTCTTGCTGGCCTTGTCGCGCTCGCGCTTGAGGGCCTGCTCCTCGATCTTCAGCTGGAGTAGCTTGCGCTCCAGCTGGTCGATGGGGATCGGCATGCTGTCGATCTCCATCTTGATCTTGGAGGCAGCTTCATCGACCAGGTCGATGGCCTTGTCCGGGAGGAAACGATCCGTGATGTAGCGATTGCTGAGCGTCGCCGCAGCCACCAGCGCCGCGTCCTGGATGCGGATCCCGTGGTGCACCTCGTAGCGCTCCTTGAGCCCGCGCAGGATGGCGATGGTGTCTTCCACCGAAGGCTGATCCACCATCACCGGCTGGAAGCGGCGCTCGAGGGCGGCGTCCTTCTCGATGTGCTTGCGATACTCGTCCAGGGTGGTCGCGCCGATGGCTCGCAGCTGACCACGTGCGAGCGCCGGCTTGATCATATTGGCGGCATCCATCGCGCCTTCCGCGGCGCCCGCACCAACGAGCGTGTGAAGCTCGTCGATGAACAGGATGATGCTGCCGTCCGCGCCTTCGACTTCCTTGAGCACCGCCTTGAGGCGCTCTTCGAATTCCCCGCGGAACTTGGAGCCGGCGACCATACTCGCCAGGTCGAGCGCCACCAGGCGCTTGTTCTTGAGGCTCTCCGGAACGTCGCCGGTGACGATGCGGTGGGCAATGCCTTCGGCGATCGCCGTTTTACCCACGCCGGGCTCACCGATCAGCACGGGGTTGTTCTTGGTGCGGCGGCTGAGCACCTGCATCACCCGACGGATCTCTTCGTCGCGGCCAATGACCGGATCGATCTTGCCTTGCTCAGCGAGCTTCGTCAGGTCGCGGGTGTACTTGTCCAGCGCCTGGAACTTGCCCTCCGGATCCTGATCGACGACGCGCTGGTTGCCGCGCACCTGGGCGAGCGCCCTAAGCAGCACGTCGTAAGACAAACCGTTGCGGTCGAAGATCGCTTGGATGTCCTTGTCGTGCTTCGCCGCTGCCAGGAGGAAATGCTCGACGGAGACGTAGTCATCCTTGAGCGCTTTCGCTTCGTCTTCGGCCTTGGTGGTGAGGGGGAGTAGCCGGCGCCCGAATCGTGGCTCGTCACCACCCTTGATGGTGGGGAGCTTCTCGAGTCGCTCCTGGAGCTGACGCTTGAGCACGGGGGCGGTTGCGCCGGCCTTTTCGACCAGCGGCGCGCCCACGCCGTCTTCTTGCTCCAAAATGGCCACGAGCAGGTGCTCGGGAATGATCTCTGGGTTTCCGCGCCGTAATGCGTCGCTCAATGCCGCCTGCAGCGCTTGTTGGCTCTTGGTGGTGAGTCTGTCCATTCGCATGGTCGGGCCAAAGTAAGTCCATGCGTTGGTTGAGCAAGGGGTGAGGACAAACGCCGTGCCAAGGTGCGACATGTCCGCACGGATTGCGCGATCCCGTCGAAGCCGATCCGCGCCGAGGGCGAAGTGTGTGCGCTACTGCCCGCAGCCTGCGCCGTCAGCTTCGCCGAGCAGCGTGGGGCTCTGGCATCCGAAGTCTGGTCCCATGATGTTCACGCCCTCAATGTTCGCGACGAGCGCGGTCACGTCGACGTTCGCACCGCAGCGACCGTTCGCCTGGCAACATCCACGCAACTGGACTTCTGAACCCGCTACCCAGATCGGCAAGTCAGGGCAGGCAGGATCCAGCTCACCTGGCTTGTTGAGCTCTACGCAACCCGTGAATCCAAACAAGGCTTCTGCATCGCTCACATCGGCACCGCACCGGTTGCCAGCCGCGCAACAGGCTGGGAAATCGAGCGTGACGTCGCCAGTGATAGGCGCGGGCGTGCAGGTGTTCTGACCGCAGATCAGACCGGACGAACCGCCGTTGCCACTACCGCCACCACTAGCACTGCCACTGGCACCGCCGTCACCACTGGAGCCGCTGTTGCCACTGAACCCGCCGTTGCCGCTGGAGCCGGAGTTGCCACTGCCGCTGTTGCCACTGAACCCGCCGTTGCCGCTAGAACCACCCTGGGCGCTCCCGCCATCTCCGCCGCTTCCGCTACTGCCGCTAGCGCCGCCCTCAGAGCTACCGCCAGCGTTCCCGCTTCCCTCCGCTACCCCTCCGCAACCTACGAAGAGGCCGACAAGTAGCGAGAGGTGAAGGGGTGCCAAGCGCCGGCTGGTTCGCATACGCGGTAGTGTGCACAGGCGGAGCCACGCTGTCTCCCGCAAAAAGCTCGCAAAAAAAGGCCGGGCGTCTCTGCCCGGCCTTCCTTTTGCTGCCACGCTGGAGCGTCAGTTCGCGGCGCCGCTCGTGCCGCCAGTGCCGCCCGTGGAACCGCCAGTGCCGCCCGTGGAACCGCCGGTGCCACCGGTCCCGCCTGCGCCACCCGTTCCGCTTCCGCACGGCTGCGACGCACCAGCATCGGTCGCGGCGTTGATGTCGACACAGCCCATGTTCGGACCACCGAAGGCGCTAATGTCCGCCACGTTGCCACACACGCCACTCGGCAGGCAGCAGCCGGGGAACGAGAGCTGTGCGACGGGAGAATAGGCCGGGCAGCTCGAGTCCAGATCTCCGGGCGCGTTCTCTTGCACGCAACCGGTGATTCCAATGAACTGCTCCGCCTGAGACACGTCGACGCCACACTGGTTGTCGATGCCGTCAGGGCAGCAAGCAGGGATGTTGAAGCCGAGGATGGAGTAGTCGTTGCAGTTCTCAGTACCGCACATCACGCTGCCACCACCGCCGCCGCCGGTGCCGCCAGCGCCCGCAGCGCCACTTCCGCCACTGCCGCCGGCACCCGTGCCTGCGCTGCCTGCATTGCCAGCACTGCCGCCGGTGCCACCCGTGCCTGCGCTGCTGCCACCCGTACCGCCCGTGCCGCCACTAGTCAGCGTTCCGCCGGTTCCGCCGTTGCTGCCCTCGCTGCTCGAGTCGCCGCCACACGCCGCAACCAAGCCACACGCACTCGCTGCCAGAACCAAGCCTAAGTAGACACCCTTCATCACGACCTCCCTGAAGACCCGCCAAGACTACCAGACGATCGGTAGGTGGATGCATCCCGTATGCGCCACCCGATGCGATCTGCGGGCTGCTTTCGTTGCGTCAGGTTCGCCAGTCTAGGAAAGTTTTAGGGTCAAAGTATCCATGCGGGCAAACGCGAGCACGACGAGCGTTGAGACCGCGTCACGGGAGTCCTGCTCAGCGGCCCCGCCAACCACGAATGGCTGCTGTTCCCGCGAATTGCCACGTGAAAAAGCTAAGCGACCACAGACAAAAGCAAACGGGGCGGCCGAAGCCGCCCCGCGAGCTATCGGAACCGGCTTAGATCAGCCGCCGCAGTCCCCGCCCTCGGCCTCGCCGAGCAGCGTGGGGCTCTGGCAACCGAAGTTGGGCCCCTCGAGGTTGACGCCTAGACCAGCACCAAGCTCCGCCACGTCGACCTCTCCACCGCACTTCTTGGTGGCCGTCTGGCAGCAGCCAGGCAGCATGACGTCGGTACCCGCGACGCTCACGGTGACTGCCGGACAGGCCGCGTCCTCGGTGCCGGCGCGATTCAGCTCCACGCAGCCGCTAATGCCGATCACGGACTCCGCTTCGCTCACGTCGACGCCACAGGCGTCAGCGTCCGCGCAGCATGCGGGGAACGAGTAGGCCGGGCTGCCGTCGAACAGGACGTCCGCTCCGTCACACATGTTAGCGCCGCAGGTCGTGCCGGTGTTGCCGGTGCCGCCACTTCCGCCGCCGCCGGTGCCGCCGCCGCCGGTGCCGCCTTGAGCGCCCGTACCGCCGGAACCGCCTTGCGCGCCGGTGCCAGCATTGCCGCCGCTGCCGCCGTCGTCGTCACTCGAGCAACCAACGAAGCAAGCCGCGCAGAGCGCGATGAAACCAATCGAACCAACCTTGAATGAAAGCATTTCCCGAATCCTCCTGGGTGGCTTGGAAGCGAACCGCACCAAACCATGGCCGAAACATGAGCACCAAACAAAACTGAAGGATAGGTCAGGTTGAGACTCTGAGTTTCTCGCGTGGATAGAAGTTTCCAGTTCCGTCACCCGAGCGCCCGCAAAAAGCGCCACGAACCAAACCGGCGCCACAAAACCTTCGAGGCCGCGGCCGCCTCACAGCGACCTGACGGCCTCGTCTTTCCCATGCTCGAAGGGCGCGCACGAACAAGTAGCGGTGCGCCGGAGAGCGCGCCGCGCGCTGCGCGGCAACGCCTCGCAAGCAGCTCAGATGTCGAGGTTACGCACGTTGAGCGCGTTGTCCTCGATGAACTTTCGACGCGGCTCGACCTGGTCACCCATCAGGACAGTGAACAGCTCGTCGGCACGCACTGGGTCGTCGACGCGAACCTGGAGCAGCGTTCTCGCATCGGGGTTCATCGTGGTCTCCCAGAGCTCATCGGCGTTCATTTCGCCAAGACCCTTGTAGCGGGAAATCATGATGCCCTTGCGACCGCGCTCATCAATGAAGGCGTCCAGCGCCTCCACATTCTCCAGGGAAATCGGCTCGCCTTCCTTGATCCGAGCGGAATAAGGCGCTGGTCCAATCGACAGGATGTCGTGGTGGTGCTCAAGCAGATCCTCGTACTCGGCGCTCTCAGCAAGCACCCAATCGAGCACTGCAGGGCGGTTGGAAGCGCCCGGGCGGAACGACACCACGATTCGACCCGAACCGTGGGCCTTCTCCCACTCGGTTTCTACCGTAACCGGCAGTAGATCGGGGTAACGCTGTTCCAGCTCTGCCTTGAGCACCTGGGCAGCCGACTCGACCTTGCTCGCGTCGCGGAAGTCGTCCTTCGACAGCGGTTCCGTACGGAGAAGAGCAGCAACCACACGCGCGTCACATCGGCGGTCGATCTTCGTTAGCGTGCCACGGTAGGCGCGCAGGCCTTCTGCGAGGTGTCGTAGCGGCTTTCCGCTGAGCTGCGGTCCCTGAGTCGACTGGACGGTGAGCCCGTCGATGCCGTTGTCGATCAGGTAGGCGTCCAGCGCGGGCTGGTTCTTGAGATACTGGTCCTTCTTACCCTTGCGCGCGCGGAACAACGGAGGCTGCGCGATGTAGAGGTAGCCCTTCTCGAAGATCTCCGGCATCTGCCGGTAGAAGAAGGTCAGCAGCAGGGTGCGGATGTGAGAGCCGTCCACGTCGGCGTCCGTCATCAGGATGATGCGGTGGTAGCGCAGCTTGCTCAGATCGAAGGCGCCGTCTTCGCCTACAGTGCAACCGAGGGCGCTGATCAGCGTCGCGACTTCTTGCGAGCTCAGCATGCGATCAAGACGTGCGCGCTCGACGTTCAAGATCTTGCCCTTGAGCGGCAAAATCGCCTGAAAATGCCGGTCGCGTCCCTGCTTGGCACTGCCACCGGCGGACTCACCCTCGACGATGTACAGCTCGCTAATCGCCGGGTCTTTGGACTGACAGTCAGCGAGCTTGCCCGAGAGACTGGTGTTGTCGAGCACGCCTTTGCGCACCACCTCACGGGCTTTCCGTGCGGCTTCACGCGCCTTGGCTGCCATCGCGGCCTTCTCGAGGATCTTGCGGGCGGTACCTGGGTTCTCCTCGAAGTAGCGGCCAACGTGCTCCGCCACGGCGCCTTCCACGATGCCCTTCACTTCTGAAGAGACGAGCTTGCTCTTGGTCTGAGAGTCGAAGGAGGCGTCGGGGTGCTTCACGTGCACCACCGCGATTACGCCTTCACGAGCGTCTTCGCCGCTCAGACCGGCCTTCACGTCCTTGAGTAGGTTCGAGCTCTGCCCATAGCTATTCAAGGAGCGGGTGAGCGCAGCGCGTAGGCCGGTGAGGTGGGTGCCGCCATCCTTGTTGTGGATGTTGTTTGTGTAGCAGAGCAGCTGGTCGACGTAGCTCGAGGTCCACTGCAGCGCGACGTCGAGCTGAATCGGTGCGCCAGCGCCTTCCGGCCCCGGAGCCTCGGAGGTGAACGAGATCACGTCGGGGTGCACGGGCTCTTTCGACTGGCCCAGCAACTCCACGAACTCCTTGATGCCACCCTGGAACTCGTAGCGCTCCTTGGTGCCTTGGCCGCGCTCGTCGGCGAGGTCGATCACCAAGCCGGAGTTGAGGAACGCCAGCTCCCGCAGGCGCTTCGCGAGGATCTCGTAGCTGTACTCGACCGAGGTGAAGATCTCGTGGTCGGGCTTGAACGTGAGCTTGGTCCCGGTGTCTTCCGTCTCACCGATTTCCCGCAGCGGGCCCTTGGGCGCGCCCCGGGTGTACTCCTGGTACCAAACCTTGCCTTCGCGGCGAATCTCGAGCTTCAAGAGCTCGCTTACCGCGTTCACCGCGCTCACGCCGACGCCGTGGAGACCGGCGCTGACCTTGTAGCTCGAGTGATCGAACTTGCCGCCGGCGTGGAGCACCGTCATCACGACCTCCGCCGCGCTGACTCCGCGCTCGTGTTGCCCCACGGGAATGCCACGTCCGTTGTCTTCGACGCTGATCGAGTTGTCGAAGTGGACGGTGACGCCAATCCGATCGCAGAACCCCGCCAGGTGTTCGTCCACTGCGTTGTCGACGGCTTCCCACACCAGGTGATGCAGCGCCGAGCCATCGTGCACGTCGCCGATGTACATGCCGGGGCGCTTGCGTACCGCCTCGAGGCCTTCGAGCACGCTGATGTTGCTCGCGCCGTAGTCGTCAGACTTGGTTTCAGTGGCGTCCGTTGCGGGGATCGTTTCCGTACTCAAAGGGACTGTCCTTGTGAATTGTTCTGGTTCGCACCATGCGGCTGCGAGTCGGGGCGGCGCGAACGCCTAGCGCTAGGCTGAGCCTCGTCTTGGTGGGCGCGAGCGAACTGTTGAGGGCGTCGCTGCGGCGCGCTTTCGTCTGATGAGTGGCCCAGAATGAGCTTGGGATCCGAGGGCTGTTGGGCGCAGGGCTAGAGCGCCTGAAGTTATAGCGAAAAGGGCCCTTTGGAGCCACTTAAAACGCCCCAGAAGTGCCTCAGATTCCCCTGCGATATCGAACACTTCGCCAGTTCGTTCCGAGCGTTGTCCAATGCCGCCGCGGGGCAGGGACGAGACCACTGCAAGCGTGCGCTCAGAGCGCACCCAGCGGGCCATTCACAGCGCTCAAGACACCCGCTCTGAGACGCCAATCCAGGCGCTCTCCGGGCTCCAGATCCGGCGTGGTGAAGAGCTCTGGGCGAGTCGTCGTGACGAACACCTGGCACACCGCTTCGCGCACGAATCGATACACGGCGCCCGTGCGTTCCGGGTCGAGCTCACTGGAGACGTCGTCCAAGAGCAAGATGGGGTGTGCCTGACGGGCCTCACGCACGCACTCGAGCTCGGCCAGCTTCAACGCAAGGGTGAGGATCCGCAGCTGACCTTGAGACGCGTGGCGACGCACCGATCGCCCATCGATGGAGAGCTCCAGCTCGTCTTTCTGTGGCCCGAAGCCCGGACGCCGCGCGCGCATATCCGCACGGCGACGAACGCGCAGCTCTTGCAGGAACTCCGCTTGGTCCTCGCTGCCGCCCGGAGCAAACCTCACCCCCAAAACTAGATCGGGCGCCGCCATGCGCTGAAACGCCGGCGCCAGAGCCGCTGAAAGGCGCTCTGCTGCCCGCCGGTGCGCCGCCTGGACGTGACAACCATGGCGAGCCATCAGGGTCTCGAAAACCTCGAGCTCTGACGCTTCACTTCCGCGCTCCTCGAGCACTCGCTGGCGTTCCTTGCTCGCTCGCGTGTAGCGCAGGCGATGGTCCATCGCGATGGGTTCGAAGTAGAGCGAGACGCGGTCGAGCAACGTTCGGCGCACACTCGCGGGTCCACTACCGAGCTGAAGATCGCCGGGATGGAACACGACGACCGGCGTGCGCGTCGCGTAACTCGAGAGGCGCTCTGGCGTCTTGCCGTCGAGCTTGAGGTTGCGACGGCCGCCGCTGATCGCTGCTCGCTGCTCGCGACGCTCTGCTTGCTCGAGGATGCTCGCCTTGACGCTGGCTGTAGCGTCGCCTTCGCGGACGAGTTCGCGCATGCGCTCGGCGCGAAACGAGCGACTCGTGGCCAGGTAGTAGATGGCTTCGAGCAGGCTGGTCTTGCCCTGCCCGTTGTCACCCGCCAGCACATTCAGGCGCGGAGCCGGCTCGAGGTCGATGCGCTCGATGTTGCGAAAGGAGCGAACCGAGAGCGACTCGATGACCAGCGGGTTGACCATGCGGAAAGCTTTTTGGGCTGCCACGCGGAGCAGCCAGGGGCCGATATTGCCGCAACTGCTGCTGCAACGCTTGAGACCGCTGGAGCAACGAAGCGCCGCTCCGGGCGCGGCTCAGATGCGCATCGGCATGATCACGGCGACGTGATTCTTGGTGGTGTCCTCATGGGCGGGCCGCACCACGGCGGGATCCAGCTCGCCGCTGATCCCCAGAATCACTTCGTCGTCATCAACCACCTTGAGCACGTCGATGAAGTAGCGGGCGTTGAAACCGACGGTGACCTCTGCCCCGCGGTAGTCCACGGCGATCTCGTCGAAGCCCGCACCGCTCTCGGGGCTCTCCGACTCGAAGCGGATCTTGTCTTCGGTGATGGTCAGCTTCACGCCACCGGTGCGATCGCTCGCGGCCACGCTGACGGCACCTAGCGCCTCTTGCACGGCGTCTTTGGGCGCACGAATGGCCCGCTCGGTCTGCTCTGGAATCACGCGCTGATAGGGCGGGAACTGAGCGTCTACGAGCTTGACGCTGAACTGGAAACCGCCCAGCGAGAAGAATGCGTTGGGCCCGCTTTGGGTCATAGTGAGCTCAGGCGAAGCCTCATCCGTCTTCTCGCTGCGGGCCTCCTCACACAGCCGCTTCAGCTCCTGAATGCCCTTGTTCGGGATCAGCATGGTAGCCGTCGCGTTCTTGCCGGGAACGCTGACTTCCATCTTGCTCAGCCGGTGACCGTCGGTCGTTACCATGCGGACACGCTCACCGTCCCACTCGAACAGGGCGCTGTTCAGGTGCAGGCGAGTTTCGTCCGTGGAAATGCTGAAGTGCGTCTTGGCGATCAGGTCGTGAAGCGTATCCACGGGGAGACTCATCGAGGGTGCCGCGTCATCGGGCGCGGGCAGCTTCGGAAACTCATCACCGGGGATCCCATGCAAGGTGTAGCGGCGTGCCGAGCCAACCGCGCGGATCGTCGTTGCAGCACCTTCCGAGGTGCTGATGGAGACCTGTCCCTCGGGCATCATCTTCACGCGCTCGAACAGATCGCGTGCACCCACGGCGATGGTGCCGGGCTGCTCGACTTCCGCCTTCACGGAGCCGCGCACCGCCACGTAGAGGTCCGTCGCTGAGAGTTGGATTGAGCCGGCTTGCGCCTCGAGCAGGACGTTGCCCAGCACGGGCATGGTGCTCTTCTTGTCGGCCACTCCCTGACAGCGATTGAGGATGCGCAGGAGGTCCTTCTTGCTGACGACGACGTGCATGAGGGCATCACGTCTAGTCGTGGATTTGGCTGAGGGCTACCGTTGAGAGGACCTCTCGAAGCACCTTTTTTCTACTGAACGGTCAACCAGGATCGGGACTTGCTTACTACTCTAATAGATCTCTAGAAATTTAAATTTAGGGTAGTTGTAGTAGGGGCTGTGGAGAGCGGGGACAACTCGGCAACCGATTGAAATCGTTTTGGAAATGTATCCACGTCCATGGGGATGGATGCTGGTAGCCGGATGTAGGCTACTTGGGTACCAATCCGGACCTTCCGGTTTCTCCCAGATCCATACCCGAACTCTCAGCAGGGTTTTCCCAAAGCTATCCCCAGGTTGTGGATTACATTCATCGGTTGGAGCGTTCGGTGAATGGAACATTTCTGGCGGATGGACGCACAAACGTCCGCGCCTGCTGCACTTCAGTCGTGGTTGAAGCGGGTGACTTTTCGCTGCTGCGCGCCTGAGGAGCGCCAGCGAGTCTCAGGACGCTGCGCCCGTGAGCTGCTGGTTCAGCCGAGCGGCGGCGTCCAATAGCCCCTGGCGGGCCCTCTGGAAGGTCTTCGGGCCGATCTCGCCCCGCTCGTGCGCGTGGGTCAGCCGCACCAGCTCGTCCAGGATCAGTTCCTGGGCCTCGAGCAGCTCTTCAGGCGCTTTCTTTTCGGCATCAGCTTGCTTGCGGAGCGCGAAGAAGAGGCCCGCCGCGACCGCCGCCAGAGCGATGGCGACGGCAATCCAAGCGCCGGGACCGCGGGTCGGGATGCCGCTCAACGTGATGCTCACCCGATCGAGGGCGCCATCGCCGGGCTTCATGCGCTTGATGGCGACGAGGTTGCGTGAGCCGTCGCGGGCGGCTGTGGGTTGCGCCGCATCAAAGCCCGCCACCTCGAGATCCATGGTCTGCGGTGCGGCCGCGATCACCTGCATCTGCCCCACGCGTGGTGGAAGCCGGATGTCGAAGTTGCGCGTCTCCGTTTGGTCGTTCGGGACCTGAAACTGGAAGCCGACCTCGTGTTGCCCCGGGGTAAAGGTTCCGTGAAGCTCCACGCGATCGTCGACGCTCTCGAAGCGCACGTCGCTCATGGCATCCTGAGCGCGAAACGCTTTCCAGCCTTTTGGCAGCCCGATCGTGATGTTCTGCGGGACCCACGCGGTGCGCCCGATGTTGAACACCCGGAACATCACCTCGAACTGGAACACGTCGTCGCGCGTCTCGACGTACAGCATGGCGAACATGCCGAGGCGCGTGGTCTCGAGATCGCGGACCACGTCATACAAATGCAGGATGACTTGCTGCCCGTTGTTTTCGTCGAGGTTGAATGGGGCGGCTGCGAAGTTGGCACCGTCGCGGGATACGCTGACGCGATAGGAGTAGCTGGTGTCGTGCCCCGGCAACTTCTCGAAGTGTACGATGCCGCTCGCGTCCGCCGTTGCCGTGCGGTGTTCTCGCTCTTCGCCAGCTGCTACGGATTGACGCAAAATGCCGAGCTTCACCTGGACGCCTGGCAATGGCTTTCCGTCCGCGTCGACCACACGCACCTCGATGGTGTGTTTCGGCACCAACGGGCTCGGCGTGCTGCGGTCGGGCACGGGATTGAAGCCCATTTCGCTGTCGCTTGGGCTCACCCGAGGATGGCCGCTCGGCATGCCACCGGCGTGGGGATCCGGCGCGGCTGACGGTGCCGCGGCAGAGCCTGACGGTGCAGCAGAGGGCGCCGCGCTGGGCGCAGCTTTCGGCGTCGGCTTTGCACCGGGCTTCGTTGCGCCGGGTTGTGCGGGCGATCCAGGCTTCGCCGCTCCTGCTTGTGCCGGGGTTCCGTTTCCCTGCGGAGCTGGTTGAGCCGCGGCAGAGCTCGAGAAAAGGCACAAGGCGCAGGCGATCAGCCACGCGAGGCGGGAGGTTTGAGCGCTCTTCATCGGATCAGTCCTGGTCCTCGGGCGCGGCGACGCCGCACACTGGACAGGCGTCTTCGGAGTCTGAGTAGACCGCAGGGCAAGCGCTGCAAAGCAGCTCTTCAGGTCCCGCGAGCGGTGCGTCGCACTCAGCGCAGTGCGTGTTGGCCAAGACGTTGCGAGTTTTGCAGGCCTTGCAGAGGCGACTTGGTCCAGTCACGCCTTGCTTGCTCGTCACCGGATCGTCCACGAAGCCCTCGTCCGAGTCTTCGTCCTGGTCGTCCGAGTCTTCGTCCTCGTCCGAGTCTTCCTCTTGCGACTCGACTGCGTTGTGCTCGTCTTCGTCTTCGTCCTGGTCGCTTCCGGGTTCCCCTTCGGCGTCCTCAGCGGGTGCGGCAGCGGCGGCTGAATCGGCCTCATCGCTTGCGGCCGCTTCGTCTTCGTCTTCCGCGTCCAGCAAGCCCTGGGCCTTTGCCCGGGCCGCGTTGAAAGCACTCGATTTCAGCAGGTTTTCCACCCGCTCTCGCTTGTCCTCCGAGAGGTTGGCGAGGCTGTCCTCTACTTCAGACGGCAACGCGATCTTCACGTCGGGATCCGCTTCGAGCAGCTTGAGCTCGAGGAGCTTCTCGGCTCGTTTCCGAGACTTGCCCTCGACGCCGCTCAGCTGTTGGAGCAAGCGCTTGGCCTCAGCGCGGTACCTCGCGGAAAGGTCCTTGTAGTCAGCGTCGGTGATTTTGCCGATGCTGTGCTCGAACTCCAGGTCCTTGAGCGCGCGCAGCGTGGCGCGCTTCTGCTCGAGCTCGGCGCTAGGCGCGGCCAGGCTGAGCGCTTCGTCCAGGTTCAGATCGGCTTCACCGGTGAGGCTCTGCACTGACGCCCAGAAGCTCGAGATGACGAACAGCATGAAGGCGCCCGCCAGCACCAACAGCGCCGTCCCGACGCCCGCGTAGGCCCCCGCGCCCACCGCGGCGACGACGATCAGCGGAATCGCCCAGGCCTTGTGCTGGGATACACTGTCGAAGAACTCATCAAGCTTGGTCGGCGCTGCTGCAGCACCCACCACCTTGTCGGTGCGCGACGAGCGGTACTCGCGGTTTTCCGCCTCCCGCAGCTTGTCTTGCAGCTTGGACCTGGGCGTCGACGGATCCGTCGAGTGCTGACCCGATCGGCGCTTCGACTGCTTCTTGGGAACGGTTTTGCCCGGCTTACCGGCTTTTTTTCCGGTTTTTTTTCCGGACTTGCCCTTGCCAGCGGACTTGGAGGCGGACTCTTCGCGTTGACTCATGCGGCGCTCAGGCAGGCTGCTTGGAGCCGCCGCCCTGGCTCCGGGCGTTGCGGCGGCGTCGATATACACCGACCACGGTGCCTACGCCCAGCACCAGGCCACCGGCGCTCGCTGCGAGCATCTCCCAGGGCATGCGAGTGAGCGTTGGCATCTCCGTGGACGCCTGGGCGCTTGGTGGCGCACGGGCAGTGAGAGTCCGCGCTGAGGCGGTGGCGGGCGCTGCCGCGAACATCACCGCGAACATCAGTCCGGTTGCAGCGCCGACCGTCACCCGCGCGTAGCTGAGAACCGTCGCCTCGCTCAAGCTCACTTCGGGCCAAAGGCTGACGCATGCGCCCAAGATCAGGATCGCCACGCCGATCCAGATCCAACTCACCATCGGGTTCACGTGCAGGTGGAACGTCGCGCGTTTGCTGCTGGGATCCGCTGAACCGAGGATCGAGTAAAAATCTGCACGGAAACCACGAAGGATGCTCACCTCGGTCGTCGGCATGCCGCCCTTGCGATAGATGAACTTCGCGGGGCTGGCTTCACCAACCAGGGTACGGGTGCCGTCCTTGGACACATGACTCACCAGCATGTCCGCGAAAATCATGCGCTTGGTGGTGTCGACCTCCATGCGCGGACCCTTGTATTGCACCTCGTAGTCGCGCAGCTGGTAGGTCTGACCCGGCATCAAGCTGACTTCCTTGTCGGCGCCCCAGGAGCGACCGACGAAGCCCATGAACATGAACACGATGCCGAGGTGCACGACGTAGCCGCCGTAGCGCCGACGGTTCTTGCCCACGAGGCGCACCAACGCAGTGAAGGCGCCCTCCTTCGTGTTGCGCATGCGCGCGCCGGTGCCGCGCTGGAACTCCTGAATGATCACCGCGAGGTTGAACGCGCTGAGCGAGACGATGAGCACCGGCACCACCATGCCGAAGTAGCGCAGCGCCGGCCCGTACCAGGCTTCGACGTAGAACACGTCCTGCTCCACGATGGCCGGGTAGCCCAAGCTCTTGCCGACGAGCAGGTGCAACACGCCGGCGATCACCCCGGCCGCCGTAGGAATAGCCGCCGCCTTGAGCAATGCGTCTGGCGATGTCTTGCGCCAGCCAAGCAGCGGAGCGACGCCCATCAGCAAGAACACCGCGATGCCCATCGGCGCCAGCCAGCGGTTGTAGAACGGCGCGCCGACGCTCACGGACTCCTTGTAGATGAGCTCGCTGATCTTCGGGTACAGCGTGGTGATCGCGATGAACACCATGATCGCGAGCAGCGCCCAGTTGTTGAGCACGAACGCCGCTTCGCGGCTCGCCACGGACTCGATGTGTGATTCGCTGGTCAGCTTCGGGATGCGCAGGATGATCAGCACGGTGCTCACCAGGAAGATGAACACCATGAAGTAGACGAAGAAGATCCCGATCTCGCTCTGCGCGAACGAGTGCACGCTGGCGATCATCCCCGAGCGCGTCAGGAAGGTCCCGAAGATGGTGAGGAAGAACGTGAGGCAAATCAGGAACAAGTTCCAGACTTTGAACATCACGCGCCGCTCCTGGATCATGGTCGAGTGGAGGTAGGCGCTGGCAGTCCACCAGGGCAGACACGCCGCGTTCTCCACTGGATCCCAGGCCCAGTAACCGCCCCAGCCAAGCTCCTCATAGGCCCAGAGCATGCCGAGCGCGTTGCCGATGCTGAGGAACAGCCAGGCGAACAGCATCCACTTCCGCGCGGCATTGATCCACTCGTTGTCGAGGCGCCCCGTCACCAGCGCCGCCATGGCGAAGGCGAACGGAATCGAACACCCAACGAAGCCGATGTAGAGGCTCGGCGGGTGGATGATCATGTAGAAGTTCTGCAGCAGCGGGTTCAAACCCTCGCCATCCAGCTTGCCACCACCGATCGCGACCTCGAACGGGTTCGCGGCGAACAGCATCAGGATCCCGAAGAAGCTGATCACCACCATCAGCGTCGCGATCACATAAGGCTGCAGCGCGCGGTACTTTCCACGCATCCACGCAACAGCGCTCGAGGTGTAGATGGCGAGCAGGAACGACCACCACAACAGCGACCCGTCTTGCCCACCCCAAAGCGCGGTCAGCAGGTACGGGTCGGTCATCGAGCGATCCGAGTAGCGAGCTACATATCGGATGCGGAAATCATGGGTGATGAAGGCGTACGCGAGCAGCAGCACGCCCAGCCCAATCATCGCGCAGGTGCCGTACGCACCCCAGCGCGCCGCGCTCAGGAGCCTCGGGTTACCCCGGGCCGAGGCGATAGACACCGCGAACGTGTATGCAGCCGCGACGAGCACGGCGTACAAAACTCCAGTGCCAAACTCCGGTAGTGTCTCCCACATGACGTAGGGGCACTCTACCCTGATTTCCCGCACACGCCGGAACCCTGCGCAGGAAAGCGCGTCGGCGCTTTGTCGCAGGGGGTCAGCCTACGAAACGGCACCCGTTGGGGTGAGCTGGCTACGCCGAAACGTTGCTTACGAGGCGTCGGCGTTCAGCTGTTGCAGCTGCGCTTTCGCCTTCCCGAGCTGCTCGTTCAGCTGGCTGAGCGCATCTTGTGCGGCTTCCGCGTTGTCTGCGGCCCCCAACTTGCGTAAGCCGGTCTTGAGCCGGTTCAGGCTGCTGCCGAACTCCAGCGCGCGCGCGAGCTTCTCTTTGGCCTTCGCTTTGCGCAGCTGGCGGATCTCGCGGGTCAGCTGCTTGCGCACTTGCTTCAGGTCGACGCTTGCCGCTTTCGCCGCCTCGGCGCAGCCCACCGCTTGGTCACCCAGCTTGCACGGAACACCGCTCGCGTCGATCGAGCCGATGGTCTTGCTCAGCTGCTCGAAGCGCTCGCTCAATGGCGACGCGGCCGCGGCTGCTGGGGCAGGCTTTTCGTCTGCTGCAACGGCATGCCCGCTGAAACTCAGACCGATCAGCGCCACGACCAGCGCCGCCCGCCGACTCAGCCACTTCCCTCGAAGACGCGAACAATCGTCAGCCATAACCGCCCTCAGTTTACGCGGGGAAGCTCAGCGCCTCCCTCGAAAAGTCCGAAAAAGCCTGAGCCTAGTGCTCCTAACCCCCGAAAATACTCGGGAATTCCGCCGGAGACTAGATCGCCTTGAGCCAGCGGTAAGCATTGCTCAACCCACTCGCGAACTCCATCAGAGTTTGGGGGTGAGGTGCCCTGAAAGGCCACCGCGACAGACCCCGAGCCGCCGCTCAGTCTTCGCCGACCACGGTGCCCACGTCCTCGCCCTTGGCCACGGCGCGGATGTTCCCCTCGATCATCTTGAACACACGGATGGGCATGCCGTTCTCGCGGCACAACGTCACCGCCGTGGAGTCCATCACGCCGAGATGTGCCGCGAGGAACTTATCGTAGCTCACCTGGCGGTACATCTTCGCGTCGTCGTGCTTGCGCGGATCGCGGTCGTAGATGCCGTCGACCTTCGTTGCCTTGAACAGCGCATCGGCTCGGATTTCCATGGCGCGCAGCGCGGCGGCCGTATCCGTAGAGAAATAAGGGTTGCCGGTGCCCGCAGCGAACACGACCACGTAGCCGCGCTCCAGGTGGCGAATCGCACGCCTGCGAATGTAGGGCTCCGCGACGTCACGGATCTCGAGGGCGGTCATCACGCGGGTCTTGGCGCCGCTGTTTTCCAGCGCGTCCTGCAGCGCGAGGGAGTTGATCACCGTCGCGAGCATGCCCATGTAGTCGCTCTGCGCGCGGTCCATGCCTTCGCTGGCGCCCTTCAGGCCGCGGAAGATGTTACCGCCTCCCACCACCAGGCCGAGCTGAACGCCGGTCTTCGCGACTTCGGCGATCTCTCTCGCGGTGTTCTTCAGGGTGGCGGTGTCGATGCCGAAGCCCCCTTCTTTCCCGCAGAGCGCCTCACCGCTCAGCTTGAGGACGATACGACGGTACTTGAGATCTCCAGAGTCGCTCACGAGCAGCTTCCTACTCACGTGAACTTGGGCGCGCAACCATCCGCGCGCGCCCTGATGTGTTTCGCCGCGGGGGGCGGCGCAACCTGGCGGAATCTTGTGCGGTGTATGGTGCAGCTGTCTGGCGCCGTTTGGCGACGCGTAGTATCCCGGGGGCTCGAATGCGCTTCGTCTTTCCGCCTGGTTCTGCGCCAAGCTCCCTCCACGGGGCGCTGCGACGCACACTGATCGCCTGTGTGGCGTGCGCTGGATTGATTGGGTGCAGCGGCTGCGACGAAGGCAATGGGGGCGAGGCTCCCGCGTCGAGCAACAGCAGTGGCCCACTACCTCCGGAGTTGGCTTCGAAGGTGCTCGCCAAGGTGGGCGACCGAGAGATCACCTTGGGTGAGTATGCGGCCACCCTCGAGCGCATGGATCAGTTCGAGCGGCTGCGCTACCAGTCGCCCGACCGGCGCAAGCAACTGCTCGATGAGATGATTCAGGTGGAGCTCCTGGCCCAAGAGGCCGAGCGCCGCGGCCTGGACAAGCGCCCTGAAACTCAGGAGCGCGTCCGCATCATCCTGCGCAACGAAGTGCTGAAGAAGCTGCGTCGTGACGTCCCCGGTCCCGAGTCCGTCAGTGAGGCTGACGCTCGCAAGTACTACGAGAAGCATCGAGACGACTTCCGCGAGCCCGAGCGTCGACGCGTGGCGGTGATCGTGCTCGGCGACGCTGGCAAGGCGAAGACGTTGTTGCCTCAGGCACTGAAAGCGACGCCGATGCAGTGGGGCAAGCTCGTGATGGAGAACTCCCTCGAGAAGCCGCCAAACCCGTCGCCCACCGCTCCCCTCGAGCTCGCCGGCGACTTGGGCATCGTCTCCGCGCCAGGAGTCGAGCGCGGTGCCAACCAGCGTGTTCCCAACGCCGTGCGCGAAGCCGTCTTCAAGATCGCCAAGGTGGGCGAGGTGAGCGACGGTGTGGTGGAAGACTCCGGCAGGTTCTACATCGTGCGCTTGATCGGCAAGACCGACGCGCGCGACCGCCCCTTCAAGGAAGCGGAGCGCAGCATTCGTGTGTCTTTGGTCCAGGAGCATATCCGCGCGGCAGAAGAGAAGCTCGAGAAAGAGCTGCGTGAGAAGTATCCGGTGAAGATCGACGAGAAGGCGTTGGAGAAGGTGAAGCTACCTTCGGAGCAGAGCGCCGCTCCCGCGCCTTCAGCGGCTGCCTCAGCTGCTGTCGCGCCATCGAGTTCCGCGGGGAATTGACGTGCAGCTTCGAGTCGACCCGGCATCGCCCCTCGACTGGCGCTGGCAGCTGCGTCATTCGGTCTCCAGCGTAGAGCAGCTCAGCGCGCGCCTGCGTCTGACGCCGGAAGAGCAGCAAGGCGCGGAGCGTGCGGCATCCCAAGGCTTTCCTATCGGGATTACGCCGTATTACTTCGATTTGATCGATCCAGAGGACCCCAGCTGCCCGATTCGCCGTCAAGTGGTGCCCAGCGCCGAGGAGGCGACGGAAGTGCCTGGGGACCTGCGGGATCCGCTGGGTGAAGAGGCGCACTCCCCAGCGCCCGAGCTGGTGCAGCGCTATCCCGACCGGGCGCTCTTGCTCGTGACCGATCAGTGCGCGGTGTACTGCCGCTTCTGCACGCGGAGCCGCATGGTTGGCGCGGGTGAGGGACCACGACCCGATCAGCGCCTCGAGCCAGCCCTGGCCTACCTCAAGAGTCATCCGGAAGTTCGCGATGTGATCTTGAGTGGCGGTGACTTGCTCAGCATGGCAACCAGCCGCATCAAGCGCGTCGTGGAGTCGGTGCGAGCGATCCCAAGCGTGGAGACGATCCGTCTGGCGACGCGGGTGCCTGTCGTGCTCCCGATGCGCATCGACACGGAGCTGCTCGACGCGCTGCGGCCCTTTCATCCGCTGTGGGTGATGACCCATTTCAATCACCCCAAGGAGCTCACGCCTGAAGCGCGCGCCGGACTGAATCGACTGGCAGACGCGGGCTTTCCGGTGATGAATCAGAGCGTTCTGCTGCGTGGAGTCAATGACCGCGCGGAAACGCTGGAAGCGCTGTTCCGTGGCCTGATCCGTGAGCGTGTGCGACCGTACTACTTGCTGCAAGCCGATCCGGTGCGCGGCACCGGGCACTTGCGGACGCCCCTCGACGTGGGCTTGGGCATCATGGAGCAGCTCCAAGGGCGCCTCACGGGTATCGCGGTGCCGAAGTTCATTGTCGACACTCCCGGCGGCATGGGCAAGGTACCGGTGCTACCCGAGTGGGTCGTCAGCCGGCGCGCCGCGACCGACGTCGCGCCGGGTTCCACGACGCTCCGCACCTGGCGTGGCGTTGAAGTGGACTACATCGACCCGCCCCTTTGATGCTGTCTAGTTCGCCTGCAGGCTAGGCGCGCTTACAGTTGGCGGAGCCATGGGGAGCAGCGGCTCGGACTCCAGCTCACGCAGAGCAAGCACCCTAACCCCCAAACCCAAAAGGAAGAACGCCGACCCACTTCGCGTACGCTGCAAGTTCGGGGCCGACCGTTTCGAGGCCCTTTGGGTGCCTCGCGGTCGCACAGTCGCGCGTCTTGGTCATCTGATTCCGCGCGGTTCAATTGGAACCCAGCGAGATTGGAGCATCCACGGAAGGACGCGATTGACCGCCCCCCTCCACGCCGAGAGCGATGCTCCCGAGCCCGATGTGGTCCTGGATTCACGCCGTATTCGCGGCATGACACAAAAATCAGGGTGCCCGTGTAAGGTGTCGCCGCCCTACCCGTTGCTCGCTCATGTCGAAATGGACTGCGTGGGGAAGCTACGCTGCGTTGAGCTGCGCGTGCGTGGCATTGGCTCTGGGATCCGGCGCTTGCGCGGGCCAGAGTGACGAAGCACCGAGTGCAGGCGCGGTGCCTCAGGCGGTCTCAGCGCCCACTGATTCCACCGAGGAGTCTTCGAAGGCCGGCGCTGTGGCCTCGCGCAAGGTCATCCGCAAGGCGGAGCTCGAGCTTCAGGTGAAGTCCCTGGCCGACGCGCAGAAGACGGCGACCGACGTTGCGAAGAAGTACGGTGGCTACGTCGTGAGCTCCGAGCGCCGCGGAACGGACAGCGCGCGAGATCAGCACCTCCGGGTGGTGTTGAAGGTGAAGGCGGACGACCTGGACACCGCGCTCGGCGAGCTCCGTGCCATCAAGCAGGGCGAAGCAAACGAGCGCATCTCCAGCGAAGACGTCACCGATGAGTGGATCGATCTCGAGGCCCGTTTGAAGACCCAGAAGGCGCTTGAGACTCAGTACCTGGAAATCCTCAAGGGCGCATCCAAGGTAGAGGACCTGCTTGCGGTGCAGAAGCAGCTGGCCAGTGTCCGTACGGAAATAGAGAGGATTGAAGGCCGTCAGCGGTTCCTGGACAAGTCCATCAGCCTCTCCACCGTGACCATCGACTTCGAGCAGCCGGCGCCCCTGGTGCGTGCGTCCTTTGCGGCGGTGGGGGCAGGCTTCAGTCAGGCCGGGGCGGACGTGCTCAACGTGGGTGGAGCGACGCTCGTCTTCTTGATGCGCATGATTGGTGCGCTGATCCCGATTCTGCTCCTGGTGTTCTTGCCTGGCTTCTACCTGGGGCGTTGGTTCCTCAGGCGCGTGGGCGCGCTCAAGCTGCCCGCGAAGGCGTCAGCGGAGTGAGCACGACAAGGGCGCGCTCAAACGCTGGTGGACGCTACTTGGGTACGATGATCGGGTCGCAGTTCGTGAACTCGAGGCTGGTGTCGATGCGGAAGTGACTCGCCTCGATGCGTCTTTCCGCGTGGAACAGATCGAGGGAATACGTCTCGCCGACTACTAGGCCAAAGTCTTGAGCGATGTCGTCCAGGTTGACGGAGTCACTCAGCTCGGGGTGCAATCCGCCGAGATCGATCGCCAGGCGCTTGTTGATGAAGACCCACAGATCATCATCGCCCGTGAACGTGAACACTTCGCCACCGTTGTAGGCGAACTCCGTGTGCAGCTCGAACGTGAAATGGAAGTTGTGCTCGCCGTTGTTGTACGCCTGGTAGTTGCCCCAGCCCTGGCCATCGATGGGGAAGAACGCGCCGTTGTCGTAGCTACTGATGCCGTTCGGCCCTTCGGTTAGCGGCACGGTGAACTGGATCGTCTTGTTGACGCCGTCGGTGTCTCGGTACCACTCGTCGTAGCGCTCTTTGCTGGTTGTCTCTTGGCCTTGGGCTCCGACGTACGCTCCGTTCGGCTTGTAAACGGGCTTCAGGTCCGCACCGAGCATGTCCTCGACGATGCCCTTGGACGCGGCGTTGCCGGTGAACGCTTGAAAGTCAGGGTGACCTCCAGGCTCCTCTGCTGCCTTGAAGTCCCGCACTAGCCCCGTCAGGTTCGGATCACACTTGCCACCTCCGGCGCCACCGTTCGACGAGCCGCCGCTGCCTTGACCTGCCGTGTTGAATGTACCGCCGAAGCTGTTGGAACCGCCATTCGCTGCGGAGCCGCCGTTCGCCGCAGAGCCGCCGCTCGAGCTCCCCCCGTTGTCGATGGTGCTGCCATCGCCGGATCCACCGCAGGCAACGGACCCCAGGCACCCGAACAAAACTACTGCGTAGGCGACGTGCTTCATTTCGACCTCCAAGCTTCTGCATTCTAGTTTGGCTGGAAGCTGGAGTCCGGTTCGAACCGGGAAATCTGCAGTGTATTGCGGTTTTTCTCGACGGCGGGTGGCTGAAACTTACTGTTCAGCGGGTTTGGGGGAGAGGTGCGCCGGTAGGTCCGCGCCAGGTACCGCGTGAAACACAGCTGAAACATTCAGGTGCAAACCCGCAGAATCTCCCACAAACCGCAGCGGAACGGCGCGCTGTGTAGGCTGACTCATGAGGCTCTCCGTGGTAGCAGCGCGAGCGCCATGTCGTCCGATAACAGCTCCCCCTCCGCTGATCCCACTCTGGCAAAGCTCGACGCGTTGAACGCCCAGGCCCTCGAGGGCGGGGGCAAGGCGCGCATCGAGAAGCAGCACGCCGCTGGCAAGCTTACCGCGCGGGAACGCATCGACCTGTTGCTCGATCCCGGCTCATTCGTCGAGGTCGATCGCTTCGTCACCCACCGCTGCGGTGACTTCGGCATGAACGAGCAGAAGGTGCTGGGTGACGGGGTGGTCACTGGCTACGGCTTCGTCGACGGCCGTAAGACGTTCGTCTTTGCTCAAGACTTTACGGTTTTTGGTGGCTCCTTGAGCGCCACCTACGCCTCGAAGATCTGCAAGATCATGGATCTGGCGATGAAGGTTGGCGCGCCGGTGATTGGCCTGAACGACTCGGGCGGCGCACGCATTCAGGAGGGTGTCGAGTCACTCGCTGGCTACGCCGACATCTTCCTGCGCAACACGTTGGCGAGCGGTGTCATCCCGCAGATCAGCGCGATCATGGGGCCGTGCGCGGGTGGCGCGGTGTACAGCCCAGCCATCACGGACTTCATCCACATGGTGGAGGAGTCGAGCTACATGTTCATCACGGGGCCCGACGTCATCAAGACGGTGACCCATGAAGAGGTGAGCAAAGAAGAGCTCGGTGGCGCTTCGGCCCACGCCAGCAAGAGCGGCGTCTGTCACTTCACAGCGCCCGACGACGCGGCGTGCCTCGCCCAAGTGCGTGAGCTGCTCTCCTTCTTGCCGTCGAACAACACGGAAGATCCTCCGCGCCGCCCCGTGTCTGATCCGCTGGATCGTGAGGAAAGCGCCCTCGACACGATGATTCCGCGCGAAAGCAACAAGCCGTATGACATGAAGAATGTCATCCGCGCGGCGGTCGATGATGGCTACCTCTTCGAGGTTCAAGAGCAGTACGCGCGCAACATGGTCTGCGGCTTCGCGCGCCTCGGTGGACGCCCGGTTGGCATCGTCGCAAACCAGCCCGCGATGCTCGCCGGTGTGCTCGACATTGACGCCAGCATCAAGGCCGCGCGCTTCGTGCGTTTCTGCGACTGCTTCAATCTACCCATCGTGACCTGGGTCGATGTGCCCGGCTTCTTGCCCGGCGTGACCCAGGAGCACCGGGGCATCATCACCCACGGTGCCAAGCTGTTGTACGCGTTCTGCGAAGCAACCGTACCGAAGCTGACGGTGATCACCCGCAAGGCCTACGGTGGCGCTTACGACGTCATGAGCAGCAAGCACATCCGCGGTGATGTGAACCTCGCCTTCCCCACCGCTGAGATCGCGGTGATGGGCTCCGACGGCGCCGTCAACATCGTTTACCGCAAGGAAATCGAGAAGGCGGATGACGCCGAAGCGACGCGCGCGGCCTTCGTACAGGAGTACAAGGACAAGTTCGCGAACCCCTACAAGGCCGCGGAGCTAGGCTTTGTCGACGAAGTCATCTACCCGCGTCAGGTGCGCGCGCGCCTCTGCACCGCGCTCGAGATGCTCAGCACCAAGCGCGAGAAGAACCCGCCGAAGAAGCACGGCAACATCCCGCTGTAAGCGGTGCGCTCTAACAGGACGCTACGGGCAGCTCTTCGGCGTCTCTGGGAGGTGGACGAAGCCCCGAATCAGGGCGCCGCTCAGCTTCACCCCGATTCCGAAGGAGATCGCGTTGCACTCAAGGCTGGGGTCCCCGTTCGTGCCGTCGTCCCGGATGTCTGACGCGGCGCGCACTTGCTGGGCGATCGAGTCGAAGGTGGACCCGCTGCAGAGCGACGGATCCAGCGCCCCCGCCACCTGACGCAACGACTCCACCAGCTCTTCCGTGCGGATCAGTCCGGTGAGCCGCATCTCCGTTGGCAGGCCGTTCGCGGCTTGTATTCCGCGAATCGCGGGACGCCGAACCCTAACCAGTAGTTCCGACCCGGCGAGAGTCAGCGGCAACTCCCAGAAGCCTTGGCCCCAGATGTAGATTTCGCCGTTGAGGGTCTCGCCCTCTAGTGGACAATTGGCATTGCCGCCCGGATAGTCTTGGTCGGAGACCCACCAGTCTCCGAGGGTGTTCCCCGTGAAGGTGTTTGCGCGCCCCATGCTTCCTGGAAGCACCACCCCAAGTCCAGGGCCCGTCGCGATGGCGATTGATTCGCCTGCCTGAGCGCGTGCGTTGAGTTCCTGTTCCACGCTGGAATCCGTGTTCAGGAGGAGCGGCAAGATGTTTGCGCCAAAGCTGTTGTCGACTCCGTCCGGTCCGTCGCGCTTCACACTGGAGTTCGCGCCAGCTTGCAGCGTGCAATGATTGGAAGACGCCTGGGAGGACGTGAGGCCGTCAATGTCGTCCCCGTAGTACTGCCAGGCGCTCGAGCTCGGGGTGCCGTCCGGGTTCGTAGTGCCGAGTTGGAACTCGCTTACGGAGAAGCCTTCATCCACGAAGGAGCCCCCGCCAGCAAAGCCACCCGTACCACCGATGCCTGACTCGCCTGCACTGCTCCCACCCGTACCGGGTCCACCTCCGAAGGCGCTGCCTGCCGTACCCGTGCCCCCCGTGCCGCTCCCCGCGTTTCCAGAGCCACCGTTAGCCACACCGCCGCTGCCACCGGCAGAAACGCCGCCATTGGCCACACCACCGGTTGATCCAGCGCTACCTCCCGCGCCGCCGGTGTCAGCTCCGATGTTGGAGACCTTGCCGCAGCCCATCAGCAAAGGCGCCGAGAGCAGGGCCGTTAGTCCTCGTCTTCCCCAAACCATGCTGACGTAAAGTCTAGCCGCAGACGCTCATCGGCGGTTGCGCCACCCGCAAACGCGAGCCTCGCGCTGAAGTCGACGGAGGAGAAGGGTGCTGACTAGAAGCAAGTGATCTTCTGATCGTCGCCCCCGTCGTAGCCAAAGAAGAGCATGGGATCGAGCTCGACGGCGATGCCAATGGAGATGGCGTTGCATGGCACAGATGGGTCGCCGTTCTGGCCATCGTCACGAATGTCCGCTGCCGCTCGAATCTGGGCTGCGATTGAGTCGAAGGTCGAGCCATCGCACAGCGCGAGATCGAATCCGCCGGCTGCCTGCCGGAAGGACTCGATGAGCTCTTCCGTGCGGATCACGCCGGCGAGCATGACGTTGGAGAGCTGCTCCGTTGCCGGATCGATGTCCGCGATCAGGCGGGTCTTACGCACCTTGACGATGAGATCCGTATCCACGATGGGGAGATGCAGCTCCCAGAAACCGCTGCCGGAGAGCTCGAGCTCGCCTTGGAAGGTTCCTCCCATCAGCTCGCAGCGCGGCACGCCGTTGGGGTAGCCGTTTTCGTAGGCCCACCAAGGCTCCGACAGCTGGTAGCCGGTGCCGCGAGTGTGCGCTCGGCCGATGCTGCCCGCGACGTCGGAACCCGTCAAGTGAGGGCTCAGAACGATAGCTAACGAACGACCGCGATCGATGCTGTACTGGAGGTCGTCACTCAATGTGGGCTGGAGCGCAAGCAGCAGCTGCATGATGTTGGCACCAAAGCTGTTGTCGATACCCCCGAGGCCGTCGGTCTTCACCGCCGAAGGATTCGCTCCAGGCAACAATTGGCAGTGGTTCGTGGAGTTCCCGTCAGAGCTGAGGCCGTCGATGTCTGCGCCCAAATATTTCCACGCGGATGAATTTGGGTCGCCGTTCGGATCCCGATCTCCCAGCTCGATGCGGTGTACGACGAAGCCCTCCCCGACGACCGACACCGATCCGGCGACGCCCCCAACGCCTCCCCAGCTCGTGCCACCAGATCCGCTGCCAGTGCCGGCAACGCCGGAACCAGCAACGCCGGAGCCGCCTACGTTCCCAACGCCCCCGCCGTAGCCTCCGACGCCGTTTCCTCCGTTGGCGCCGTTGCCCCAGGTTCCCCCTTCCGGGCTACCGCCACCAAAGCCGCCGTTCACTGCGGGGCTTCCGCCCCAGGGTCCCGACATGTCTCCGGCGGTTCCACCGCTCTCTTCCGAGTCACCGGTCGCTTTCCCACACGAAAAGACGGTACACGCGGCAAAGGTGAGCAAGGCGCTACGCTTCCATACGGATCGGGCGAACATGCTACTAGGATAGCCTATGGTCTGAGCTTCCAGAGCACCCACGCGCAAACACGAGCGTTGGGGTCCCCGCATGTGTGTCGAGCTGGGACTGGGTGCGCCGAACCGTGCCGATCTGGCGCGCTCAGGCGCCGATGTGCCGCCTCAGGGCAGCGATGCGGTGAGTGCACGCCCTTGAGGGCCCAACTTGGCACGTTTTGCCTCGGCTTTGGCTGTGCCGTTCGCCGTGGCGGGATCCATCACCAGCACGACAACCCCGTCGAGAACGGCTAGATCGCCGGCCTTCTTGATGTGCATGCCGCCTTCCAAGGAATAGTAGCCTTTCGCGGAGAACGCCTGCCGACTCCCTCGAGCGAGCAGCCAGCCCTCCTTCAGCTCCCGCGCGGTAGCGAAGGACCTGGCCGGCTCGTCTCCCGCATAGGGCGCGGGGTCATGCAGGACCAGCACGTTAGGATCCGCGAGGAAATGCTCATCGACGCCGGCCGCGATCACCGTCAACCAGTGGCCCCCGGTTCGCTGCAGCACCTTCGAGCGGGGCACTGGCGTGTACCAACCGACGTGGATGAACGCCACGCCACCCTGCTTTAGCGCCTCGGCGATCCAGGGTAACTGCGGCTTGCGCACCCCGGTGCTGAACGCCTTTTGGTGTCCCCGCCAGCCCTGATATTCGAGGCGCTGGTAGCGGTAGCCGTGACGCTTGACGAAGCGGTGTAGCCCGCGCAACACGCCGACGGGGCCGGTGCCGCTCCAACGGCTGGTACCCATGAATGGTGCAGCGCTGATCTCCCGCACGAGCTCCAGCTGGCGCTCATGGATCCGCTCCGGTAGATCATTCCCTGCGGAAGCATCCACAGCACCTGGTGCCTCAGCGGCCGCGGGAAGCAGTTCCGGGTAGCCGTGCTGGCTCAGCCAAACCAAGCCATTCGAAACCGCGACCGGGCCGCAGTGTGAGTTTCCGCCTCCGGCGACGCCGAGCGCGGGATCCGTCTGCGTGAGATCTGGCAACACGGGCCAGGTCTCTCGAGGCTCCTGGATTTGGGGGGGAGGGGACGCTTGCTCGACCTCCCCGGCTCCTGTCCCTGCGCGCGTTGGCGCTGCCTGCTTTGAATCGGGCGCGTCGGACGGCGCTCCAGCGACGTCTGGCTGCGACGTCGCTGGGAGGCCCAGAGCAGCGGGCATCCCCAACACCGACAGACCGCCACACAGGCAGAGCACTGAACCGATGCTAACAGGCCAAAACCACTTCAAGACCGCTCTCCCGAGCGACGCGCAGGCGTCGCCGCCGTCTCTTAGCACAAGGCGCTCGGAGGCGACCAATCCCCGGTGTGAGCGATGCGTACGAGGCCCCCGGCTAGATCAAGACTCGAACGATACACACCACCACCAGCAGCCCGAGCGACCCAAAGATCAACTGGCCGCCGCGCCGGTACGCGACTTCGTCGAACGCAAACATCGCCCTCGCCCACAGCTCGAGTTCGACCGCTGCGTCGTAGACTCGCTCGCTCTGCTCTCGGATCGGACGTAGCTGGGCTTCCTCGACGGCAAGGTTACCCGGAGTTCGTAGCACCTGCCGCCCGACTTCAGTCAGGGCCTGAATGACTTCAGCCTGAGCCTCGTTCAGGCCACGGGTTCGCAAGCTGGTCTGCTTGCGGAAGGCGTCGCTCAGCTGCTTGCGTTCTTTCGCTAGCTGGCCTCGCTCCCGCTCCAGCGTTTCCATGCGGTGAAGCGCCTCACGCAGCGGTCGCTCGCGCTGCTCCAGCTCTTGACGAAGTTGTTGTACGCCGGGAGTTTCCTCCGCGATCCGTTGCTGGAGCTCTTGAGCGCGTTGAGCGAGGGCCGCCGGATCCGCTGGGCTAACGCCTTCGGCCGCCCTGCTGATCACTTCGTTGGTCGACCGCAGTTCGATGTGCAGGCGCTTGAACGCGATTTCGGCGCGCTTGTACTGGTCTCTAGATCGGGATGCCTCGTGGTCGAGGGCACCAATCTGCTGACGCAGGCCCTCTTGTTCGACCTGAAGATCGATGTCGCGCTGGTCGAGTAGCCCGCACTTCTCTTGGAACTCCTGCTCCACCGCGGCGTAGGCATTGCTGCGCTCTCCGGCGCGCTGCTCGACATCGTAGAGTGGCTGTAACAGCCGTGATGTCGACCGGTCTTGCTCGATCTCGACGCGCAGGGTGTCTGCGAACTCTGCCAGAGCGCGATCGCGTTGTGTTTCGAGTGAGACTAAGCGGTGCTCCGCCAGACGGATCTTGCTCTTCAGTTCGCGTCGGCGCAGAAACACTCGCCAGGCATACGCTGGAGCCGTGAGCCAGCCTTTCGGGGCCTCGCCGAAGTCTGCGGCAACCTCCACGTCTACCTGGTCAATGGGTAGCTCGTTCGGCGCCGGTGTATCTCCGCGCGGATATTCTCTTGGCAAAGCCGACAAGGAATTTTGACGGGGCCGGCCGTGTACCCCAGACTGACTAGGCCGTGAGGGATACTCTCCGGAGCGATCCGCTTCCGGTTCCAGATCCGGGCTGAGCAAAGCGAGCGGCTGGGCACCCCGGGGACTGGCGGAAGCGCCTCATCGAAGTCACCGAAGTCCAGATTGCTGCCGTAGTTGGCGAAGGATCCGCTGCGGGGTTGGAAGGCCCTTGGCCTCCGAGCTCCAAGTTGCTCGCCGCACCGGGTTCCAGCGTGAGCTCGTTGCCGTAGCCCATGCCGCCGATCATCCCGCCTGGTGCGTCGTTCAGGTCGAGCTTGCCACCGCTCTCCCCACCGAAGAAGTCGGCGTCGAACGTGCCCGCACCGAAGAGGTCTTGGGGGTCCCCACTTGGATTTCCTTGTGGATTCGGGCGTGACTGGCGTGGACCCGAGGCTGGGGTGCGCGCGAACAGATCGAGTTCCGGTACACCGGAGGTTGACCCAGGGTTCTGCGGCCACTTCCCACCCATAACCTCACGAGCATAGCTTAGGACTGGGCGCCTCGCCGATTATTCCATGCGTTTGATTCCGTGCTGAAAACCGATTTCAGTATGTTTGTCAGTTGCGGCGTTCGGTCAGTCGCGGCGTTCGGTCGGCTGCAGCGCTGTTCAGGCTGCAGTGTTGTCCAGGCTGCAGTGTTGTCCAGGCTGCAGTGTTGTCCAGGCTGCAGTGTTGTCCAGGCTGCAGTGTTGTCCAGGCTGCAGCGTTGGTCAGGTGCGGTGTCTATTGGCGGCGCTGTCTATTGGCGGCGCTGTCACACATTGTCTGTTGGTGTGCGCTTTGACATCCGTGGGGAAAGAAGCGGTCATCGTCCCGGCGCATCGATCGCGGTCGCGCCGGAGTCTTTGGGTGCAAATTTAAGCTGCGTCGGGGCCCGCTGAGTGTGCGTCTGCCGTCCGTTTGGCGTGTTGGCTGAGCTCACGATGGAAGGAGCAAAACGCCGACTCCTCGGGCCAGCTGGGGGCGTTTTTCAGAAGCGCCTGCGCATGCTGTCGATCGCCATGTTCAATCCGGGCGATAGCCGCCGCATAGCGAAGTGCCCAGTGCAGAACTGGCGTATCTCGTGAGGCGCGCTCCAGGCGCTCGGCATCGCCGGCCTGGCTCTGACGCGCGAAGGCCCGTGCTAGGGCACTCAGTGCACCGCGCAGCTCGCTCACCCGCTTCCCCAGTGAAGCGTTGCTTGACGGGAGGGGTAGCGCCTCGAGCTCGCGTGCTTTGGTCAGGGCAGCCTCGCGCTCCCCCTCGAAAGCATCCAGCATGGTCTCGAGAAGTAGCCGGTGCTCGAATGCCGCCTCCCAGGCGGGGCCCCGGGTGGCTCTTCGAAGCATGCCGCGTGCGCGCTCAAGGTGGCCAGACGCAGCGAGCGCCGTTGCTGCCATGAGCGGTACCAACGTCGACGCATGAGGCAGTCCCTCGAGGGTCGGTCCCCATAGCTCGAGGACGGCGTCTGGGTCCCCAGCCGTCAGCGTCTTGATCACTCTGCGGCGTCTGAGCAGATGCAAGGTCGCCATGCAGATCCCCGCCGCGGCGATCAGCCCAGCGATCCACGGAGAGCGCAGCGAGAGGTGCGCGCCCAGTGCGACGCAGGCTGCAGAAGCCACGAACCAAAGCCGACTTCGCCAGGTGGGTTGGAGACCGGGACCGATCACGATGTTGGGGCTCTACGGACTAGGGGTGCGATCATGATGGCCTGGGTTATTGAAGTGTCTTCGGTCGGCAGCGAAGCCTCGAAGATTCTTGCCTCGAACCTCAATGCTTGGGCGCTTGGTGCGCAGAGTCAAACGCTGGGCCGATTTGCCCCAGGCAGCTGCATCACGCGCAATGTGGGCCCGAATCGCCCAAACTCGCCGCTCCTGCACCGCTTTTGCCCAACCCGTGAGCGAGAGCGACTGGACAAGCTCCGGCTCGCGTTGTACCTGACTCGCGGCCCGCCAACAGCGCACCTCGAACCCCGCCAGGCCCGGAAGGGAGCAACGGTAGAGGAAAGCGGGTGTGGTGGGCCACTTTGCTTTTGTGGCCTCCGCGGCCTGAGCCTCGTCTCGATAGCAGCCCGAGGGCAGCGGAGACGGGATACTAGTTCAGCAGGCTGTCGTCGCGGCGTGCTCCACAGCTGATCAGCCCGCACACCTTCGCCACCCGCGCGCTGGTATCCAGGGTCTCCAGGATGTCCTGGCGGTCGTTTCCGTCGGGTACCAGCGCGGCCGCTAAGTAGTCTGCTAGCTCACCCGGTGCGAGGTCGTCCCCGCCTTCAAGTCCTAGGGCGGCCAGGTCGACCCCGCCGCCGCTACCAGCGGGGCGAGCGAGCCGTAACGACGAGATGAGCGCCGCTAGATCGGTCGCTGGGTGCTTCGACGGCAGGCTCTGGAGAAGTGTCGCTCTTGCCCTGCGGTAGGGGCCGTCAAAGGGCAGCTCCTGCAGTCGTACGCGGCCCACTCCTCGGAGCAAGATGTTGAAGCGGCCACCAGGTAGGCGCTGCGAGCGCACAATTTCCCCGACTCCTGCGATGCGGGCAAGCGTTGGGTGCCCATGACGATCCACAGGCTCCGAGCTGGTGATCTGTACGATCCCCATGATCTGAGAACCGCTGAGGCAGTCCTCGGTGAGCTTGCGATAGCGTGGCTCGAAGACATGCAACGGCAGCAGTACTCCTGGGAAGAGCACCACTTCTGGTAGCGGAAAGAGCCCAAGCTCCTCTAGCGCACCCGCAAGGCGATCGCTGATCGGGCCGCGATCGCTGATCGGTCCTTCAGCGCTCATCGGTCCCTCAGCGCCAGGTTGAGCAGCGCCACGCCTTCCATCGTCTTTAGTTCGCCCGCGCGGGCCCAAGAGTCTACCTGCGCAAGATGCTCTCGACTGCCGCGGGCAGAAAGGCAGCTATGCCGCAGGCTCAAGCGGCAACAAGCGCCGCGAGCTCCGGCGTCCGTCATCAAGCTCTGGACGACGCGTTCCCCAATCGTTTCCTGGAGTGTCAGGCGTTCGGCGAAAGCCTGCACGAGCCGAGCCAGCGTGCCGATACCCAACACATGCCTGCCAGGCAGGTAGGCGACAAGCGCCTCTCCCAGCGCGGGCATCAGGTGATGCGGGCAAACCGTTGCCACGCGGATCTGATTGACGATGACCAGGTCTTCGTCGCCGTTGGCGGGGCTGAGGGCTTCGCTGACCAGTTGCCTCGCATCGACCCCATAGCCGCGCAACAGCTCGTCGGCGAACGCGCTAGTGACGCGCTCTGGTGTGCCCTCCAGCTCGGTGTCGCGCGCGGGGTCGTGCCCCAGCGCTTGCAGAAAGTCTCGTATGGCTAGCTGGGCCCGCTCGCGATCGATGGTCATGGGTCAATTCAAGAGCAGCGCTCGCTCCCGGCGACCCAACGTGCGTCGTCCAGCGTAGCCTGCGTTCAGCTCGTGATAGTAGCCGAGGGAGTCCTCCCCGTAGCGCCAACACAACCAGACCAGACGACCTTCGATATTTCCGTAGAAATCCAGGAGCCCGATTCTGGGATCCTTGACGAAAGCGCCCATCGCTTCGATTTCGCTCCAGCCCGCCTCGTAGCGACTCATGCGCTGACGCAAGTCCTGCTTCATGGAAGCGACGCTGCCTGAGTCGCTGGAATCCAACGCCAGCGACTTCGGTTCGTAACCCAGCTGCTCCGACAGCTCGGCCACCAAGCGTTCGATCTCACTGCGGGCGATCAACAAGTCTCCAACCTTGGAACTCAAGGATGGGATCAGGTTGTCCACCTCCTGCACCGTGAACACCCGCTGTTGTCCCCGTACCGTTTGCCCTGTCGTGCCCATCGCCACCACCTAGAGATTGTGTGGGTCCGTGCGGACAGCCCCACCGCCTCCGATCGTTCCCCCGAGCGGAACCTTGAGCCTTGCGCGGCTTTTCTTTCGAGTCGAGACGCTTTGCGAGTTGCCGCGCGTTCTGGTGGCAAGCTCTCTCACACCGGAGCTAGCCGTGCTCTGCTGAGCTACATCGGCGTCTTCTGGCTCTCGCGTTGTTGTGTACGCCTCGATCCTTATTCTGCGCCGCTGCTGTTTATTCTGCGCCGCTGTTTATTCTGCGCCGCTGTTTATTCTGCGCCGCTGTTTATTCTGCGCCGCTGTTTATTCTGCGCCGCTGTTTATTCTGCGCCCGCGCATCGAAGGGCTACACCCCTTTGAACTTAAAGTATCTGAATGACGCGCGACGAGGCGCGTTCCGCCTCACAGAATCAACGGGCAAGTAGCCCCCACACTCACTTGAGCCGAGTGCACCCATGGGTCGCCCCCCGGGACCGCTGGGGTGGGGACTCGTGGCGGGTTTTTTCAAACCTCGCGTCGCGTGAGGCGTTCTTGTTGCTGGCCTCGCGTCCGGTTTTCGAACGGAATCTCGCAGCCCTTGGTTGGGTTGGTACATCCGACCGCAAGACCGCGGATCGTTTTTCAATACAGAAACCCGTCCGCGCGACCCGACTAGTTTCGGTCGATAGACCAAACGACGCTGACGGCTTTGGGCAGCGAAGTCTGATCGGTCATCACGCTGCAGTTCCGGCAGCCGTCGGGGTACAGGTTGTTGCCCGTACACTTCTGACATTCCTGGAGCACACCCTGGGACGCTTCCAGGTCGTCACGCAGGCGCGTGAGGATGTCGATGCGCTCCGTGAGGCGAACGATTTGCCCTTGGAGGCGGTCCAGAGCATCTCGGGACGCACTGGAGCCGTTCGTCGCCCGCTGCTTGACCTCCAACAGATCGCGGATCTCCTCCAAGCTCAGACCAGCCGCGCGCAGCTCGCTCACCAATTCGAGCTTTCTGAGTTCGCTTTGAGCGAACAGCCGATGTCCCCCATCGGTGCGCTGAGTTGGGTGGAGAATGTTCGCTTCCTCATAGAAGCGCACGGTACGCAACGTGTTGTTGGAGAGCCGAGCCATGTCGCCGGTGGTCAGCAGACCATCCCGTCGCGCGCCATTGCCGCCGTCCACTCCCCGATTGTTGTCGTCAGCCACGCGCGCTTCCTCCGCTGCTCAAGCCTATGGAGTGCCTTGGGAACGGTCAAGCAACGCCCGGACGATGCTCCTCTCCCCCAAACCCGAAGCCGCCAACGGCGCTCGCCCGGAATGCGCAGAGTCTTCGGGGAGCCGCCCGAGCAGCTCAAACTCTGCGGAAAGTCTGGGTTTGCGGCCAGATTTCGGCGTCAGAAAGCGGGCCAGAGGATGATCGCGACCTTGGTCAGGAAGAAGTCCGCGATCAGGATCGAGATGGAGATCACCACGACCGTGCGCGTGGTGCTGTCTCCAACGCCTGCGGTCCCGCCCCGAGTCGTCATCCCGAAGTGACACCCGACCAAAGCGATGATGGCGCCGAAAAACGGCGTCTTGAACATTCCGCTGAGGAAGTCCTTCATGCCGACAGTGCCGAGGGCGCTGCGCAGGAAGAAGTCCGCCGGGATGTTGAACTCGATGTCAGTTATCAGCATCGCGCCGCTGAATCCGAGCACGAGCGCGAGCGCCGCGAGGATCGGCATCACGATGATGGACGCCGCGAGCCGGGGCCACACCAGCTTCTTCAGCGGATCCGCGCCCAGCGCCCGCACGGCGTCGAGCTGCTCCGTCACGGCCATGGATCCGAGCTCCGCCGCCATCCCAGCGCCGATTCGGCCGCCCACGATCACGGCAGTCAGCGTTGGCGCGAGCTCGCGGGAGAAGCTCAGGCCTACGACCCGGCCGGTGTACTCCATGCCGCCGAACTTCTGCAGACCGAAGGCGAACTGCACGCTCATCACCATGCCGATGAAGACGCTCGTGACGACGACGATCCCCAGGGAAGCAACGCCCAGGCTCTCGAGCTGGCGCACGAACTCTTTGAACTCCAGAGGGCGGCGCACCGATGCGCGCAACGTCCCCGCGGTCATCTGGGAGAGCCGACCCAGATGACTGATGAAGCCCAAGGCGCGCGCCTGCATCTGCTCGCCAGCCTTGGGCTCAGGCGGTGGCAGGAACGATCTGCGGCTCTGCGGCTCCTCCTCGGCGACGGACATCAGGGCCTTCGCGTGTGGAAGCCAGCCACGAAGCGATCGAAATCTGATCGCGACCGGACGTCTCCGCCCTCGGGGCTGATGTGAACGAAGTCGTAGACGCAGTTGTTCTTCTTCATCACGTAGACGATGAAGTGCTTGGGTACGCCGTCGAGCTTCGCAGTTATTTCCGTGCGTAAAACAGCACGTCCGTCGAGCATGCTCTCCTCTTGGCTGAGCACTTCGCGTTCCGTGAAGGTCAGGAAGAGGTGATGAGTGAGGGCGGTGAGCGGGACATCATCACCGTCTTCCCCACAGCGACCGCTCACGGCGATTGTTGTCTGTGCGCCTTCGTCGCGGAAACTGACTAACGCATGGCTCGCGTCGATGGTCTCCCAATTGCTCGGCACATCTCGCACCTCGAAACTGAGCTCGTCGCTCTCGTACACTCGACCGTTGAAGCTCGGGCCACCACAGGCGCTCGCCAACAGTGCAAAAGCTAGCAGCCATGCGCACTTGGCTCGCCCAAGGCGGGCGGTCTTGGGTTCCGTGGCTGCCCAGCGCATCGTCCGGGGTTTATCATCCCCCGGCGCTGATGCCGTTTGCTTCGGCGGGTCCAGGGTGGCTTTTTTCGAGTGAGGCGAAGCGCTTCATTCGGGCAAGGCTGTAAGGCGCCGACGTTTCTGAGTTGGAACCCAACACGCGCGCTCGCCAAGGACGTCGAGCGGACCTAGATTGACGAGGCCCCATGTTGCCCATCCGCGACATCAACCCGACGCGCACTACGCCTTACCTGACGTACGCGTTCATCGCCTTGAATATCCTCGTATTTTTGGGGGAGAGCGGGCTGGCGATGCTCGGGGTGCAAGGGCTCGGATTCAGCTTTGGGGTGGTTCCAGCGCGGTTCGTCGCCAACCCGCTGCTCGAGGCGCCGACCATCCTGAGCTCGATGTTCTTTCACGCGAGCTTCGGCCACCTCGCGGGCAACATGCTGTTCCTCTACATCTTCGGGGACAACATCGAGGACGCCCTGGGTAAGCCGAGGTTCGCGCTGTTTTACCTGCTCAGCGGGATCGCTGGCGCCTTGGCACAGGTGCTCATCGATCCCACCAGCCAGATCCCGATGGTCGGCGCGTCCGGGGCGATCGCTGGCGTGCTGGGCGCCTACTTGGTGCTCTTCCCCCGCGCGAAGGTGCTGATCCTCAACACCATCCCACCGCTCTGGTTCATCCTGGGTTTCACCTTCTTCGCTCCCGCCTGGCTGGTGCTCGGATTCTGGTTCTTGGTGCAAAACGTGATGCCCGCGCTGGGTGAGCTCGCTGGCTTCGGAGGCTCCCAAGTGGCGTTCTTCGCGCACCTGGGCGGTTTCATCCTGGGCTTGCTGTTGATCCGCCCGCTGAGCTGGGGCCGCAGTCTGGCCCGCGTGGAGCGCTGGGAAGGTTGGCGACGCCCCGCGATTCAGAAGCAACCGTTCGCTACCCCGCGGCAATCGAACCAGCGCGTGCGTGTCGTCGATGTCACGCCAGGACGCTTCGACGGACGCTGGGGCGAGTAGCGGCGATCAGACGCCGATGAACAGGCGGTGCGCGAAGTTGCGCTCGAGCTTGGCACGCAGCACTTTGTCCGCCGCAGTCTCGATATCGTACTCAATGCGCTTGAACTCGAAGCGCTTTTTTTCCGTATCGAAAACCGTGAAGCTGGCGCGGTTGTCGTAGTCGCGGGGCTGTCCGACGGAACCGACGCTGACGATGTACTTGCGATCGGGAGACAGCTCGAAGTCGACGGGAGGTAGCTCCTCCACGCTGCTCTGAGTCAACGCGAACACCTTGCACAGGTGGGAGTGGCCGATCAGCGTGATGTGGCCCAGCTCGTCGAAGATGGGCAGACACTCACGAGCTTGCTCGGGCGCGAAGATGTACTCGAACTCCTCCAGGCGCACGGGGGAGCCGTGGCAGAGGTGCACGCCGATGTCGTCGAGCTTCACCGAGTACGGCAGCTGCCGCAGCCAGTCCATGTTCTCTTCGGAGAGCATGGAGGCATGGGTGTCCAGTGCCTGGCGCGCGGCCTCGTAGTAGTACGAGTAGTCCATGCGTCCCGCGACCGCTGCGTCGTGGTTCCCCAAGATGGTCGCCTTGGCGGTCTCACGCACCATGTTGGAGCACTCGTTGGGGGAGCCTCCATAGCCAACCGTGTCTCCAAGGCAGTAGTACTCGTCAATGTTCTCATGACGGTATGCCTCGAAGACCGCGCTGAGCGCTTCGTAGTTGGCGTGCGTGTCGCTGAAGATGCCGATGCGCATCGTGGGTGAAGCCTCAGAGTAGCATGAGGGGCCGAGGTTACGTGCCGGAACTTTCTATCGAATGGACCTCGCGAGGGCGCAAGCCTGTTTTTGAGGGTTTCCGACTTCTCTCTTTCCGACTTCTCCGTTTTCCTGACGTTTCTCCACCGCGGCATGTGGACAGGTTCGATTTGAGCCACGCCGCAGCCACGACAGCCAGTGGCCGTGAAGCTCCACTGCCACTGCTGCGGCGAGGGTTGCTTGGCTAGCGGGGTGCTGGCAGGAATAGCGCCGTGAGCCACGACGACGTGCCCTTCCCTCCAGCGGAAGAAGAAACCGATAGCCAAGATCTCGCGATTGGAGCGCCGGAGAGCATCATCGAACTCTCCCTGGCCGCGGCACGTTTCGTACACGGCGCGGTCGGGATCGAAATCGACCAAACGTCGGACACGCTATCTCTGGTGGACCACTACCTGGTCGAGGCTCGTGGAACTCTGGAGGAGCGTCCAGAGCTCGTGCCGCTCATCACTCGCAGCGTGGGGGCGTATTTCGGTGAGGTCATCCGACCGCTGCTGAATGGTTTCTGGATCGTGCCGAGCGACGACGTGCACGGCTGGTTGGTCTGTTCTCACGATGTGTTCCTGTCGCTGAACCCCGTGGGTGCCGTGTACGACGCGCTCTACGGGCATCGCGATCATGACGGCCCCAGCTCCGAGCTCAGGCTGGATCGAGAAGACGCCGCGCTGGTCGATCAGCGGCTCTCTCTCTTGCCCGAGGTCCGCGAAGAGGACTTCCACCTGCTGACCACGCGCTTCGACGTGGTCGAGATCGCCGTCTCGGCTCTACGTGAGGCGGCTTCGCGCGATGGGCATCAGGAAGTTCGCTTCGAGCTGGACGACTACCTGACCACTTCCTGAAGTATTTCCTGGAGGAAAATTAGGGCGTAGCCCCGGCGTCTGGGTTGACCTCTTCTGAGCCGAGAAGCACGCGCGCAGGCAGTGCCACCTTGCTGGAGGGGGTCACGTTGGCGCCAAGGAAGTCGCGCCAGCCAAGCATGTAGTAGCTCTTCGCTGGGCCGATGATGTAGGTCTGGCTCAGAGGCTCGACCCAGGCAACGGGTACGCCGTCGAGCATGACATAGCGCAGACCCTCGCTATGGTTCACCGCCCGCAGCCCCTCGCCGGGTGCATCGGGTCCCGGGGAAATCCCCTCGCCTTCTGAACGCCGCATGGCGCTCAGGTCCTTCTGTGTCAGCAGGATACCCGTTGTTTGAGGCGGTAGCTCACTTGGTTTGACCAGCGCGCCCGCCGGGGGGACGCGCATGTCGCTCACCGGTAGATCCGTGCGCCGAGTGAGACTCTTTACGCTCAGGCTGATACCGCCCCTTGGCTTCCAGGAGAACTGCGCGGCGACGGGCACCAGCCCTGCCTCGCACACTTCCGAGTTTGGATCTGCAGCGACTAGTTCCACGAGGAAACGACAGAAGAGCTTGCCGCTGGTCGTGCCTTGTACCCGGGCTTGCTCGATGTTCAGCGTACCAAACGTCGTGGCTACGGCGGCTTTGGTGGTTTCGAAGCCGAGCTTGTTTCCTTTGCCCTTCGCCGTGACCTTGCCTTTGATCAGCGGCGTTGCGTCCGCTCGGCGTTCTGCGAAGAGTGCGCGCATTCCGCCGGGAGGAACCCCGCGGTAGGCGCGTCGGTTTGGCCAAACCACGACATGACCAAGGCGCTCCAGGCGACTGCGGATCTCAGTCGTTGGCGGCAGCGGGAACACCACGCTGTCCAAGCCGATTCGCATCCGACCAGCGTTGGCCAGATCGACAGTCATGCGCGGCGTGGTCTTGTCTCGCAGGGTCTCGATGGCTTCGGCGTTGGCCGCCATGCCGGAGGGTGATTTGTCCGCGTTGTCCCAGGCCCACTCAACCGCCAACGTGAGGCCGCCTGAGTCACGGAACGTGATGTCGTCTCCGGCGAGGGCTTCGTCCGCGCGTAGCGGTGTTGGAGGGGGCGGCCCCGCGTCGGGAATGATCAGGCGCCCAGCTGAATCCGCGGGGATGCCGACCACACCGCCGTCGAACGGCTTTGGCGTTAGCTCCGGCCGCAGCTCGGGTTCACCGCTCGCCAGGGGCGCGGGCTTGATGCTGGCGTTCGGGCTGGTTCCCTTACCCGTCGGTTCCGGCTGGCTCTCCTCGCATCCAACGCAGAGTCCCAGCGCCAGCCAGGCGAGGAGCAAGGCGCGGCTCGAGGACGCTAGGTTGGGCGCTTCGGTGATCATCCCAGGCGGAAGTCTTTGATGACCCTCACCCCTTGCGCGAGCGCCGGCGGGTTCGGGGCGTGTTGGGTCAGGAGCAGGTAGTGCGTTGCCTCGGGGAAAAACTCGTGGAAGACGTTGCAGTTGCCCGGCTCGTTGTCGAACGTCGCCACTACGTGCCCGATGCGCTTGAACTCAGGCGTGACCGCGCGCTTGAAGTCCAAGTCAGGCGTCTCGAAATCGGGCTTCAGCACCAGCTCCGTGCCCGGCACACCAACGGGGAAGCCGCGATCGCGCAGGCTGGCTAGGCTGCCAAGCGCCATATTGGGCAGGTCACGGCCCGTGAAGTAGGCGAGGTTGCCGCCCGCCTCGTAGCACGCGCGCGCGAACTCGACGGCGCCGGAAAGGGGCACGTCGTGCAGCAGCGTGTCGTCGCGAAAGAACCGCTGCTTCCAGACTTCGAGTGCCTCGCCGACCAGCGCTTCATCAACGCCGCGTTCGCGCAACGCATCGGTGACCAAATAGCCGAGCTGGGAAGGGTCCAGGCTGTGAATCGCCTCGACAGCCTTGGGGTGAGCCGCGGCCCAGTGGTCCGCGGCCTCCCGCAGGATAGCGACCGTGCGTGGGCGATTGTCGAGCAACGTGCCATCCAGATCGAAGACGACCACTGCGCGCTGCTGGCCACTGCGGAGCGCCTTGCACTGATCGATGATTGTTTGGAGTTCCTTGCTCTGATCGGCGAGCGTGAGGGCAGTGAACATCTAAGCTCCTTCGGGGCGGCCACGGCCGATCAACTGCGAAGCAGTGAGGCCACGAGCGGCACAGTACTCGGCAATGCCGAGGCGAATCTTGTTAGCGGCCAATGGATCCGAGAAGTTCGCCGTTCCGACCTGAACGGCGCTGGCGCCGGCCAGCATGAACTCTACGGCGTCTTCTGTGGTGAACACTCCGCCGATGCCGATCACCGGGATCTTCAAGGCGCCCACCAGGTCCCACACGATGCGCAGCGCGATGGGGCGCAGCGCTGGGCCGCTCAAGCCGCCTGTACGGTTCGCCAGGCGCACGCGCCCGGTGCTCGTATCGATCGACATGCCGCGGATCGTGTTGATGGCTGTCACCGCGTCAGCGCCTGCGTCTTCACAGGCTTTCGCCACCCCAACGATGTCCCCCGCTTCGGGGCTCATCTTGACCCACAGCGGTAGCTTGGTGGCGGCTTTGCAGGCCGCTGTCACCTGCGCGGCGAGCTTCGGGTCGCGACCGAATTCGATGCCACCCTTGCTGACGTTTGGACAGCTGACGTTCAGTTCGATCGCGGCGACGCCGGTCTCCGACTCCAGGCGTTCGGTGATCGCGACGAAGTCCTCCACCGAGCTTGCGAAGATATTCGCTACGACGGTCACGCCGCGCTCTCGCAAGACGGGGAGTTTTTCCTTGCAGAAAAATTCGACACCGACGTTTGCGAGCCCGATGGCGTTCAACATGCCCGCGGGTGTCTCGCAGATGCGCTCCGGCGGATTTCCGTACCGGGGCTCGCGGCTCAGCCCCTTGGTGCAGATGCCACCAAGCGTCGCCACGTCGTAGAAATCGTCGTATTCGAGCCCGTAGCCGAACGTGCCCGACGCGGTGAGCACCGGGTTCTGCAGGGTGAGCCCGCCGATTTGGATGCGCTGGTCGCTCATCGCTCACCTCGCTCGACGCGACGTGGAGCATGGTTGCCCTCACCCCAATCGATACTGGTGGCGTCGATGCACGGACCGTCAGTGCATGCGTAGAGGTAGCCACCGCCGGCGCGCTTGACTGGACAACCGAGGCAAACACCGTAGCCGCAGGCCATGGGTGTCTCCAGGGAGGCGATGCAGCGGATGCCCTTGGCTGCGCAGAGCTCAGCCACCGCTGCCATCATGCGGTCGGGTCCGCAGGTGAAGACCTCGACGTCGTCGCTCAAGAGTTCGGGCAGCGGGAGTGTCACGCGGCCAGCGGCGCCGCGCGAGCCGTCTTCCGTGGTGATGTACAGCTCGCTGACGTCCGCAAGCTCCTCGTTCAGCGGCAAATCGCGATGGGAGCGACCGCCATATACGGCGATCGGCTTCTCGCCGGCGGAGCTGAGCTCGCGCGCGAGATACAAAAGCGGGGCGACTCCGACGCCGCCGGCTACCAGTAGCGGTCGTTTCCCGGGGGATACAGCTGGCCAAGTGTTCCCGAGGGGGCCCAGGATTTCGAAGGGCTCACCCGGAATGGCTCGAGCCATGCGGATCGTGCCTTCGCCGAACACCTTGATCAAGATTGAGGGGCGGTTGCCTCCGGTGAGAAAGCTCATGGGGCGCGGCAACAGGGGAGCGTCTCCCCACTCGGCGCCACGCACCATCGCGAACTGGCCGGGCAACGCTTCCATGCCTTCCGGCAGGTCGAAGGTCAGCACGTGGTAGGCGTTCCCCATGCTGTCACGCCGCAACAGCGGCGCGGTGACTTGGCGCCGCGGCGTGCGGCTCTTGGTGAGGCTCGAGGGGTCGGGCATTGTAGAGGTCAGGCGCTGAGGTTGATCTCGTCGCGGCCTGGTTGGACTTCACCGGACTCGGGGTCGAGGGTCACCATCATCTCGACGGCGTCCTCTCCTGAGTCAGCGTAGTAGCCGCGCCGGACTCCGATGGCACAAAAGCCGTTGGAGCGATAGAGCCGGATCGCCGCCGCGTTGGATCGACGCACCTCTAGCACGATCAGGCGGGCCCGCATCTGCGCGGCGAAGTCGAGGAGGGTCACCATCAGCGCTTGCCCGACCCCTTGGCGTTGCAAGCGCTGGCGCGTCGCGATGTTGATCAGGTGCACCTCGTCCGCCACCGCCCAAGCCAACAGGAAGCCTGCCACCTCATCGGGGTTGGCGCGCGCCACCCAAACGTGGGCAACGTCTCGGGTTAGCTCGTCGGCTTCCACCGGGGTCGCTGCCTCCGCGGCAATCTCCAGCACGGCGCTGTGGTCTGCGGGAGTGAGGCGGCTGATCTGCATTGCCGCTCAGGGTCTCCAAGCTCGCTGCGGACTGCAACCGGGTTCTAGCGCGCGGACTAGTTCTGCGCGCAGCTGTCTCCTTTGGTGCAGCTGACTTTGGTCTCCTTCGCGCGGGTAGGCTCAGCGCTGGGAGTTACTGGGAGGAATGCTCGATGCGGAGCCGCTGGCAACGACTTGGGCGCGCAAGGCCACGACAGGGCCGTGGAGCACGAGCGCGAGTTGACCACCGCGTCGCAGCACCGCGCCTGAGTACGGCCCGCGGCGGGCGATGCGCGGTGGCACTGGGTGGATGTTCACAGTCTCCACTGGGAGCACGCGGCTCACCGCAAGGTAGACTGGCGTCAAGCCAGCGATGTCCAGCTCGATGGCGGTGGGGAGGGGCTTCTTGCTGGCGGGTAGTCCGAGACAACGCCCGAGGGATATCGCTCCGATGCGTTCGGAGTTCCTCACCACCCGGCGCGCGTACATCACGGGCAGCGCGAAGCAGTGTTCGTCGTGGGTCAACCACACGGTATCGATCATGCCGCTCTCCGCGGGCAGCTCGATCAACGCTCGCGCCCCGTTTGGCTCGCGGCTCGTGAGGTGCAAGGTGCCGCCGAGTTTCGTCAGCACCGCCTCCGCCATCGGCAGCCCAACCCCTCGCCCCGCGAACGCATCCGGATGTTGCCGCGTGGATACGAATGGCGTCAGCGCTGCGCTGGCGGGGTCCACACTCTCGGCTCCGGGCACCAGCGCTTGCAGCCCCTGGGCATCGAAGCCGCGCCCGTCGTCCTCGACACTCAGCCGGAGCCAGCCCCCGACGCGGCTCGCGGTGAGCCACAGCTGGCCGCGCCCGTCGTCAGGGAAAGCGTGGGTGATCGCGTTGCGGACCAACTGCAGCGTCGGGTCCAACAAGCGCTCAGCCAGGCGGCGATCGATGGGTAAGTCACCGCCTTTGAGCAGCACCCGCACTTGTTTGCCTTGTTGCTCCGCCAGTTCGAGCGCCGCCGACTCCAGGCGCCCCAGCAGCCAGCGCAGACTCGTACGGCGGAGCCCGGTCAGGTCCCCGCGAGTGCTGGTTGTTTCTGCGCGGATACGATCGCTGCTGGCTCGCATCGCTTGCACGCCGCGGGCCGCCCAACCTGAAGACGTACCGAGCCCACGGGCAACTTGCTCGACCAGCCGCAGCGCCGCCTCCGGCGCACCCCAAGGGCGGGGCGGCCCGATCATGCGCAGCGCGTCGTTCAAGGTTTCCCGCTGCTGGCGGGAGCGGGCACCGAACTGAGCGGCGAGATCTGCGGCGCGATTCAGGTCGTCGTGGACTTGCTCGAGGCGCTGGAGTCGATCGAGCAGCGCGTCCAGCGCCTGCTCTGGAACCTGGATGCTGCCTTGTCCGGGCTCCGAAAGCGGCGGCGGCTGACCCTTGCTGCTCGGCGGGCTGCTCTCTGGAGTCGTCCGCGCGAGGCGTGCGAGCGTTGCCAGGGCGCGCCGGGGGTCGTCGAGCAGTGCCGCGAGCACCGCGCGGTGCCGGGCGACCTCCACCAGCAGTTGCTTCTCTCGCTCCAGGTTGCCGCGGCTATTCAGGATGTGCTCCTCGAGGCCGTGGCAATACCAGGTGGTTACATTGTCGCCCTCGGCGCTCGCGGCGCTCTTCAGGCTGTGCACCACGCGGTACACCTCATCCAGGGCGCGCGGCTCTAGGCGGGGCGCTGCGAGCAATGCGTCGAGAGCCGAGATGCGCTCGCGCATCGCCTCCAGGTACTCCACTCGAGACGGCTTCGAGAGCGGCCCAAGCCCAAACGGCGGCGCAGGCCACTGAGTAGCAAACGCCGACTGACCCGTGCTCAAGCGCACCGCCGCTTGGCTGAGCACTTCGCGCACCATCTGGGTGGCCGCGTTTTCACCCGCGCGAAGTCTGCCGCCTAGCTGGTTCAGCACCAGCGCTAGCTCTGACTCCCCTGCCATCGCCGCGGAGCCTCGTAGGGCGTGGAGCACGCTGCGAGCCTGAGCCGGATCGTCACTCGCGTGGGGCAACCGGCGACCGATCTCCGTCGCCAAGAGCTTCCTCAGTTCGATGACTTCGCCGTCGCTCACGCTGGTATTTCCGTGCGGTTTCTAAGGCTCGTTTCGGCTCAGGCTCTTCAGCACCTGCTTGAGCTCGGAGATGGCTGGCAGCAGAGGCTCGAGCGCGCTGGCCGCGGAGCTCTTGCTCGTCAGTTGAGTCAGTGAGGAGAGCAGACCCTCGGCGTGCCTTGCCGCCGCGGCAACGTGCTTGGCAAGCTCGGGATCTGTGCCAGTGACTTTTTGGACCCGGCGACCCAGCTCCTGGACGTCGTCGTTCATTTGTCGCCCCGCCGCCTGCGCGCTCAAGAGTTCATTGGCGATGTCTTGGGCGTGGGCTTGCGCCTGCTCCAGGTCTGCCAGGGCGTCTTCGCGTTCCGAGTCCAAATGGATGATCTGCGCGCCGTAGCCTTCGGCTGCCTCGAGGCCGCGCTCCACCAGCGCGCGAACTTCTTCCGCGACCAGGAGTAGCGGAGTACCCGCGGGCTCGCCCAGGCGCGCACCTTCGAGGCCAGCGTTGAACGCGATCAACTTGATGCGCTCGAGGGCGTCCTTGATCGGCGCTGCGCTGGACTTCAGCTCCCGCAGGCGCTCGTTCGTGCGGTGTAGGTGCTGGCGCACGCCGTCGAGCGCGCTGCGCTGCTGGGTTGCTTTGGCGCCTGCTCCGCCGAGCAAGCTCAGGGTGCGGCTGGTGCTTTGAACCAGGGCGTCGTGTTGCTCGAAGAGCTGGGCGTCGTCGATAGCGCTGCTCTTCTTCGACTCCCGGCGGCGACTGGCGCTGGCCATCAGGCTCATCAAGCCATCGACTAGCGTTCCGCCTTTTTGGGCTTTGAACATCGGCTTCTCCCGGGACCATCCAGAGTGCGCCTACAGCCTACTCCAATGCGTCCATCAGTTGGGCCAGGTCGAGCGCTTCCACCGACTGGCCTCCAAACTCCACGTGGGATGCGTCCAGGCGCTCGAAGGCACCGCTCGCCAGGACCTTCACGCCACTGATCGCGACACTCTCGGTGGGGCCATCTGCGGGTGCTGGGTCCACACTGGATGTCACGCTCTCCCACAGCTCACACAGGACAAGCTCCGCGGCGGTGCCAGCGGTCGACTCGCCCAGCGCCACTACGGGAATGACCTGGCCCGTGACCAGCGCCATGCCAAGCCGTGAGTTTGGGAGCGCCGAGACGGTCACGCCGCTCACTACTCGCTGTGCGATCCGCGCGGATAAGAACGCCGACTGCTGAGTGCGAGCGATCTGCAGCACCAAGCCGTAAGCCTTGCCACGCGGCGTGGTCTGGTCAGGTTCGGCTCTTCCTTGCATGGTCCCCGGTGGTCAGGTCGCGCCGTCCGGTGCCGCCGGGGCGGCTGTGCGGGCCGGCTCTAGCCTTCGATGCGCACCAGCCGGGAGTTTACGAACTGGTAGAGGATCTTGCATACGTCGAAGGAGCTCGCGTGCACCTCGGCGACGATCTCGCGCACCGTGCGCTCGCCATCGATCGCGGCGAGCACAGTGGCTTCGAGCTTCGTCAGCTCACCCTGCTTGCCCATGCGCTCGATGGCCATCGGATCTTGGTACAGCACGTTCTCGAAGTCGAAGCTGCCTTCGATGAGCCGCCACTCGTCGACGCGGCGGAAGCCTTCCATCACGATTGCTCCAGTGGGCAGGCCCAAATCCGCGGCTCTCGCGGCCTCTGACAGGTCATCCAGCTTGAAGCTGAAGCGACCGGAGTTCCAGCGCACGACCTCGTAGATCAGCTCACTGGCTTGACGAATCAGGCCCTTCTTCAGCTGCTCTTCATTGATCAGCCCGCGCTCGATCATCGCCTGACCAATCATCGTGCGCACGAGCGAGCCCGACTGGGACCCAGACGGGGGACTCTGCTCCAGGTACTCGGTGAGCTGTGCCTCTTTCAGCGCGCCGTCTTGCACCAGGTAGCGACCGACGCGGAACTCACCATGAAGCCCCGCCGAGGTAGCCAAGCAGAGGTGACCCTCTTTGATGTAGAGCAAGATGCTCGCGCCCTTGCGCGTCCGTACCGTGAGGCTGCCGGTCTGGCGCTGGAGTGAGAGCAGCTGAAGGATTTCCGCGATGGAAATGACCGACACATTGCCGGTAAGCGCATCTGCGTTCTGACTCGTCTCCAGCAAGCCACCGAGCGTTTGACCCAGTTGAATCACCGTGTCTGGGGTCAGCATGCGCTGAAACGCCATCTGATAGCTGCGATCGTCTCCGCCAGGCGGCAGCAACTCGGGTCGCAGAATGTCAGCGAGTGCGTCGGCGAAGTCCATTGCCACGCGGACACGATTGACCCCACCCGACTGGGTCCAGGAGAGCGAGCTCGGGCGAATGCTGTCGACGACGTCGTCCTCTTCCAGCATCGTCTCGGCGTCAGGTACCGGACGCGCGCGACCTTCCTTGTGCTTGTGGATTGCCCCTTCAACGACTGCGATCAGGCCGCGCGCATCGAAGGGCTTCGTGATCGCGTCGATGGCGCCGGTTTGCTGGACGAACTGGCCGCGGATCTTGTCGCCCTTGGCGCTCATCAGCACCACGGGTAGGTTCCTGATCTCCTGCTTGGCGCGCAGCTCTCGGCAGAACTGATAGCCGTTCATGCGCGGCATCACGAAGTCGAGCAGGATCAGATCGAACTCGGGGTCGCGCTCCAGCTCTTCGAGCGCGTACTGACCATCCTTGGCCTCCACCGGCTTGAACGCGTTGCGCTCAAGGATCGAGCTGACGACTTTGCGAATCGTCGAGCTGTCATCCACTACCAAGATACGGCCGCCCATGAGGCGCCCGAGCGTAGACGAAAAGCTGCCGCTTTGAAGCCCGCATTGGGCACAAGGTTCCCGAAAGCGGGCGGCCGCTCAGACCCGTGCGCGAAACAAACAACGCGATGCGCCACCGTTTGCGTTGCCCCCCATTGGCTACGCGACGTGTGGAGCCGGATTGCGATCACACGCGCTAGGCGCGTGAAAGCTTTCGGTGCGCATGCTCCGCCGCATAGGATGCGCTGCGATGGCGGGTTCGAAGGTCCACCCAGCGGCTTTGTGGCTGCCCATCGTCGTTGGCTTGGTGCTCGCCTTGGGTTGGGTGGCGTTGCGCAAACCCTCACCCCCAAACCCAGAAACCGACGGAGCTGGAACTGCCGCTCCAGAGGGATCGGCGACCAACCAAGAGGCGGAGCAGCCGTCGACGGCAGTGACCCATGAGGGTTGGGAGGCGCCTTCCAATCCTCCTTTGCCGCCGCCCGAGGACACCAGCCGGCAATGGGACTCCGAGCAGCTGCCAGAGCCCGACGACTTGAGCCCAGCAGCACCCGCTTCAATGAAGCGCGCCCAGGGGCTACTCAAGGAAAAGCAGTTTGCCCGGGCGCGTGGCGAGGCGATGGCTTGTTTGAAGGTGGACCCTAGCAATAAGGCCTGCCAGCGCGTTCGTGTGCACAGCTACACGCAGCAGTATCCGATGGGTGAGACCAGGAACATCCTCGGCTGGTGCTTGTCAGCGTTCAGCTCAGACTTGGACTGTTTGCGCGCTCTGCGTGAGTTCCATGCCGCCAAGGGACAACGAGTCGAAGCCTCGGGGATTTCCGCAGAGATTCGTGAGCGCTTTCCCGACGAGGAGCTCGAGATGCAGCCGCTGCCTGAGTCGCGGCCCGCGGACTAGTCAGCCGGCGTCGTCGAAGGGCTTCTCTGCTGGCGGCGGGTCTGCGATCTCACGCACCTCGATTTCGCCGCCTTGAGAGACGCTTGGGCACTCGCCCGCCAAGCGCGCTGCTTCGCCAATGTTCGCGGCACGCAGGATCAGCACGCCGATGATCAGGTCGCGACTGTCGGCGAACGGGCCGTCAATCACCAAGCGATCCGCGCTCTTGCGCACCCGACAGCGATTGTCGTGGATCAGGAACTCGTGCATGGCCAAGCGCCCATCGGCGGTGAGCTTCTGACACCACTCGACGAGACGCGTGGCTAAGCGTTCCCTGGCTTCTGCCTGGCTAAGCCTCAGGTCTCCCTGACGCAGCAGTAGCAAGTAGCTCTTCATCGCGCGGAGAGAGCATCTGCAGTGTGAGCCTGAGGTGCAAGCGCTATAAGGACGGGAGAATGAAAGGCTGGGTCGACGAGAGCGCGCTGGAACGCCAGGCGGAGATGTTCACATCGCGGCTTCGCAAGCGTTTTCGGCACCTCTCACCGCGTTTCAAGCGTCGTGGAATCGAGGCCTTTCGGGTGTACGACTGGGACATTCCGGAGATCCGCGCAACGCTGGACTGGTACGCCGGTCACTTGGTCATCGCCGAGTACGTGCGGGAGCAGACCGCAGGCATCCCCTGGCTCGAACGCATGGCTGAAGCAGCGGGCGAGGCGCTGCTCGGAGAAGTCCCCGAGGCGGAACGCGACGCCCGGCTGCATCTCAAGCGTCGAACCACGGGCAAGCGAGGTCACCGCTACGGGCGGCTGAGTCCAAAAGGTTTCGAGCTCGAAGTGCGCGAGGGCGACCAGCGCTTCTGGGTGGACCTAGAGAGCTTCGTCGACACGGGGCTGTTCCTCGATCACCGCGAGACGCGCGCCTTCGTTGGCAAAGCGTTGGAAGAGCGGGCCGGGGGGGGACCAGCGCCGCGCTTCCTCAACCTCTACGCATACACTGGCAGCTTCAGCGTCTACGCGGCGCGGGCCGGTGCGGAGACGACGACCGTCGATCTCTCCGGGCGTTATCTCGAGTGGGCTCGCAAGAACTTCGAGCTGAACGCCTTGGACACCTCTCGCCATCGTTTCCTCGAGGAAGATACTGCGAAGTTCATTTCGGGGGTGAGGGAGCGCCGCCAGCGTTGGGACTACATCGTGGTCGATCCGCCGAGCTTCTCCTCTGTGGGCAACGTCAATCACACGGATTTCGACGTGCAGCGCGATCACCCGAAGCTGCTCGGCGCCGTCGCCGATCTGCTCGCGCCGGGGGGCAGCATCTTGTTTTCCACCAACCATCAACGCTTCGAACCAGCCTTCGAGTCGCTGTCAGGGCGCTTGCAGATCCGCGAGATCACGAGCCAGGTGCAGGCTGAAGACTTCTCCCGCCGCGCAGCACACCGCTGCTTCGTGCTGACTGTCTAGCTTCGATCTGCTGGGTCGATGGGTAGCGCCAGCTGCAAGCGCGCGAACCTCACACCCTCCTCGAAGGAGGAGACGATTCGCTTGGGGTACGCCGGTGGACTCAGCCAGGTGACTGCGGTGACCAGACCTCGAGCGACGGGTGATTCCGTAACGACCGCCACCCCCGCACAGAGTTTCGCATCGTACGGGGCACGTCGCTTCTCGCTTTCGGCGAATAGCCGTCGCTGGGTCGCTGTCGTGCTGAGCAACGGTCCGAGCTTTGCGATCCACGCGTAGGGCGACTTCTGAGCCTCGGTAAACGCCTGGACTACGTCCAGGTACGCTGCGAGCTGCGCGTCGGTATCGATGTGGGGAACTGCGGCTACGAAGATCCGTTCATCCACCTGACCCAGCCAAGGATGAATGGAGAGCGGTCTCCACGCGCCGTGATCCGTAGGTTGCGAGAGCGCTTGCATCACACCTCTTGGAACGGACCGCTCGGCCAGGAACTGAAGCTAGTGTGAATCTTAAACCCAGGCTTCAGCCGACTGCGCCGATTGGCCCGGCTAGCTGCGCCCGAGCGAACTCGACGCCTTCGTCGAAGGAGGAGACGATGCGCCGGGGGTAAGTCGGGGGGTTCAACCAGTACACCGCCGTCACCAGACCGCGCGCGATTGGGGAGGGGGCGAAGATTGCGATCCCCGCGCAGAATTTCGAGGCGTAGGGCTCGCGTCGCTTCTCGCCCTCAGCGAGCATGCGCCGCTGGGTCGCGGTCGTGTTGAGCAACGGACCCAGATTCGCGATCCAGGCGTAGGGAGCCCGTTGAGACTCCGCAAGGTGTTGGACCGCGTCGAGGAACTTGGCGAGCGCGGCGTCCGACTCGATGTGGTTTAGCGCTCCAACGAAGATCCGTTCGTCCACCTGACTGAGCCAAGGGTGGATTGAGAGCGGTCTCCACGCGCTGTTCTCCGACGGTTGCCAGCGAGCCTGCATCACCACCAGGAACGGATCAGTTCGCGAGGAACTGAAGCGATCTGTGGCTCTTTGGGTTTGCGCATCAGCCGACAGCGCCGATTGGCCCTGCTAGCTGCGCCCGAGCGAACTCAACGCCTTCGTCGAAGGAGGAGACGACGCGCATTGGGTACGCTGGGGGGCTCAACCAATAGACTGCGGTCACGAACCCGCGGGCGATTGGCGAGGGAGCGAAGATTGCCAACCCAGCGCAGAGCTGTGCGTCTTTCGGGGCCATCCGCTTGTCCGCGTCTGCAAACATGCGGCGCTGGGTCGCGGAAGCGTTGAGGAGCGGACCCAAGTTCGCGATCCAGGCGTAGGGCTCCTTCTGAGCTGCCGTGAGCTGTTCTACAGCGGCAACGAAGTCAGCGAACTGAGCGTCGGTGTCGATGTGTTTGATGTTCGCGACGTAGATCTGAGTGTCCAGCTGCCCCAGCCAGGGGTGTAGCTGCAACGGCTTCCACCTGCTGTGAGCGGAAGGTCTCCAAACGTTGGACATCGTCATCAAACTGAGCGGACGCTGCAGCAAGACCCTGAGCTGGATCTGGCAGCTTCCACAGCTTCTGACTGGGATTGTCAGCAACTGACTGACGCCGTTGTGATCACTCTGGGAGGATGTGGCTCACATCGAGGCGCCGCCGACGGTGGGTCTCCAGCTGCTTCTCCAGGCGCGCGACCAGCGGATCCGTCGGATCAATCTGCTTCAGGTCATCGACCAGCGAGGCCACCGACTGCTTGTCGTTGAGCGCGGCGAGCGCCAGCACCTGCTCCTTTGCGCGCACTTCGAGCATCGCCAAGGTCGCCTCGTCTCGGCCCTTCGGGTTCTTGGCGATCTGCAGCACTTCGCTGAAAGCTTCCCGGCCCTTTTCGAGGCTTGCTCCACGATCCGAGCGGCCCAGGGCCGTGGGCGCGAACGCAAGCCACATCGGCTCAGGCACCAGGTGGTCGACGAGTCGGGTGTCCCAGCGGGGGTCGAGCTCCACGTAAAGCGGACGCACATCGGCCAAGCTCGACAGCGCAAACTCTCCCGGCACGCCGCTCACCGCGACATCCCGCAAGAGCGGTGAGAGCGTCGGCTCGCGACTCAAGAGCTCCCGCGCGACGGAACCTTTGTCCAGCATGCCCGTGGGAACTACCAAGATGTCCGGTCGCTCACCGCGCACCACGCGCGCCGCCCACAGCCGCCAAGCGACCGCTGGAGAGCGCACCAAGAGAACGGATCCGTACGGCAATCTGCCCAGGGCGTGATCCGTCCACACCTCAGCACCCAGCTGGGCTCGGCGGTCGGCGATGTGAGTCGCTCGCTCGCTGGTCATCAGCACCAGCGCGAAGGTGAAAAGCCCCATCAAGGTCGCCGCTGGGCGCGCCAGGGGAATGCGCGCCGTCGACAAGAACAACACCGCGGCGTGGACACCTAGCGCCGTCAGCACCGCGACCGCGCCAATGGCCATCAAGCGCAGAGGCATCAACGGGTCCGGCGCCAAGACGCTGCCGTCCACCGCAGGCAAGAGCGCGTCCGCAGCGACCAGCGTCAGCATCGGGGCGACCAGCCAACGTGTGCTCTGGCGGAGGATCCCCACGGCAGCGCCGAACGCGGCGATCGCCAGGCTCACCAAGCCGACATCACTCAGCCACGCCGCCAAGGCGCCCTGCTTGACCGCTTCGGAGTCGAGGCCAGCCACGGCGTGCGCCGTGAAGTCGATGCCGAGCTGTACGCCGGCACGATCGGAGAACGGGCGCACCAACATCGGGATCACCCAAATCAGCGCGACCAGCGCGAAACCAGCGCCGAGACCCAGCAATGCGCGGCGTGGAGGAATCGCCCCAACGACGAGCGCCTGCACCACCAAAGCAACAGCCACAGCGGCGCCTGCCACATGGCTCTCGGCAGTGGCCAGCGCGACTAACCCCCCAAACCCGAACCAGATGCGGAGGTCTGTCGTGCGGCGGCTTGGACGCACCAGCAGCGTCCCGAGTCCAAGCGCGGCTGCGACGGTCGCGCCGCCACCAATCGTGCCCTCGAGCTGCCAGGTGACCGCGAGCGTGGTCATCAAAGAGGCTGCCAAAGCGAGCGACGGGGTGAGCCGAGGCGTGAAGCCATGAGCGGCGAGCAGTCGCCGCGCGATGGCGTAGATCACCCGACCGGCGATCCCCAGGGCAATGGCGCTGACCAATGCCGTGCGCAAGTGGCGCCCCCCGATGGGCACCAAGCTCATCAGCTGCGCGAGCACACTGCTCAGCGCGCCTTCGAGTCCAATGGGGACCATCCCTACGGATCGCACCAGAGACATATCGCCGCGCCACTGGGCGCCAGCGCTAGCGCGTAGCAGGGCGAGCCCCAGGGGCAGCGCCAGGGAGAGCCAGGCGCACACCGGCGTCAGCCACTCACCGCCGGGTGACGTCAGCGGCTCGACGTGGAGCTCGGATAGCTCAGCGTCGTCGGCGTGTTGATTCCGTGAGGATTCGTCGTCGCGAACCTCGCGCTCGGACGCTGGGGGCGCACTTGGCCGCGCTCGATTCTGGCGGCTCGTGGGCTGGGCGACGAAAGATCCCGGTTTCACTCCTCGCGGGTGCCACAAGGCCGCGGATTTGGCCCAGTTTTTGGCGATTCAGCGACTAGCAGATGAGCTACGTAAGCGTCGCTTACGCGGACCCGAAGCGGGCAACTACTTGCGCTTGGCGGACTTCGACTTGGCCTGGCTCGGCTGCTTTTTCGGGGGGGAGGCTGCCGGGGCGCCGACATAGTCCGCCAGGTGTTGCGCCGTGAGCGTCGCACGCGCCGCGACCAGGTCGCCCGGCGTGCCTTCGAAGACGACCCGACCGCCTTCATGCCCTGCGCCTGGACCCAGGTCGATGATCCAGTCGGCGTGCGCCATCACCGCCTGATGGTGCTCGATCACGATCACGGACTTCCCCGAGTCCACCAGGCGATCCAGCAAGCCGAGCAGTTGCTGCACATCGGCCAAGTGGAGGCCACTGGTCGGTTCGTCCAGGATGTAGACCCCGCCCTTCTCCGCCATTTGCGTCGCGAGCTTGAGACGCTGGCGCTCACCGCCGGAGAGCGTCGTGAGCGGCTGGCCGAGGGTGACGTAGCCCAGCCCTACGTCGCTCAGGCGCTCGAGGATAGCCTGCGCCGCTGGCACCTTAGATTTCCCGGAGGAAAAATGCGCGGTGGCTTCGCTCACCGGCATCGCGAGCACTTCGCTGATGTCTTTGCCGCCCAGCTTGTACTTCAAGACATCCGCCTGGAAGCGCTTGCCTTCGCACTCTTCGCAGGTGGTCGCGACGCCAGCCATCAGCGCCAGGTCCGTGTAGATCACGCCAGCGCCGTTGCACACCGGGCAGGCGCCTTCGGAGTTGGCGCTGAACAGCGCCGGCTTGACCTTGTTGGCTTTGGCAAAGGCGCTGCGGATAGGATCCAGGAGCCCGCTGTAGGTCGCCGGGTTGCTACGGCGGGAGCCCTTGATGGCGCTTTGATCGATTGAGACGACGCCTTCCAGCTTGGCGACGGAGCCTTGCACCAGGGAGCTCTTGCCGGAGCCTGCGACGCCAGTCACGACCACCAGCACGCCGAGGGGGATATCGACGTTGACCTTCTTCAAGTTGTGAGTGCTGGCGCCGCGTACCTTGAGGGCACCCGTCGGCTTGCGCACTTCAGCCTTGAGGGCCGCGCGATCATCCAGGTGCTTTCCGGTGACGGTCTTGCTCGTGCGCAGCGCGGCGACGCCACCTTCGAAGGTCACGGTGCCGCCGTTGCTGCCCGCGCCGGGACCAAGATCGACGACGTGATCGGCGATCGCGATTACCTCCGGCTTGTGCTCCACCACGAGCACCGTGTTGCCTTTGTCCCGCAGCTGGAGCAGCAGCTGGTTCATGCGCTGGATATCGTGGGGATGCAGCCCAACCGTGGGCTCATCGAATACGTAGGTCACATCCGTCAGGGAAGAGCCAAGGTGACGAATCAACTTGGTGCGTTGCGCTTCCCCGCCAGAGAGCGTGCCCGTCGGGCGATCCAGGGAGAGGTAACCGAGGCCAATTTCCACAAAGGAATCTAGCAACAGGCCCAGCGCCTCGAGCAGCGGCTTCGCGCTTGGCTCCTTCAAACCGCGCACCCAGTCCCGCAGGTCGCTGACTTGCATCGTGCAGGCATCGGCGATGTTTTTCCCTGAAATCTTGGAGGAACGTGCGCCTTCGCTGAGCCGGGTGCCGCTGCAGTCGGGGCAGGTGGTGAAGGTCACCGCGCGATCCACGAACGCGCGAATGTGGGACTGCATCGCCTCTTTGTCTTTGGCCAGCATCGACTTCTGAAGGCGCGGGATGATGCCCTCGTAGGTCATGTTGATGCCGGCGATCTTCATGCGCACCGGCTCCTTATGGAGCAGATCGTGCAGCTCCTTCTTGGTGAACTTCTTGATCGGCTTCTCTGGGTCGTAGAAGCCGGACTCCGCGTACAGGCGGTAGTTCCAGCCGCCGGTGGTGTAGGTCGGGATGTTCAGCGCGCCTTCAGCCAGGCTCTTGTTCTCGTCGTAGATTTTCTTGAGGTCGATGTCGGTGACGTGGCCCATGCCTTCGCAGCGTGGACACATGCCACCCGTGCGCTGAAAGGTTTTCCGTACGGTTTTCTTGCCGCCAGCCTTCTCTACGGTGAGCGCGCCCGCAGCCTTGACCGAAGCTACGTTGAAGGAGAAGGCTTGAGGTGAGCCGATGTGCGGCTTGCCCAGGCGACTGAACAAGATACGCAGCAGGGCATTGGCGTCGGTGGCAGTGCCCACGGTGGAGCGCGCGTTGGCTCCCATGCGCTCTTGATCCACGAGGATCGCAGTGGTGAGCCCTTCCAGCACGTCGACATCGGGGCGCGCCATCGTCGGCATGAAGCCTTGGACGAACGCGCTGTACGTCTCGTTGATCATGCGCTGGGACTCGGCGGCGATGGTGCCGAACACCAGGGAGCTCTTGCCGGAGCCCGAGACGCCGGTGAACACGCTGAGGCGCCGCTTGGGCAGCTCGACGCTCACGTCTTTGAGGTTGTTCACTCGCGCGCCCACGACGCGAATGGTGTCGTGGCTGTCCGCGGCGTGAGTCGTCGAGGCTGCGTTCTTCTTGGCGCTCATTGCGGCTGTTATCTCACGCTTCGGAGGGCTGTGGACGTCGCTTGAAGTACGGCAACAGGAACAAGTAGATGCCGGTGAGCGAAAGCAGGGCGAGGGGCAGGAGCGGCACATACGACATCCAGACGATGGGTTCTTTTTGCGCCATCGCGACGGTTGTGGCGATCACGCTCACCACGAAGAACGCCGACACCCAGCGATGAAACTGGCGCATCCAGCGGTTCATCACTTGCGCTCCTGGATACGCAGGTCATTGCCTGCAGGGTCGCGGAAGGCGCAGTCGCGCAAGCCATACGGTTGATCCATCGGCTCTTGCACGACCTCAGCGCCGGCGGCTTGCAGCTTCTCGAAGGTGGCGTTCACGTCCGTGGTCGCCAGCACGATCTTGCCGAACGTGCCCTTGGCCATCATCTCCGCGATTGTCGACTGCTCTTGTTCGGTGACGCCTGGATTTGCTTGCGGCGGATAGAGTACGATGTTGGTGCCAGGCTGCCCCGGCGGGCCAATCGTGATCCAACGCAAGCCGTTGTAGCCAACGTCGTTGCGGACTTCGAAGCCCATCACGTCGCGCCAAAACGCGAGAGAGGCTTCGGGATCGGTTTGCGGGAGGAAGCTCGAGTGGATGCTGATTTCCATGTTCGAGAAGCTAGTTCTCCCTCGAGACGCGCGCTTCTCGATTCCTGACCGGTTTTGTCTTGGCGCTATTCAGCTGTTTTTTTGGGGGAGGGCTTAACGGAGCGAACCGGGCGAGTCACCTGCTTGGCCACGCAAGCGGGCATGCCTTCAGTCGACTGCTGATCCTCACGGTAGGCGCTGGGTGACACTCCAACCAGTTCCGTGAAGCGTGTGCTGAAGGTGCCAAGGGACGAACAGCCCACTTCGAAGCAGGCCTCCGTCACGCTCAGGTCGCCGCGACGGAGCAGCGTCATCGCGCGCTCGATGCGCCTCGTCATCAAGTACGAGTACGGTGACTCGCCGTACGCCTTCTTGAACAGCCGACTCAAGTGTCCCGCGGACATGCCCACGCCGCGCGCCAGGGATTCCACATCGAGCGGCTTCTGATACTCGCGATCCATGCGATCGCGCACCCGCCTGAGCTTGACCAGATCCTTCAGGTAGTCGTCGCGGGTGTTGGTCACTGAGCGGATCGTGCCAGATGGTTCGCGGTTGTCTAGCGGGTGCGCTCTGTTGCCTTTGAAGCGCCCTCCCCCAAATCCAACGCGAGCAGCGGGATCACGAATCCCCGAGGATATGTTGCGGGCTACTTGAGCCAGCGCGCTTCGCACTCGTCGAGCCACGCCTCGTACCACGAACGGAACGTGAGCTCGCCTTCGTCGTCGACGACGGGGTCGGGAGGCATGCCGTCACCGCCGCGGTTGTCGAACCAGATCTCACCCGCGTGGGGACCGCTAATCACTAGGCGGAACCAGTCACCACAGCCGAGGGTCGCGATGGGCATCGCGCCGGCCATGACGTCTTTGCGCGCATCCCAAGATTCTGGCTCCGTTACTTCGTCCCACTCCTCTGCCAGGTCAGCGTCGAACTCCACCTTCAGCGCGCGCAGCACATCCCTGCCGATGGCCTGTTCTTGCATGGTTCCCAGAGGGTCAATGCCGAAGCCGGGACCAGCGCCTCCATTTCCCAGCGTGAGCAGGAACTCGCGATACTCGCTTGGAAGCCGAATGCGCCACTGCTTCTCGAACGCAGCGACCTCCGCCTCAGTGGCTCGAGGGTTCAACCTCCAGCGGTGTCCGCACGTTGCGTGGTATTCGTCAGCCGCGCGCTGTTTCAGCTTCTTCAGTAAATCTCGCACCTCAGCGGCCGTACGCATGGCGCCAGTTTAGCCTCGTGTTGAGTGGTGAATCCATGGGGATCCAATCCTGTGTCTGATCAGGCGATGTGCAGCGTCTCGTAGGCTCTGAACGCGCGCGCCCGCCTCTTGGTAAACCTTCGGTTAGAGGGAACCGCTCCGGTGCACAATGTCGACGTTTGCCTTCGGAAGCATCGCCAACAGTGAGTTCGTGAGCAGCACCTCGCCTTGGGCGTTGGTGAGCACCACCTCGCGAAACGTCCACGTCGTCTCGCCCATGTTTGGGTCGTCGAAGTCGAGAGCGTAGTCTAATGCAAGGCCGGGGTGCATGACGACCCCGGTGCCCTGCTGAACCGGAATGGCTGTCGGTGTCCGCACGACGCGAACGGGTAGCTGTTCCGACGCTACCTTGTTGGCGAAGGTGTTGCGATCGCTGATCTGAACCACGTACATGGGTCCTCAATTATGCGGCTGTGTGTCGGTGACGTCGAGGTCGGGCACGTCCTGGGCTCTCTCAAAACCAGCATTGAGGTGAGTGGTAAGGATCCTGAACGACTGTTCCTTCACAGCACGTTCTGGGTCGCCGACTGCTCTTGATATATGCCCAAGCACTCCAGACGCGAGTGCAACCACCGAGGGATACCCCTTCTTGGGTCTGTAGAACTGGTAGCTAGTTTGTGCGTCGTCTATCCGGATCGCGATCGCTCCGCGGTCTGAAACGATGATGTCGGGCAGCGCTGGGGCGTTGTAAAGCGTGACCTCCTCAAGGAGGTCTTTCTTCGTACGGGGTTTCCGCCGGGATTTTATATCAGACTTGGAAAGCTTTTCGTAAGCGGCGAGGTTAGCGTCCGCGCTTCGTGCCTCGTGGAGCAAGTGCGTCCTCTCTTGCATGAGCTGGTTGAGCCAACTCCTCAGTGTCTCGGACTTTGCTGGTGCACCGAAACAAAAGAGAGCCGTGAGCGTGCCAGGACCGGCGACCAGTTTCGCCTTCCCAATCTGCCGTAGTGCGTCGAAGAACTTCTCCCCCGATGCGAGGTCGCTCTTGGACTCAACGACGACTAGAACGGATGGAGCGAGCGCGACCGCCAAATCGCCAGTCCGAAGCACGGTCGGGTACTCGAACGTATCGACCACCATCACATCTAGCTGCCCCGATGCCCTGTCGAGCTTTCCTTTGGTTTCAGTCGCGATTGCTCCGGACAAGATCTCGTAGCGCTGGGGGATCAGGCCTCGGAAGAAATCGATCAGGGCGATCTCGCGTGCGGTTCCGATAATGGTTCCGTGGGAAGCCACGGCGGCAAACATGTCCGCTTGGGCGCGCAAGTGGGTTTGCTGGATGCGTGGTAGGTCTGATGGACGGCCCTGCATGAACCGTATTGCTCCGTGGTTTGCTCAATGCGTGGCCGGCGTGCAGTCCGCAGCTGTCACGCGTGTCTTTCGAAGCGTTGCGCCCGCGTGGGTGCCAAGCTCCACCCGGTCGGAAGCAGAGACGGATTCTGCTTCACCGCTTCGAACTCCTCGGGGGTGATCTCGGCGATGATGACCGCGAACGGCACTTCATGACTTGGGCGGAAGCGGAACGGTGTGACACCACCGGTCGAGACGGTCGCGACGTTCACTTCGAGGAGCTTGATCGGCTCTCTGGGCGAGGCTTCGTTGTCCCCGAAGAAGCGCCAGACCTCAACAAGGTGGGGCTCCACCTCGAAGTGATGGCGGATCAGGTCCGTCGCGACTTGCTCCTTGTCGGACACTTGGAAGAGGGTAGCACGCACCAGGTTTGCCTCCTTGGCTCCACGAGTCGTCGCACCCGCCCAGCGAATTGCGTGGCTTTCGCTCTAGCCAGCTGAAATCTCGCACCTCAGCGGCCGTACGCATGGCGCCATGTTTAAGCTCGGCTTTGGCCTCGAAATCGGCAATTTGTTGCATTCTCACGGGGCGCGCTTCGGGTTAGATCGCCGCCAGGCGCTTGCCCAATCCTAGGATTTAGCGCAAGGCGTCAGCTGCTCTGTGGTCGCGAGATGGTCTCGGCGGCTCCGGAGCCCAACTGCTCGGGTCAGCTCGGGAAATCTCGAGGTGGCGTGAGCGCTCGCAAGCAAGGAAACGACCTGTGGCCCGCTTCATCGACGAGCTCAAGAGAACCCACGACAACAACTCGCTGCGCGCATCGGACATCGGCTCCGAGGTCGTGCTGTTTGGCTGGGTGAATAATCGTCGAGATCACGGCTCCATCATCTTCGTCGACTTGCGAGATCGCGAAGGTCTGACCCAGATCGTCTTCGACCCGGATACGGCGCCCGAGGCTCACAAGCAAGCGGAAGCGCTGCGCGGTGAGTGGTGCGTCGGCATCAAGGGCAAGGTGCGCTCACGCGGCATGCAGATGAGCAAGAAGACCGGTGAGATGGTCAGCGCCACCAACCCCAACCTGGCTACCGGTGAGGTCGAAGTCGAGGTGATGGAGGCGACGGTCTTCAACAAGAGTGAGACGCCGCCCTTCGAGCTGCTCGACAAGGTCGACACCAAGGAAGAGATCCGCCTGCAGTATCGCTTCCTGGATTTACGCCGGGCGCCCCTGCAGCGCGCGCTGCGCATGCGCCACAACCTGAACCAAGCCGCGCGGAACTACTTGAGCGAGGCCGGCTGCCTCGAGCTCGAGACGCCGTTCTTGGTCAAGTACACCCCGGGTGGCGCGCGTAACTTCCTGGTGCCGAGCCGCACTTCCGCGGGGAAATTCTATGCGCTGGCTGAGAGTCCGCAGCTCTTCAAGCAGCTGTTCATGGTGGCCGGCTACGAAAAGTACTTCCAGATCGTGCGCTGCTTCCGCGACGAGGACCTGCGCATCGATCGCCAGCCTGAGTTCACCCAGATCGACATCGAGCTGTCTTTCGTGAACCAAGACGACATCTTCAACCTGGTTGAAGGCTTGGTGTTCGCGATGTGGAAGGCGAACGGCGTGGACCTGAAGGAGATCTACCCGAGCGGTCACTTCCCCCGCATGGACTTCGAAGAGTCGATGCGGCTCTACGGCAACGACAAGCCGGACCTGCGCTTCGGCATGCCCCACGTCGACCTCACGGAGCTCATCACGGAGCACGACGGCGGCGGCATCCCGTTCTTCCAGCCCATCGCCGAGAAGTTCAAGAACGGCACCTACCGCAAGGATCTGCCGGCGGAGATCATCAAGGCCATGGTCATCCCGGCCAGCGCCAACTTCAGCCGCGCCGACGGCGACAAGCTGGAGAAGCAAGCGCGCGGTATGGGCGCCGGGGGCCTGGCGCGCGCCAAGGTCGGAGCAGGCGGCGAGTGGACCCAGAGCCCGCTGGCGAAGAGCATCACCGACGAGATGCGCAACGCCATCAACGCAGCGTGCGAGGCGAAGGAAGGCGATATCATCCTGTTCCAGTCGGGCAAGACCAGCCTGGTGCATACCGTGATGGCGAACCTCCGCCTTGCCCTGGGGAAAAAGCTCGGGCTCATCCCGGAGACTGGCCACGGCGACAACTGGAATTTCCTGTGGGTCGTGAACCCGCCGCTCTTCGAGTACGACGAGGACAACAAGCGCTGGGCTGCGGCGCATCACGCCTTCACCCGGCCGTTCGATGATCACGTCGACTTGCTCGAGAAGGATCCGGGCCTCGTGCAGTGTTACCGCTACGACCTGGTGCTGAACGGCTTCGAGATCGGCGGCGGCTCGGTGCGTCTGCATGACCCCGAGGTGCAGGCCCGGGTGTTCCGCACCCTCGGCATTGGCGACGCCGAGGCGGAAGAGAAGTTCGGCTTCTTGCTCAAGGCGCTGCGCTACGGCGCGCCGCCCCACGGCGGAATCGCCCTTGGCATGGACCGCATCAGCATGTTGATGGCGGGCACCGATAGCATCCGCGACGTGATCGCCTACCCGAAGACTCAAAAGGGCACCGACCTGATGACGGACGCGCCCGGTGGTGTGTCCGCGGAGCAGCTGGCCGAGCTGCGCGTCGCGTCGCTCGTGAGTGACGAAGGCTAAGCGCTCGACTTCTCAGGTGGAAAAGGCGCCCCATGAGGGGCGCCTTTCTTGCTTTGGGCGTGAGCACATTCACGGGTTGAGCGAGATCGCTGACGGGGCAGACCGGAGGCCGGGCTGAGACGTCTGATACCCTGCTGTTATGCGAGTCTCACGTATTGCCGCCTGTTCGCTGAGTGTGTTGGTTGCGGTTTTCCTCAGCGGCTGTCCAAGCCAGGAGTCGACGAACACCACCAACTCGAGCAACGTCCCCGCAAGTGCTTCTGCGCCGGCGGGGCCGGAGGTAGCGGTCGCGCCACTCCCGCCGGAGGCGGAGCGCAACACGCCGTCCTTCTTGGAGCCAGCAAAGCCGAGCGATGCGAAGCCTTGCCAGGCGTTGCCTGACGGAACTGGATTGGCTCACGAGATAGCCCGCGTGACGCGTGAGCTGGCGTGTACCCCAGGGCTCTTCTACAAGACGCCAAGTGAGCTCGAAGCTGCCCTCAAGCCGCCGAAGGGTGTCAGTGTTCGGTTCTCCGGCCCGCGCTTCGTGGAGGTCAAGTTCGAGACAGCGCCTACCGCTCAGGAGCTGGCCACGGCGATGGGCGTGAAGCAGCCGGTGATCACCACGGCGACCAAAGGCGCCTGGGCGACTCGCAACTGGTACCTCGGCTCCAATCAAACCACCGGGAAGCTCGACCTGTGGGGACCAGGCATCGCGTCGGTCGCCGTGTCTCATCGCGGGGAGCTGAAAGACACCATCGGCGCCGTGAAGAAGCTCACCGATGAAACGCTCAGGGGCTACATCATCGTTGCGATGCCCGACGAGGTCGTCGCGGTGAAGGACGACGAGGTCGCTTGGAAGATGTTGCAGCACGCCGTGACCAAGCTCGCCGGCATGCCGAAGCTGCTTGAACAGGAACCAGAAGCGATCGCAAAACAGCTCGGCATCGACGACCCACGGTTCAACGTCACCCGTGTTTCCGTGGGGACAGGCCCGAGCGCGATCAAGGGCATCGACATCTGGATGGCGCGCACCCAGATCGCGGCGGCCCCGGTGATCACGACGTTTGATTTCAAGGGCAAGATCGAGCACGAGCGCGCCCACGACAGCGACACCATCGTGCTGCATCAGACGGGGACGCCTCCTGGCACTTCAGGGGACGAGCACGCCTGGCATGGCCTGAGCATTCGCCCGAGCTTCGACCCGCGTAAGGGTGTGAAGCTCAAGAATGACAATGACCCGAAGGACTACACCCTCGAGGGTCTGCGTATCATGCCGTGAGGCTAGGACGATAGCCGCCCTCCTCGAACCACGCGATCCACGAGCAAGTTGGGGGTCGGGCGCGACGCAGGCAGTGTCTAGAACAAGAGCTGTCCAGCGAGGGTCAGGTTGAAGCTGATGTAGCTCAGCGATTCTTCGTTGTCGCCGCTGTACTCGCCGATCGCCATACCGCCGAGGGCCTTGAATCCAAGGGCCCCACGTTGCAGGACGATGCCGCCGTCCATCCCATATGCCAGCAGCGAAGCATCGATGTCGCTGTTCTCGACGCTGACGTTGACGTGGTCGAGCCGAACGCCGACGTATATCCAAGACCACTGGTAGCCGACCGAGGCGCCATACCCGTCCTGCGTCCAATCGGTGCCTGCGTCGCCCTCGCCGTCAGGTGCGGTGCAGTCACCGCAATCCATGTCGAGGTTCGCATGGGATACACGAATCGCCACTGGGATCGATGCTTCGTTGGCGATCGCAAAAGCGAGTCCAAGGCCTACGCTCACCCCAAAGCCGCTGGCGTCTGGCCTGGTCGATTCGCTGAAATTGAAAGGACCCTTCGGTGCTGACACGTGGTGACCAGTCAACGTCAGATAGTCCCCTCCCGCCTCTAGGAAGAAGCGCACGGGCTTCTCTCTTGGACGCGTCGGAGGCGCGGGCGGCCCCGTATCCGCGGGCGGCTGGAGGTTGACACTACCAAAGCCACCGCTGGGTCCTGGCTCTGGCGCTGCGCCTACCGGTGGGGCCGGACTGAGCGACAAAAGCAGCTTCACGAACTTGGATGTAGTTTGCAGTGTGGGCTCCGCCTTGGCGGCTTCCCTGACCAAACTGACGGCCTTGGCTTGCGCGTTGGGCCAGTTCGTATCCCCGCGGCTACGCATCACCAGGCTCTGGTTCCAGTAGAAGACCGCACTGAGCAGCCGCCCATCAGTCGAGGCGTGGGCGCCTTCGGATGCCTCGTCGAGCGCACCCTTGATACGAGGATCGACCTCCATTTCGCTCTTCGAGAGCGAGGTCTTGAGCACATCGACACCGTAAAGGCTCATCAGCGAGGTGAGGTCTGCTAGGCGACGGCTGGTGTCGGCCTCCAGGTAGGCTCGCTGAGCGGCGTCCGCGGGGGTGCCAACGTACTTCTTTGCCGTTTCGGCGAAGGTCTGCAGCGGGACGGCGTACGCGAGGCCAACGGCGCCCTCATCGAGCCGCGAGCGTGAAACCACGATCCCTCGCACTTTGCCGTCGCTGTCCACCACGGGTCCACCGGAGTTGCCCGGGTTGACGCTCATCCCCAGCTGTAGCTCCCCGCTTGGGCGCACACCCGAGACGATTCCCGGAGTGGACTGGGGATCCATGCGAGTAGCATCCAGCGGGTAGCCGATGGCAAACACGTCCTGGCGGATCGCCAGGGTAGCCTTTGGATCAGCGAGCTCGGCGACGTGCTCGAAGTCGCCCTTCACCCGCAGCAGCGCGAAGTCCCGCGTGGTGTCCACGTAGACCGTTACCGCGGGGAGAGGCCCCAGGCGTCCAGGAACCAGCACCGCGAGGGCCCGCGTGTCCTGGATGACGTGGGCCGCCGTCAGGATCAGGCCGTCCTTCGACAGCAACACGCCGCTGCCGTGTCCCGCGATGGGCAGCGCCAGCTGGTACGTCTGACCTTCGTCTTCGATGGGTTCGATCTCGATGTTCCCCATGCCGAGCACGCGCACCGTTGCCTGATCGATGTTGTCGTAGGCAACGGCTTGAGCGAATGCGCTGGGCGCGAACAGGCAGGCGAAGAGAACCGTGAGGAAACGAAGTTGGGCGAACGACATCGCATTCCTGGTGTGGGAGAGCTGGATGGTTTGGCTAGAACGCGAGCTGTGCCATTGCGGAGAGCTGTACGGCACGAACGGAGGTCTCAACGGTGTCGTAGTAGCCAAACTCGTAGTTCTCGTACTCGCTGACTTCACCAGAACCCCAATATGCTCCGAGCAGCGCCCCCGCTCTCAACCGTTTGTAGGAGTAGAGATAGCCACCCTCCACGCCCAGCGCCGCGCCATCGACGTGGAAAGGTTCGTCGCCGTTTGAACCAGGCAGGAACCAGAGAACCTTGCCGCCAAGATACAGTCCTTTGAAAGTTAGCCCTGCGTAAGGGCCCAACTGGGTCGTGCTCCAGTCGATATCGATGCCGCCGGACTGGCTTGTGGTGGGTTCGTAACAGTAATCGCACGTGAACGAGCCGCTCGCCTGCTGCAGTTCGCCGCCAAAGATCACGCTCCAGGTTCCAGCCGTTTGGAACCCAACCCTCGCGCCGTACGCGAGCACCGTGCGACCGTGATGCTCTCGATGATTCACTCCGGCGCTCAACCTAGCGTCGAAGTGGAGATCAATGTTGTACAAGGTTGGAACAATCTCGATTCCAAGCAGGACTTTGAGGTTGAGCTTGAGCGGCTTTCCCTCGGGCTGCTTCGGTTTGTCCGTCGCCGGTGCGCTCGTTGGTGGCTGCACACTGGAGCCGTAGGTCGTTCCCCAGGGATTCGCGGGGTCTCCCGTCCCGCTCGCCGGACCAGGCGCCGTAGGAGGCAGCCCGAGCAGTAACTTCACGAACGGCGACTTGGTCTGCAACGCCGGCTCCGCCTTGGCGGCCTCGCGCACCAGACCTACTGCCTTGGCCTGCGCGGTGGGCCAGTTCGTATCCCCGCGGCGACGCATCACGAGGCTCTGGTTCCAGTAGAAGACCGCGCTGAGCAGCCGCCCGTCGGTGGAGGCGTGGGCGCCCTGGGAGGCTTCGTCCAGTGCGCCCTTGATGCGCGGATCGACTTCCATCTCGCTCTTGGAGAGCGAAGTCTTCATCACCTCGAGCCCATAGAGGCTCATCAGCGATGTGAGATCCGCCAAGCGTCGGCTGGTGTCCGCTTCGAGATAAGCCAGCTGGGTCGCGTCGGCTGGCTTGGTGAGATACTTGGTCACCGTCTCGGCGAAGGTCTTTAGAGGGACCGCGTAGGCCAGACCGATCGCTCCTTCGTCGAGTCGAGATCGCGCGACGACGATCGCTCGCACCTTGCCGTCGCTGTCCACCACGGGTCCGCCCGAGTTGCCCGGGTTGACGCTCATGCCGAGCTGCAGCTCGCCAGTGGGCAAGACGCCGGAGACGATGCCGGGGGTGGACTGCGGATCCATGCGCGTCGCATCGAGGGGGTAACCGATGGCGAAGACGTTTTGACGGATGGCGAGCGACGCCTTTGGATCGGCGAGCTCTGCGACGTGCTCGAAGTCGCCCTTCACGCGCAGCAGCGCGAAGTCCCTTGTCGTGTCGGTGTACACAGCGACTGCTGGCAGCGGCCCAAGGTGTCCGGGCACCAACACCGCGAGGGCCCGAGTGTCGTCGATGACGTGAGCCGCGGTGAGGATCAAGCCGTCCTTCGAGAGCAGTACGCCGCTGCCGTGGCCCGCGATGGGCACTGCCAGCTGATACGTCTGACCCTCATCCTCTATCGCTTCGAGCTCGATGTTCCCCATGCCGAGCACGCGTACGGTCGCCTGATCGATGTTGTCGTAGGCGACGGCTTGAGCGAGCGCGCCTGGGGCGAGGAGAGTCAGAAGAATTGCCGCGAGGATTTGTAGTAGACGTCGTTTCATGCCTTGCTCGCGAAGCCTAGAAGAACACGCCCACTCCGGCGCTTACGCCGGCGATGGTGACCGCGCCTGTCAGCAGCAGCGTGTTCAGCTGGAGATCGACGGTCTTGATCGGAATGCGCAGTCCGGCGTCGAGTTCGAAGGCCACCCCGCTCTCGTCCTCCGCAACCCCGCTGTCGGTGACGCTGATGTAGTCGAGGCCCAAGCCGACGGCGAAGTAGCGCTCGATGCCCAGGCCGACGGTCGCGCCCACCAACGTGGTTGCGAGGGAGCCACTCTCGCAACGGTCTCCCGAGAAACCGTAGCCCGTGGTCACCGTCTGACACTGGGTGTAAGTGGTGCCGCTGTGGCGGCGCAAGACGCCCCCGACCTTGAATCGAGCCTTGTCCCCGGTCCAGTAGCCAAACCCGCCCCCAAAGTAGTCACTCGCGCCTTTCGCATTGTCGCTACGTTTGGTGTTGGCGTATCCGACTTCGAAGTCGAAGTACCCGCCCTTGGTCTTGCTGGGCTTCTTGTCCTTGGGTTCGTCGTCAGGAAAGGTCGTCGGCCCACTATCGAAGCGCGATAGCGTGTCCATGTTTCCCCCGCTCGAAGGCACGGGGGTGGTGTTCGCGAACGGGTGGAACGTGCCGTCGCCGGGATCGCCCGCCAGTACGACGCTGATGAACTTGGATTCCTTCTTGAGCTTTGGCTCGAGCTTCACCGCCTCCTTGGCTAGCTTGACGGCGTACTGCCGCGACTTGCGCCAGACGCTCTTGCCGCGCGCCTGCTGTACCAGGGACTGGTTCCAGTACATGGCGGCGCTCATCAAGCGGCCGTCGATGGACGCATGCTCACCGTAAGAGGCCTCGTTCAGCGTCTTGCGGAGCTTCGGGTCGAGGTCCAAGGAGCCACCGGAGAGCGACGCCTCGAGTACCTCGAGCCCATACTGGCTCATCGCCGTCGTGAGCTCGGCGGAGAGCTGCGCCGCATCCGTGCGGAGATAAGTATCCTTCTCGGTGGAGAGTGGCGTGTTCTCCTGCTGGCTCACCGGGCCGACGATGTTGCCGAGGGGTACGGCGTAGGCCAGGCCCACGGCGCCCTGATCGAGGCGTGAGCGCGCGATCACGATGCCGCGCACCAGGCCCTGCTCGTCGACGACGGGACCACCGGAGTTTCCCGGGTTCACCGTCATGCCGAGCTGGAGCGCGCCGTCGGGGAGCTTTCCGGAGACGATGCCTTGGGTGCTCTGGGGGTCCGTTCGCTTCGCGTCGAGCGGGTAGCCGATGGCGAACACCGTTTGCCGGACCGCCAAGACATCGCTTGGGTCTGCGAGCTTGGCGACCTGGGTGTAGGTCCCAAGGACGCGCACCAACGCGACATCGTGATCTTCATTCTCGTACACGACCACCGCGGGCAACGCTTTGGGGTAGCCAGGGATCATGACGGCGATAGCGCGAGAGTCCGCGACCACGTGCTCCGCGGTCAGGATGAGACCATCCGCGCCAACCAACACGCCGCTCCCGTGACCGGCGAGGGGGATCGCCACCGGGTACTTGACCTGCTTGTGCTCGACCTCTTCGATGTCGACGGTGCCGAGGGCCAGGACGCGCACGGTCGCGCGGTCGATGTCGGAATACGCCAGATCGTCGGCGGCCGCTGGGAGAGTAGCGAGCACGCATGCGAACAAGACGAGTGCAGCGAGGGAGAGGCGTGTCATCGGGGGCGCGCAGGCTAGCATCGATCCCTCGGCGCGCTGGTTCAGAATGCCTCAAACCAGAGCGACGGAGCGGTGACATCGGACGCGGCCGTGCGGTCGCGATGGAACACGAGCCGCGGCTCCAGTTCCGCACGGCTTCCCCGGTGGAACGCGGCGTCAATCGTGTGTAGTCGTCGGCGCGTACACCGGAGCCAGCGTGGGCGAGCGACCTACATCGCGTGACTACAGGGCGCTACTTCAGGTCGCGACGCTGGCGACGTCGGATGGTCGCTGCCAAGGCGATTCCGAGACCGAACAACGCGGGCAGCTGTTGGCGCTGCGTCTCCTCGGCGCCCGTCGCCCGGCAGGCGCAGCCACCGGGATTGCGCTCGTAGACCGCGGTTGGATCCGCATTGGTCGTGCCTCCGAATCCGCCGCTGCCGCCGCTCGAAACGCCGCTCGTCCCGGCGACTGCCTGTCCGCCCTCACCGCCGGCGCCGCCATTGCCGTTGGTCGCGCCGCCGCTGCCACCCGGCCACTCATCGCTCACACAGCTGCCCCCCACACAGGTGCCGCCCGTGCAAGGCGTGTCATCAGCCAGCACCGTTCCCGGGTCGCACGTGCCGGTCGCTGAGTCGCAGCTCCCCGCCTCGTGGCACTCGTCGACTGCTGGGCAGGTGACTGCCTCGCCTTTGCAGGTGACGCCGACACACTTGTCCGCGGTGGTGCAAGGATCTCCGTCATTGCAGCTGGCGCCGTCGTCCACCGTGTGCTTGCAGCCGTCGGTCGCGTCGCAGGTGTCCACCGTACACGGGTTGTTGTCGTCACAGTTCCGTGCGGTACCGACGCAACCAGAGCCGCCGCAGGTGTCGTGTTCGGTGCAAGGGTCGCCGTCGTCACACGGGATGGTCCCCGCGGAGGCGTGTGAGCAATTTCCTCCGGAGCAGCCGTCGGTGGTGCACACGTCGCCGTCGTTGCAGTTCAAGCCAGCCGTCGCCACGCACTGCCCACCCATGCAAGCGCTCGCCGACGAGCAGGTGTTCATGTCGTCGCACCCAGTTCCGTCCGACTTTGCGGTGTGCACGCAGCCCGCGCCAGCGCTGCAGCTGTCGTCGGTGCATGGGTTGCTGTCGTCGCAGGAAGTCGCTGTGCCGCTGCAGGAACCTCCGCTGCACTTGTCTCCGGTGGTGCAGCCGTTGCCGTCGTTGCAGGCGGCGCTGTTCGCCGTGTGGGTGCAGCCGGTGCCTGGGTTGCACGCATCGTCTGTGCACACGTTGCCGTCGTCACAGTTTGGAACGCTGCCGGCGGTGCACGCGCCGTTCTGACAGGTCTCCGTGCCGTTGCACTGGTTGCTGTCGGCACACGAGGTGCCGTTCGTTACCGCGGGGTGTGAGCAACTGCCTGCGCTGCACACGTCTTGAGTACATGGGTTCGAGTCAGCGCAGCTCGAGCAGGCGCCGCCGCCGCTGCCACAGGCAGAGGCTGAACCGCCGCCAACACAGCTCGAGCCGTTCCAACAGCCGGTGCAGCAGCTGCCGTTGTAGCACTTGCCGCCCGAACAAGAGTTGCTGTTCGGGGTATGGCTACAGGTGCCGTTCGCGTTGCAGCTGTCCGTGGTGCACGGGTTGCCGTCGTCGCAGTTCTGACAAGCGCTGCCCGACTTGCCGCAGGCGTTGAGCGCCGTGCCGGCGTTGCACGTGGTGCCGCTCACGCAACCGCTGCAGCAGCTTCCGCTCAAGCATGAGCCACCCGGGCAGCCGGTGCCGTCGGGCAGATTACTGTACTTGCAGGCGCAGCCCGCAGCGTTGAGGTAGCACTCGTTGCAGCCGTTGAGCAGCGGGCACTCGAGGTCGTCACAGAGCGGAGGATCGTTGCAGAGCGCTTCCTGCTGAGTCGCGACTACCTCTGATCCGCTTGCCTCCGAGCTGGCTTCGTCCGCGGCATCGTCGTTCGGATCCGCACCGGCACACGCGCTCGTCAAGAGCAACGCGGCGAGGGCAGCAGGCAGCTTATGTCGGGCTAAATTCCACATGCAAAAACCAGAGATCTAGAAGCGACCCGCTAGCCCGCCACCCAGGGGGGTCACGTAAGCTTGCACCGCGGGCTCCCCGCTGTCCCCTTCAAGGATGTACAGGGTCACGCCGGTTGCGATGGCGACGCCACCAATTGCCAGTGCAATCACGCCAACGGTCTGTGCGCTGCGCGCGTCGTCGTCGTATTGCGACACCTCAGCGCTCCGCGGGTCTGCCTTGAGGCAGCCGTTGTCGCGCTTGCACTCTGCATATAAAGCATCCGCCTCGTCACGCTTGGTGGCCGAACGAAGTAGAAAGAAGCCACCGAGGCCGACACCCACCGCACCTATCCCCAGGGAAATAAGCGGCCAAGTGAGGTCGCGGGAGCTATCGGCGCGCGGCTCTTCAGCTGGCGCGCCAGTGGGCACCTCTGAGGTCTCTGCGGCCTGGGCAGGCGTGAAGACTACCTTCACCAGCTTGCGCTGGTCCCCCTTCTTGAGGTCGACGCGCTTCTTCACGTCGGGGAAGCCTGGTGCGCGCACGATGAGCCGATGGGCCCCTGGGTCGACATCGATCACCCCGTCCACGCCGCTCAAGGGCTCTCCGTCGAGCTCCGCTTGGAAGTCTGCGATGTCCGAGCCATCGGACGCTGTCACCACGATCACGAACGACGGAATCGACTTGCTCACCTCGGCGGACCAGTTCCTGCAGTCCTTCTGGATGAAGTCTGGGCACTCTGTTTGCTCGCAGATCCGCAGCTGCCTCTGCGCTGCAGCGAGCTGCTCTTTCGCGCGATGCTCTTGGGCCTTTTCGTACGCCTCTCCGCACTCCGCTTTGGTGGCCGCAGCCTGCTTGGGAGCTTCAGCCCAGGCGGGTGACATCACCGAGCTGACGACGAGCAGCGACGTGTAACCAAGCAGACGCGAGATTCGCGAGGGACGCATGTAGACGACGAGTGTAACAGCTCAGGTTGGCCCTTGACCCGAAAGCTGCCGCGCGGTTCTCGTATGCAAAACACCCGAGTCACGACTTTCTGTATTCGAGTGTAGGTTGGGGTGAGGCTGCCAGGTCTGTCGCCACTGACGCTGCGCTGCGCTTGATCTGCAGCGCCCTGATGTGAGCGGGACGCACCGCAGCCCTCACTCTGCGGGGACTGGATCAGGCTCGCGCGAGCGCGCTGCCCATTCTCGCAGCCTTTCCATGTAGAGATAGAACACCGGGGTAACGTACAGCGTGAGCAGCTGTGAGAAGAAGAGCCCGCCCACCACCGCAAGGCCCAGGGGCTGACGGGACTCCGCGCCGGCGCCGATCCCAAGCGCGATGGGCAGCGTGCCGAAGAGCGCAGCCATGGTGGTCATCATGATGGGGCGAAAACGCACGGCGCAGGCCTCTTGAATTGCGTCCTCCGCATTCACGTTCGCATCCGCGCGGCGCTCCACGGCGTAGTCGACCATCATGATGCCGTTCTTCTTCACGAGGCCGACGAGCAAGATCACGCCGACGAACGCGTACACATTCAAGTCGTGACCAAACACCAGCAGCGTGACGAGCGCTCCGAAGCCGGCGAAGGGCAAGGCGGAGAGGATCGTGATCGGATGCAGTGCGCTCTCGTAGAGGATGCCGAGCACGACGTAGATCACGAACACCGCGACCAACAGCAAGAAGCCCAATCCGGAGAGCGACGACTGAAACGCCTCGGCAGAGCCCTGGAAGGTGGCGGTGATGCTTGAAGGCAACGTCTCGTTGGCTTTGCTCTCCGCCAGGCTCACCGCTTCGCTCAGCGAGTGACCTTCTCGCACGTCGAAGGAGATCGTTGCCGCGGGGAGCTGACCCGAGTGATTCACCGAGAGCGGCCCCACCGACTGATCGAGCTCCGCCAGCGACAAGAGCGGCACCAGCTTGCCGGAGTCGGAGCGAACCCGCAGCTTGGACAGCGCGTTTGGTTCGCGCTGGGTGCGCGGGTCCAGCTCGAGGATCACCTGGTAGCTATCGCTCTTGGAGAAGATGGTGCTGATCTGCCTCGAGCCGTAGCCGCTGTAGAGCGCGTCTTCGATGCGCTCCACCGGCACACCGAGGGCCGCGGCACGGTCGCGATCCACCTTGACGTCGACCTGGGGGCTCTCCAGCTGCACGTCACTGGTGACGTCCCGCAGGATGTCGGACTTTGCGAGCTCCGCCGTGAGTAGGGGCGTGTACTTGAACAGCTCAGTGGGGGACGAGCCTTGGAGGGTGAGCTGGTACTCGCTCTTCGTGCGGCGGCCGCCCAGGCGGATTGGCGGTGGCACCGAGATGAAGGCGCGCATCCCAGGTAGGTTCGCCAGCTGACGGCTCAGATCCTGTGCGATCTGCTCGGAGCTCTGCTTGCGCTCCGAGCGCTTCTTGAGGCGGATGAACATGCGGCCCTGGTTCGAGCCGCCGCGACCTCCACGGGCGCCGGCGATGGCCATGAACGCCTCGACATCTGGGTGCTTGCGGACGACCTCCGCCATCTGGATGGTGCGATCCCTCACCCCCTCGAACGAGATCCCCTCCACCGCTTCTGCGGTGATGTTCACCTGATCCGTGTCTTCGGTAGGCAAGAAGCCCTTCGGCATGTGCTGAAAGAGCCAAACCGTTGCCGCGAGGATCACTCCGGAGAAGAGCATCGTCAGGCGACGATGACGGATCACTCGGGCGAGGCTCCTCGTGTACGCGTTCGCGATGCGGTCGAAGGCGCGCTCCGTCAAGAGATAGAGTCGACCGGGCTGCTTCTCGTCCTTCGCTGGGCGCAGCATGCGCGCGGCCATCATGGGCGTCAGCGTCAGCGACACGAAGCCCGACACCAAGATCGCGATCGCGATGGTGATCGCGAACTCACGGAACAAGCTCCCAAGGATGCCGCCCATGAACAAGAACGGGATGAACACCGCCGCGAGGGAGATCGTCATCGAGAGGATGGTGAAGCCGATCTGCTTGGAAGCATCGATCGCCGCTTCGAAGGGTGCTTGCCCTTCTTCGATGTGACGCACGATGTTCTCGAGCACCACGATCGCGTCGTCGACCACGAAGCCGACGCTCAGGGTGAGCGCCATCAACGACAGGTTGTTCAAGGAAAAGCCCAGGGGCTGAATCAGCGCGAAGGTGGCGAGCACCGCCAACGGCATGGAGAGGCTCGGGATCAGCGTGGCCACCGCCCGACGCAGGAACAAGAAGATGACGAGGACGACGAGCACCAGCGTCAGGATCAACGTGAATTGCACGTCGTGCACCGCGTCCCGAACGCTCAAGGAGCGGTCGAACAACAGCTCGAGCTCCATCGATGCTGGTATTTCCTGGCGGAACTTGGGCAACAGGTCACGCACCCCCTGAGCGACCTCCACGGTGTTCGCGCCGGGTTGCTTCTGGACTGCCAGCACCACAGCTTGCTGGAGATCCTGTGGATCCCCACGCCACGCCGCAGTCTTGTCGTTTTCGACGCTGTCGAAGGCCCTTCCGATGTCTCGCACGCGCACAGCCGCGCCATCGCGGTGGGCGACGATCACGTCTTGGTACTCCTCGGCGTGTTCGAGCTGGCCGTTGGTCTGGATAGAAAACGCCTTGCGTGGTCCCTGTACGCTGCCGTTCGGCAGGTTCACGTTGGAGCCTCGTACCGCGTCGGCGACCTCGTCCAGCCCTACGCCTAGCGTGGATAGCCGCCCTGGATCAGCTTGTATCCGCACGGCATACTTCTGGGAGCCGTACACCTGTACCTGGGCGACACCTCGCACCTGGGAGATCGACTGCGCCAGGCGACCCTCGGCGTACTCATTGACCTTGTACAGCGGCTGCGTCGCGGAGCTCATGGAGAGCAGCAACACGGCTTCGTCCGCTGGGTTCACCTTCTTGTAGCTGGGTGCCGAGGTCATGTCTCTCGGCAGGCGCGGGATGGCGCGACTGATCGCCGCCTGAACGTCCTGGGCTGCGGCGTCGAGATTTCGCCGTTGATCGAACTGCAAGGTGACGTTGGTCGCTCCTTCCGAGTTCTCCGAGCTCATCGAGGTGATGCCGTCGATGCCTGAAAACTCACGCTCCAGGGGCGTGGCCACCGAAGAGGCCATGGTCTCCGCGCTCGCGCCGGGCAGGCTCGCTCGCACCTCGATGGTTGGGAAGTCGACGTTCGGCAGTGCGGCGACTGGCAGGTTCAAGTACGCGAGCACACCGAACACAGTGAGCGCCAGCATGACCAACGTGGTGGCCACCGGGCGGCGAATGAACGGAGCGGAGAGGTTCATCCTTCACCCCCCTTACTCGGCGCCGGTTGGGCGGGCGCCGCGTCGAGTACGCTGACTGGAGCGCCGTCGCGCAAGCGTACCTGGCCGTCCGTTACGACTTGCTCTCCAGCATTCAAGCCGGCCCCGACGAGCACCCAGTCTTCGGTGCGTCGCACGACCTCCACTTGTCGAAGACGCGCCTTGTTCTCCTGATCGATGACGAATGCGTAGGGGCCGTCTTGCCCCTCTTGCACGGCGCCTTCTGGCGCGACGAGCGCCTGCTTGTCCACTCGCAGCACGAGCTTCACATCCACCGAGGCGCCGGGCCAGAGCTGCTCCGCGTCGTTGTCGAAGCGGGCCTTGAGGGCGATCGTGGCGGTGCTGACGTCCACGCTGTTCTCGATGAAGGTGACGGGGCCTTCGTAGCTCTGCTTGGAGTTGCCGCGAGGATTCACGATGGCGCGTAGCTCGCCCTTGGCGAACTGTTCACGGATCGCACTCAGGAAGCGCTCCGACACGGAAAAGCGCACGAACACCGGCTGGGTATTGCGGATCACGACGAGCGGCGACGTCGTCCCTTGAACCACGAGATTTCCGCGGTGAACCAACAGCGTACCTGTGCGACCGCTGATCGGCGCCACGAGTCGGGTAAAGCCTAGCCTGAGTCCGGCGCTCGTCAGCTGGGCTCGGGCCAGGCGCACTTCGGCTGCGGTGGCGTCTGCCAGCGCGCGAGCCGCCACAAGATCTTGCTCGCTCGCGATGCCAGACTTGACCAGGCGCTCGGTGCGTTCGGCTTCTTGCTTGGCCTGGGTCGCTGCCGCTTGGTTCTTGGCGAGCGCCGCCGAAGCTTGCGCCCGAGACGCTTGATACTCTCGCGCGTCGATCGTGAAGAGCAGCTGCCCTTGCTTGACCGCTTCGCCCTCTTTGAAATGCACCTCGGTGACCAGGCCGGTTACCTGCGGCAACACGGATACGCTGCGGTTGGCCTCCACGCTGCCAAACGTCTGCACGCTGAGCGGTAGGTCGCGGTGTTCGACCTTTCCCACACGCACGGGAGCTGGCTTCGCTCCTGCCTTGGCAGCCTCACTGCGTGAGCACGCGATCACCGACAGCAGCGCGAGCGTGGCAATCACGCCACGTAGACCTCTGGTTATCACCTCTTCTGCCTAAGCCCGGCTGCTGTCGCCAGTCTTACCGGAATGTGTCGGAATGTGTCTGGCGCAGTCTCGCCACACGCCTCATGTAAGCTGGTGCTCATGGACCTCGGCAGGCTGCGTGTGTTGCTCGTTGAAGACGACACCAAGTTGGCTCGCCTCACCCGGGACTACCTCGAGCAGCGGGAGATCGAAGTCACGCTGGTTGGCGACGGTATCAGCGCGGTTTCCGAGGCATTGCGCGGTGAGGTTGACGTGGTCGTCCTCGATTTGATGCTGCCCGGGCGCGATGGTTTCGAAGTGTGTCGGGCGATCCGTCAGGAGTCCCACGTACCAATCATCGCGGTGACAGCGCGAGTCGAGGTGGCTGACCGCGTCCTGGGGCTGGAGCTTGGCGCCGACGACTACATGACGAAGCCGTTTGCGGCGCGCGAGCTGCTGGCGCGTATCCACGCGGTAGTCCGGCGAGCCAGGGGCAAGGCTGGACCACCGCCTCAAGAACTCAAGGTGGGGCGCTTGGCCATCAACGTCGCGAGCCTCACCGCGACGCTGGATGGTGAGCTGCTGCCGCTTACTTCCTACGAGTTCGCGCTCTTGCGTGCCCTGGCAGAGAACGCTGGCCACGTGCTTGGGCGTGAGCGCCTGCTCGAGCTCGCCAAGGGCAACGCCGAGGACGTGTTCGACCGTTCGATCGACGTGCGCATCTCGCGTTTGCGCCAGAAGCTCGGTGACGACCCACGGCAGCCCGCCTTCCTCAAGACCGTGCGCGGCTCTGGTTACGTGCTCACGCCGGGGCACGAGCAATGAAGCCGGCGTTTCGCGCACGCCTGTTGTGGCGGGTGTACTTCTTCGGTTTCTTGATGTTGCTTCTGGCTGGTGGCGCGAGCTTCGTCGTGGGGACCTACGTGCTCAAGCCTGCCGTGGAGAAGCCCGCGCGACCTGCCACCGCCTGGATCGCGTGGCACCTCTTGAATCAAGAGGCGCGGGGCGAGCCCATCGAGGAAGAGCTCGCGGATCTCAAAAAATCCCGCGTGGAAATGACCCTGTTCACCGCCGACGGCACGCTGATCGCTTCCAACGCGGAGATACGTCCCAAGGCGCTTGGGGCGCGCGAGCTCGCGTGCTTGGCCACTCAAGAAACAGTCTTCGCTGACGGAATCGGCCTCGTGGCAAGCCGCGATTCCGGGGGTGAGGTGAAGCGTTACGCATACATCGCCTACCCGCAGGCTGAACTACCCCTTGGAACCGGCATCGCGCAGCTCCTCGCCGCGCTTGGCGTGCTGGGGCTTTTGTCCATTCCGCTGGCGCGCTCGATCACGGCGCGCCTGGAGCAGCTCACCCGGGCGACGCGCGCGTTCGGCGCGGGCGACTTGAAGGTGCGGCTGAAGAGCCAGCAGCCAGATGAAATCGGCGACCTCACCCGGGCCTTCGACGAGATGGCAGAGCGCATCGTCCAGCTCAGGCGCTCGGAGAAGGAGCTGCTCGCCAACGTCAGTCACGAGATGCGCACACCGCTGGCGCGTATCCGCATGGCACTAGACCTGGTGCGAGACGGCGACGTCAACCGCGCCTCGACCTACCTGGCCGACATCGAAGACGATTTGCACGAGCTCGAGCAGTTGCTCGATGACGTGATGACAACGGCGCGCCTCGACCTCGCTCGCGGCGAGGTTGGAGACTCTCAAACACCCCTGCACGTCGAGCAGCTCGAGGCGATCTCCGTGCTCGAGGCGGCGTGTGACCGCTTCGAGCGTCGCTATCCGGATCGCGCTTTGGTCCGTGACTTCAGCGAGCCCCTACCGTTGATCCAAGCCGATCCGACGTTGCTCCGACGGGTGCTCGACAACCTGCTCGACAACGCCGCCAAGTTCTCGAACCCAGAGGAGGCGGTGAAGCTGTCTGCCGCGCGGGATGAGCAAGGGCTCGTCGTCGAGGTCCAGGACCAAGGTCATGGGATCGCAGAGAGCGATCGCGCTCGCGTCTTCGAGCCGTTTTTTCGGGCAGACCGCAGCCGGGACCGAGCGACAGGTGGTGTGGGCCTGGGACTCGCATTGGTGAAGCGGATCTTGGAAGCTCACTCGGGCAACGTGGAGATCCGTGACGCCGCGCCTCAGGGCACGTGCTTCCGCGTCACCTTGCCGGCTGCGAGCTAGCGAGGGTCGCCGATGTCGCCTTGTTTCCGTACGGCGGCGGCGATGAGGGGAGCAAACGCTTGGAGCGCCTCGAGCGAGATCAAGCCGTCCTGGTACTTTTCGTACCAGCTCCTCCGTTGACGAATGAAACGCTCGTCATGTCGCAATCCCAATTGCTTCAGCATGAACTCTGCCTGCGCTCGTTTGGCAGGTGGGATGCGGTCGGTGGCAACCAGCTGAAGAGACGGGAGCAAGATCTCGAACCAGCCCTCCTCGACTCCGTAGGGATCGAGGAGGGACGTTGAGCGCGCGTGCCGCTTCTTAGAGTTCATGAGCTCAGAGGCAAAGCGGTAGTTCGTCCAGTCGAACGCGCGACCCCTGTCTTCGTCGATGCTCACGAAGTGATCGACACTCCCCACAGGCGTGAGCATGGCGGAGTAGGCGCACAGCTCTCTGAATCCTCTTCGAAGGTCGTTGAGGAAGGGCTTCCAGTATCTAGAGGGAGGACGCCCGTTGGTAGGGTGCTCGGCCAGCCACGTATTTCCAGGAGTTTGCGCCCGAACTTCGAAGTCAGCGGGTTGTGCCACTCGCTCGAAGCGCATCATGGTGTGTCTCGGTTGGCGACGATCCAGCGGGGCCAGAAATGGTCGTGGTCCGGCAGCAGACGCAACAGCTCCGCGTGGATTGCGCCCCTCGTGTTGAGGTTGGGTGGCAGCGCAGTCGCTTCCCCACGCATGAAAGCTTCCGCGGCCTCGATAGCTTTCTCCGCCTCGACGGAGCGCCCCTGCTGAAGCCCAAAGCTCTCGGAGACCAGCCAGTTCACCACGTCACCCTGACGTACCCAGGGCAGCGGAACTACTTCCGCACGGTTATCTTCATTGACCGTGAGGTGGAGGAGTTGGTCGTGCTCCTCCTCGAAGGTCGGCTCAAGGGAAGCGAGCACGAGCGGCGAGTGCGTGGTGACGATGGTCTGAACCGCCAGCGACTCGCTCAGCTGTCTTTGTGCTTCCAATAGCGCGGGGAGGATCAGTCGTTGCCAGCGGGGGTGCAGGTGGTTCTCGACCTCGTCGACCAGAAGCACGAGCTGATCGAGTGGCTGCACTTTTCGCAATCTGGCGGCAGTTGAATGCTCCCGCCATGTCCATACGAGGACGTAAGCGAGGCCCAAGATTCTGCGGACGGCGGCGGAGGCGTGAATGATCGGCACTTCCCCCCCGGCCGTGGCCAGGACGGGGAAGTCGCGCGCGTCGTCGACGTAGACTCGCTGTCCCTTCTTCAACGCGCGGAGTGGTTCCGCGGGGGAAAGCGATGAGACGATCGCTGAGAGTTGTTCGAACGTGGTCCCATCCGGCTCAAAAGCCCAGTGCAGCCAGTCGTGAACCAGTCCCTGAGACACGAGGGCTCCGCCAGGCTCGCGGTCAAGCTTCAGGCCCTCCCACACTTCGCTTGGCCGAAAGTGAAAACAACTCGACCGTCCTAAAGCAGGAACGCGGAAAGGTCTTCGGAACTCCTCCCCGGTGCGCAATGGGTCGGAGACCGAGAAGCCGCCGTCGACCCTTGCGTACACGACCAAAGTGTTCGACGGACCTCCGGACACCTGTGTGTCATTTTTCCAAAGTCCTTCACCAAACTGATAGCTGAACGTTTGCCGGGCGTTGGGTGGAAGCGAAGTGGAGTCCACCCATTCAAGTAGCGCGCCATCCTCAGTGGGTATCAAGCCTCGTCCCGGCCAAGCCGCAGGCCACGTCCTGGTGAGGGCGTACCACGCAGCGTCCAACGCAATCGACTTGCCGAGCCCATTGTCGCCAGTGATCACGTTCATCCGCGGATGAAACTCGAAAGTGGTGTCAGCGACTGGGCCGATCTCTTTGAGTCTGAGGCGTTCGAGCATGACTTCTTGTGGGGGACGTCGATCGTCGGGCTCTTCCATTGTAGGGGATCTGTCGGGAGGAAGTCTGCCCCAGTTGCTGACCAAGTTGTCCTCACCCCCAAACCCGGGCCAGGATGCTTGGGATGAGTGAATCGCCGGAGCGGGTGCATGGGTTCGATCTCGAGCTCGAACGGCACTTGGCCGCTATGGGTAGCGTCGGCAGTCGTAGCGCGAGAATTTGGCTGCGTTCAGCCAATGTGCGTCCGCTGAAGGTGCGGCTGCGGGCGGAGGGCTTCGAGGTGCGATTCGAGCTCAGCCTGCCGCGCAGCGACTCCACGGACCATACGTACTCACTGCATTACCCTACGGATTTTGATGGGGCGGACCCGCTGACTCCGAGCACCTGCTACCAGCTGCGTTTGGAGCTGGACGATGGCGAAGAACTGACGCTGGAGTTCGAGACAGCGCCCGAGGTGCATGAGTACGCGGACCCTTTCAGCATCGCAGTGATCTCCTGCCACCAGCCGTTCGATCCCCGAGGCAAGCTCACGGAGACCGCGACACACTTCTTGGACAAGCTGCCTGAAGCCTTCGAAGAGCACCGGGTGAAGCGCGTGCTCTTGATGGGTGATCAGGTGTACGCCGATTGCCCGACGACCCGCTCGCTCTTCGATGATGGCTATTTCCGCGAGGTGATGCCCAGGGGCATGAACTCGCTGTTCGATTGCACCCGCGAGGAAGTGCGGCGGCTGTTTCAGGATCGCCACCGGCTGTTCTTCAGTGCGCCGGGTTTCAAGCGTCTACAGGAGAAATTCCCCTGTTATCCGATCCTGGATGACCATGAAATTCGCGACAACTTCGGCTCCGCGACGGAGCACCGGAGCGCGCGCTTTGCGGCGATCAAGAGCGGCGCGCTGGACGCATATGTGGACTATCAAGCCAGTCGACTAGATATCCCACAGGTGCGGACTCAGCGCGGCTATCACTTCGAGTGGGACTATGGCCCGGTCGCCGGCTTCGTGATGGACTTGCGCTCTCACAAGCGCAACGACGGCGACCGCATTCAAATGTTCGACTCGCGGCAGTTTCATGAGCTGCGCGCCTTCCTCGAGCGCAATCGTGAAACGTCGGTGGTCGTGTTGGGCTTGAGCGTGCCCTTGGTGCACATCCCCGATTGGATGGTCGGGGCCGCAGCGCTGATGCTGGGTGAGCAGAGTGACGCCGCGGATCGCTGGTCCTACTTGAAGGCTCACGGAGCGCGGGATGAGCTCTTCGAGCTCTTGTGTGAGCACCAGCTCGCGGCGCCGAAGCAGCGCTTGATCATCGCCGCCGGTGACGTGCATGTGGGCGTCGCCGGTCTGATTCAGGTTACCGATACCGAGCGGAAACAAGAGGAGAGTCTCCGCATGTACCAGCTCGTGTCCAGCGCGGTGAGCAACCTGGAGAGCCCAGTGAAGACCTGGGCAGCGAGCCTCTTGCCCTTGATGAAGCGGGGGCTCAGCGTGGCGTCTGACGATAGCCGTTACGCCTCGCGCTTCGACCTCTTGCAGGGCATTGGCGCGGCGAAGCAAAACCCAGTGCCGGAGCTGAATGCGGGTTTGATCCGCGTGGATCCACGGGAGGGTGGCTATGACGTGCGCATCCAGCTGCTTGCACCAGGACGCGACGGCAAGGCCATCGAGGTGTTCTCGAGCGGCGCGCTTGGCTGAGGCTTCGACATCACGCGCGACACGTGTGGGGCGAAAAGCCGCGAGCCATGGGTCTCCTGCGTGCGGCGATTAAGCTGAGATTTCAGTAGTTTGCGCTCACGCATCAGGTGGCACGTGCTGTGCTCCATTCGGGATGGCGCCGCACCGACCCGAGGCGCGCAGGAGATCCCACATGACCGACCTACACGAGGACAAACTAGAGACCCTTGGACTCGATTCGACCACCTACCGCGCGCTGCTGATGCTGCCCGCCGTGTACGTCGCGTGGGCGGGGGGCACGCTGAGCGCCGGCGCTGCTGCGGGCCTCGAGCAGATGATGAAGGATCTCGAACTCAACGAGCGTGCGGTGAGCGTCGTGAGGCGCTGGCTACGCGAACGGCCCTCGGCAGGCTACGTGAGCCACGCGCTGGCGGAGCTGCGGGACCTGGCGAGCGCCGTGGACGAGCCGCAGATCGACTACGACTTGCTACAGGCGTTGATGAGCCACGCAGAAGCGGTGGCTCGGGCTGGCGTGAGTGATCCTCGCGCCGCTGCCGCGCCCTGGGCTTTGAGCCGCGAGGAAACGCAAGCCATCGACCAGGTGGCGCGCATCCTGGGCGTCGACCACGGACAGACGTGGGCGGACCTGATGCAAGAGCTAGGCGCCAGCGCGCAAATGCCACAGCCCGACCCGACCCACTCCACAAGCCAGATCCGTACCAAGATCGTGGATGGCGTGATTCAGGTCGGCTCCACTCAGGCGCTTGGCTTGGCTGATACCGTGCCAGCTCAACCGTCACCCGCGGTTCGAGTGGACCCGCCCCGTCCCCATCGCGATCAACACGAGCGTGAAAGCCTGATTTGATTCTGGAAGTGGGGTGACTACGCCCCACGCCTGACCTGAACGCGCGATGCGGAGTCGAGTGCTCCGCTTGCGCGTTTGCTTTGGTTGTGAGCAAGGTTCCGCCCATGAAAGCACGTCTCCCCTACGGAGTGTCCCTGCTTGGGGCGCTGCTCGGGCTGATCTTTGGCTTTTACTCGACGCTCGACTACTCAGCCCACCTGGATCGGCGCCTGCACGACGTGCACTGCAGCTTCATCCCCGGGGCTGCACCGACGTCCGAAGCCGAAGCTTGCCGTGCGGCAATGTATTCGCCCTACTCCGCGTTCTTCAAGGACGCCTACTGGGGCGGCATTCCGATTTCCCTGTTCGCCCTGGGCGCGTTCAGCTTCTTTCTCGGCTTCGCCGTGTATCTGGTCGTCGCCGGCAGCAGCGCACCCAAGCGCTCCCGGGTGTTCTTTGCCATCGTCGGCAGCACGCCGCTGTTGGTTTCTCTTGGCATGCTCACCATCAGCCTGACTCAGCTCGGGTCGGTGTGTAAGACGTGCGCTGGGATCTACATCGGCTCTACCTTGCTGGCGATTGGCGCTTGGTGGGGAGCCGCCGTGCCACCTGCAGTCGCTGCGAAGAAGCCGGTTGGCAACGTGGCGCCGACTTTGGAGATGGACGGCTCACCCAAGGGCAAGCCTTCCCCGGCGCTCAACTACCTGTTGCCGCTCGGTTGGCTCGCGGCGTTGGGGTTGCTCACGCTGCTGCCCTCCCTGGTGTACGCCGGTCAGGTTCCGGATCACCGACCGTACTTGAACCAGTGCGGCAAGCTGAAGGTGGCGGGCGCGGAGAAGGACAAGCTGGTCAAGCTGGTGACACCTAAATCCGTGCGGCAAGCGACCATCTTCGAAGATCCGCTGTGTCCCACCTGCCGCGCCTTTCACGAGCGCCTGGTGCACGAAGACATTTTCGACAAGCTGAACGGCGACCTCGCGCTCTTCCCCCTGGATACCGAGTGCAACTGGATGCTCGACACCGCGCTCCACCCCGGCGCGTGTACCGTGAGCAAAGCGGTGATCTGCGGCGAGCAGCCCCGCGCGGTGCTCGACTGGGCCTACGAGAACCAGGACCAGCTGACCGCGGCTGGCAAGGCCGGCAAGGATCCGCTGCGCGCTGCAATCCAGGGGCGCTGGGGCCCGCCGATGATGAACTGCATCGACAGCAAGGCGACGAAAGACACCTTGAATCGTCACCTGCAGTTCGCCGCCGCGAACTCGATCCCCGTCTCCACCCCGCAGCTCTATTTGAGCGGGCAGCGGGTATGCGACGAGGACACGGACATTGGCTTGCGCTACACGCTCGGCCAGCTCGCACCGGAGCTCTTCAAATGAACAAGTGGATTGGACCCGGAGTCGGCGCTGCCGTCACGCTGATCGTTGCAATCACCGGCCTTGGCGTCGTGAGCTCATCGGTGAGCTCCGCGAAGGAACGCCTGGTCGCGCCCGAGGCAGAGAAGCCGAAGGTTGCAGTCGCGAACCAGGCAGAGGTTGGCTACTGCACGCCGCGCTTCAAAGAGGTGCTCGAGCGCGTGCTGCATTCTTGTGGCTTGTCAGCGGGTGAAGATCGCCGCGGTTGCAAGCCGGCCGACGTGAAGACATTTGCGTCGATCAGCGATGAAGACTTCAACGAGCTCTTCACGCCCCTCAAGGAGCGCGGCGCGGTGTTGATGTTCGACACCGGCAAAGACGAACTCGACCCCGCAGCGCAGAAGCTCCTCGACGAGAAGTGGTTCGAGCGCAAGGGCGCCCGCTACTTCTTCGTGGTCGCGCGCGCTTCGAAGACGGGTACTCAATCCGCGAACCGCGCGCTCTCTCATCGGCGCGCCAACTCGGTCATGTTTCACATCAAGCAGACCGCGAAGGACGATCCCGAGGTCGACAAGAAGGTCGGCCTCTTGTGGCTCGGCAACGAGTTCGCGCAGTTCTCCAAGAGCTACTGCGCCTGGAACAACTCACGCCCCGACAAGAAGTGCGACGAAGACGCCATCAATCGCTCCGCCTTCGTTTCCTGGGTAGACTGCCGTCTATGAACCTCCTGCTCACGGGCGAGCGCGCCTCACGTCGCCCCCAGCGTTTGCTCAGCTCCGTCTGCTTTTTTTGGGGGTTAGGTGCGCTGCTCCTCACCGGGTGCGACGAGGAAAAGCCCCAGACGAGCGTGACCCGGGATCGCAATCAGGCGGTACTCGCGAAGACATCCGCCGAAGCAAACTCGGAGCCGAAGCAAGCGCCGAGCAGCGCAAAGACGGAGAACCTCACCCCCAAACCCCATAAGGCGTTGTGCGGCGGCAAGCTCAGCCCGGGCTACGCGTTGCCCGACACCAAGCTCGACCACGTAGGCAAGGCGAGCGGCGATCTCGTTCCCGCAGGGAAATGGGTGTGGCTCAACTTCTGGGCGGCGTGGTGCGAGCCCTGCAAGGAAGAGATCCCGCGGCTCTTGGGCTGGCAAAAGACGCTCACCGGCGAAGGCAAGAAGTTCGCCGTCTCGTTCATTACCCTGGACGACGATCAGCGCCAGCTGGACGCCTTCCTCAAGGGTCAAAGCAGCGAGGGCCTACAAGGCAGCTACTGGCTGAAAGAGGGCAAGCCGCGAGAGAGCTGGCTCACCGCTGCGAAGCTCGACCCGGATCCCAACTTGCCGTTTCATGTGCTGCTCGACCCGAAGGGCGAGGTGCGGTGCGTGATCCAGGGAGCGGTTGAGGATCGGGATTTGCCTGATTTGCGGAAGTTGATTGAGTAGGGGAGCGGGTTCGGGTTCGGGTTCGGGTTCGGGTTCGGGTTCGGGTTCGGGTTCGGGTTCGGGTTCGGGTTCGGGTTCGGGTTCGGGTTCGGGTTCGGGTTCGGGTTCGGGTTCGGGACGGCGTGTTTCCGTGGGGTTACGTTCCGCCGTCTCTTGCCGACTGGCCGGGCGTTGGCTTCGCCTCGCCCGGCAGTTCCGTTAGGCTAGCCGGCATCGGCTTCGCCTGGCCGGCAGGCTCGTAAGGCTGGCCGGCGTCGGCTTCGCCTGGCCGGCAGGCTTTCTTCAAGGCTGGCCGGCGACGGCTTCGCCTGGCCGGCAGGCTCGTAAGGCTGGCCGGCGTCGGCTTCGCCTGGCCGGCAGTTTCCGTGCGGTTTTATACTCTAACTCTAACTCTGACTCTGGCTCGAACCCGAACCCGAACCCGAACCCGAACTCTCTGAGGGTGATCGAAAGGAGTCACTCGATGCTCGAAATCTATCCGTTCATTCTCGAAACCATCACCCTCATTCAGCCGCTATCGAACCGCATCTATCGGGAGGATCCGGACTTGGGCCGCCAACTCAAACGTGCGCAGTCGTCCATCGCACTGAACGTCGCGGAGGCTTCGTACAGCCGCGGGCGCAATCAGGCGGCGCGCTTTCACAGCGCCATGGGTTCCGCCCGGGAGACGCTGGCATGTCTCGAGGTTGCTGCGGCGCTCGGTCAAGTTGGCCCCGTAGATGAGTCGTTGCGCAAGCGTTTCAACCGCATCATCGGCACCCTTCACCGGCTCGCCATCAAGTAGCAAGCTTGGCGTGGGTCGTCGGCTCACGCCAACGAACGTTGCGCCCGGTAGCGAATCACAGCTCCCGGGCGTAGTAGACCACGTCCGGGTGTGGGTTGTGATAGTACGACGGTACCTCACGGAAACCGAGGCGCTGATACAGCCCGTTTGCGGCGTGCATGCTGCGCAAGGTGTCGAGTAACATGCGGCGGTAGCCGAGCTCCCGAGCTACTTCGAGGATTGCGGTTCCCAGGCGCACGCCGAGGCCTGTACCGCGGGCGTCGGGGACCACCCAAAGGCGCTTCATTTCGCAAGCTTCGTCAGCGAAGGGGCGCACCGCGACGCAGCCCATGGGTTGCCGTGCGGGAACAGCTGACGGCGCGCCCTGTCGCCAAGCCACTAGCAGCTCACCACCAGGGGCACCCGCCTGAGGGGGCGCGTACTTCCCCGGCAGGCTGTCGAGCTCAGCCTGAAAGCCCTGAAAGCTGAGATCGACTCCCAGCCACTCGGCATAGTCGGTGAACAAGCAGCGCGCGACGTCGTACGCCAGCTTGTCGCGCGCTGGCTCCAGCACGATGGGGGCGTCGCTCATCAAGCAGCGGAATCTGAGTCGGATTTCTTGGGACGCAAGATGAACAGGCCAACTCCGAGGATCAGCGCGGCAATCGCCACCCAGATCAGCGGGCTCAGCGGAGGGTCCGGCGGCTTTCGGTCCTTCACGGGGGCGGCGTTCGCGAGGGCCGAAGGGATTGCTGGAGTTTCCTGCGAGGCGGCGCTGGGAGCGAGGGTCGGACTGTCCCCGTTGCTGTCCACGTGATGGCTCAAGGCCAGGCGCACACCGGGTTCACGCGCCGGCCCTCGGCACGCGCCGCGTGCTGGACAGTCGACGCGCTCCTCTACGTCACCGTCGAGGCCGTACTCGAGCGCGATGCGTTCCAGCTGAAACGAGTCCGGTGTGAGTTCTTTGATGCGCAACACCTCGCGCACCGAGCGGATCTGCGACTCATAGTCGACGCTCGAGTCGCCTCCGAGTGCCAGCCCCGAGTCGAGGGCGTGTGCCGCCTTCAGGCGCTTGAGGCCTTCCTCGTTTCCGATATTCCTCGGGATGTCGACTTCGTTACCGGGAGGAATTGCGTAGACCCGGGCGTCAGTGAAGCGCGGAGGCGTGAGGCCGATGACGTCGAATGGCGCCAGCCCGATTTCAGGTACGCCGGCGCTGAAGTTGTAGGGGTAGGCGACGATCTTCCAGCCCGCGAAGTCCGCTAGGTTCGAGATCACGACTCGCCGCTCGACCGGCCGACGATCGTCAAGCGCGAGGTCCGCGCGTGCTGCGCGCGTGGACAACACCAAAGCCAACAAACTGAGGATCCCGGTGATGATTCGCAGTTGGTGCGGCAAAGACGGCTTGTGTAGGCGCATGTCAGAGGATTCCAGCGACTAAGAGCACTTGCAGTAGGCGCTCCAGGTGGAGAGATCAACCGATCGGAGGGGTTCGAAGAGTGAGCAGCCCCGCTGCCCCGCTGGGCGACGAAGTCTGGGTTCGCATAACCGTGACGAAAAAGTCAGTTCGCAGTGCCTCCGTTGTCAGGACGCTTGACCGCTTTCAGTTGGGCGGGACCCGATCCTTTGGATATCCTTGAGAGGTTCTGTTTCAGATCAACGATCAATCGAAGCTTTTTCGCTGCCGCGCTGTAGGTGACCAACGCTCCGGTATGCCTCCGGTCAGGCGGGGGTCCTCAGCTGTCCCGAGCTGCGAAGGACGTGCGCAGTGGTCATGTTGAAGGCGCTCAAATCCGTTGCCGTGGGGATACTTGCCTGCTCCGTGTTCGGAGTTGGCGGGTGTACGCTGATCGACAACAGCGACCTCGGCGCGGGGGACTCCAGTGACGCCGGCGCGAGCGGCGGTGACGGTGGCGTTGGTGGGACCGGCGCGAGCGGTGGCAGTGCGGGCAACGGTGGCAGTGCGGGTAACGGTGGCACGGGCGCTAGCGGCGGAAGCGGTGCGACAGCAGGCGCGGGGGGCGACGCAGGTAGTGGCGGTACGGGCCCCAAGAGCAACGGCGATCCGTGTGCGAATGGCAGCGAGTGCGACTCTGGGTTCTGCGTCGACGCCGTGTGCTGCAACAAGGCGTGCGACGGGAGCTGCGAGTCGTGCAGCGCCGCGAGCAAGGGCACCGGCACTGACGGCGTGTGTGGCCCCGTGGCTGACGCCACGGATCCCGACGATGAGTGCACCGATGAGGGTGCGACGAGCTGCGGGCAAAACGGCTTCTGCGATGGGGGTGGCGCTTGTGCGCTTTACCCTGCGGATACGCAGTGCACGGATTCGTCCTGTAGTGGTGGCGTGCGCACGCTGCCGAGCACCTGTGACGGCGCAGGTACCTGTCAGGGTAACGGCACTGAGAATTGCTCTCAAGGCAGCTGTTCAGGGCCAGTGTGCCTCGGGCAGTGCCAGGTGGACGGGGACTGCACCAGTGACAAGTACTGCGACACGTTGAGCGGCAACTGCACGCCGAAGCTGCCCAACGGAGATGCCTGCCAGTCGGGCCAGCCGAGCGCCTGCCAGAGCGGCTTCTGCGTCGATGGCACCTGCTGCAACACGGCGTGCAGCGGGAGCTGCTACGGCTGTGGCAGCGGTACTTGCTCACCCCATGCCGCGGGGCAGGATCCCGATGGCGACTGCTCGGCTGATGCGCCTGGCTCGTGTGGTCAAGACGGCGCCTGCAACGGCAGCGGTGGTTGTCGCCTCTATGGTGGCTCGGTTACGTGCGGAAACGCGAGCTGCAGCGGCTCGACCTACACGGGGGCGCCAACCTGCGACGGCGGGGGCAGCTGCAAGACGCCGTCGTCCTCGAGCTGTGGTAACTACTTGTGTGCAGGTAATGCCTGCGGGACGAGTTGCTCTTCCTCCACTCAGTGCGCGAGCGGCAACTACTGCAACACCAGCAACTCCAGGTGTGAAGCGCTGAAGGGCAACGGCAGCTCCTGTGGTGGCGGAGGCGAGTGCAGCAGCGGCAACTGCGTGGATGGCTTTTGCTGCAACACTGCGTGTACGGGCAGCTGCCAAGCGTGTTCCGCGGCCAAAAAGGGCCAGGGCGCCAACGGAACCTGCGGCAACGTGATCGCCGGGCAAGATCCCGATGGGAACTGCGCTGACCAAGGCGCAGCCTCCTGCGGTACGAACGGCCAGTGCAATGGCTCAGGCGGCTGTCAGCTGTACGGCAATGGGACGCAGTGCGTAGCCCAGAGCTGCAGCGGCAGCACGCAGACGAATGCGCGTACCTGCAATGGTTCGGGAACTTGCCAGACCGCGGGAACCAGCAGCTGCAGCCCATACAAGTGCAGCGGCACCGCGTGCGCCACGAGCTGTGGGGCGGACAGTGACTGTGCCACGGGCTATGTGTGCAAGAGCAGCACCGGCAAGTGCATCACGCCCCAAACGCTGGGGGCGAGCTGCTCGCGTACGGTGGAGTGTGCGTCCGGGTTCTGTGCTGACGGCAACTGCTGCAACACGGCTTGCACGGGCTCGTGCAAGATCTGTTCAGGCGGGACTTGTGAGGCGCAGTGCGGTGGAGGCTGCGGGATTTGTCCATGAACTCTGACCCCATCGCCAGCAGCCGGCCCTCGATGTCTGGGCCGCCCATTGTTGTCGGGCGCTACGCCATCTACGGCGAAATCGCCGCGGGTGGCATGGCGACCGTGCACCTGGGGCGGCTCCAGGGTGAAGCGGGCTTTCAGCGTACCGTCGCCATCAAGCGCCTGCACCCGCAGTTCTCGAAGGATCCTGACTTCGTCAATATGTTCCTGGACGAGGCTCGCATTGCCGCGAGGATTCGTCACCCCAACGTGGTGTCCACGCTGGATGTTGTGAACAGCGACGGTGAGCTGCTCTTGGTCATGGACTACGTCCATGGGGAGTCCCTCTCCAAGCTCGTGCGGATTGCCAGCGCCGAGGGTGGCTTCGTTCCGCTGAGCGTCGCCTCGGGCATCGTGAGCCAGGCGTTGCTGGGGTTGCACGCGGCGCATGAAGCGAAGACGGAGCGAGGCGAGCCCCTCGGGATCGTGCATCGAGATGTCTCGCCCCAGAACATCATGGTCGGCGCTGATGGCGTCGCGCTGGTGCTCGACTTTGGCGTGGCCAAGGCAGCCATGCGCGCGAGCACCACTCGCGACGGACAGATCAAAGGCAAAATCGCCTACATGGCGCCGGAGCAGTTCGGTGGCGGCGAGATGGATCGCCGTGTAGACGTGTTTGCTGCCGGGGTAGTGCTGTGGGAGGCGCTGACTTCGCGCAGGTTGTTCGCAGGGCAAGATGTCGCCGAGACGCTCGGGCGCATCGCGTCTGGCAAGGTGGAGGCACCCTCGAAGTTTCGCCCGGAGATCACCCCTGAGCTCGATGCGGTGGTGCTGCAAGCGCTGGCGTCGGACCGCGAGCAGCGTTTCCCCACGGCTTTGGCCTTCGCGGAGGCGATCGAGGGCGCGGTGCGCGTCGCCTCCTCGCGTGAAATCGGCGCTTGGGTCGACACGAACGCCGCGATTGGACTGGGGGAGCGTTCAGCGCGCCTGAGCGAAGTGGAGAGCAGCAGCCACATCGTTGCCAAACCCGTCGCTGTGGCCGCTCCTGTGTCTGCGCGCACTTCGATGCCAATCGTGGAGTCGACGGACCTATCCACGGCGCGCACGCTCGTGGTCGCTCCTGGTCGCCCCTCCGCGTTGCGTAAGGTGCTGGGGTTTGCGGCCGCGGGTTTGGGAGGCGCGGTGCTGGTGCTGCTAATCGTCGTCTTGCTGCGCCCGAGCGGCAACGAGGCGCCGGAGAGCACCAAAGCGCAACCTACCGTGACTCCAGCGCCTGAGTCTCCGCCCGCTGCGGCAGAAGCTGCGGCAGAAGCGGCGCCAAGGGCCACGGAGACAGCAGCGCCCGCCGATTCAGCCGGCGCTGGGTCTGACACCGCGGCAGCGACTGAGGTTGCCAGTCCCGAGTCGGCAGCGAAAGAGCCAGCCAAAGCCGAAGCGGCAGCCGAAGAGCCGGCCAAACCTGCAGCCAAGCAGCCCGCTGCGGCGGCGAGGCCACGGGCGACCACTCATGTGGCGCCTCCAGTCAAGGCAGCAAAGCCGAAGGTCAACTGCAACCCGCCGTACTCGATCGACGCTCAGGGGATCAAGCGGGTGAAACCAGAGTGCCTATGATGTCGGCTTCGTTTCGCCATCGGTGTTTCCGTGGGGTGCTAGTTGCTGGCTTGAGCCTGTTCGCGAGTCAGGCGCTGGCTGACGACACGGCCAAGGTCTGTAGCACCGCCTATGAGGGCGCTCAGGAGGCGCGCAAGCAAGCGCAGCTCGTGAGCGCTCGGGACAAGCTCTTGGTGTGCTCTCAGGACCAGTGCCCGAAGTTCATTCGCCAGGACTGCGCTTCCTGGCTCGAAGACGTGAAGCGCAGCATCCCGTCGTTTGTGATCGTCGCGAAGGATGAACACGGCACGGACGTGATGGATTTCAAGGCGACCCTCGATGGCAAAGCCCTCGAAGGGTCTCTCAGCCTGGCGATCGAAGTGGATCCAGGCAAGCACCAGCTGGTCTTGACCGCCGCGGGGCTCGAGCCCATCGAGACGGAGATCGTCCTCAGGGAAGGCGAGCACCGACGCATGGTGGAGCTGACCTTCAAGCTCTCCACGGCGGCCACCGCGCCGGCTGAGTCACCTGTGGAGGCGACTCAGCAGATCCCCGAGGATGAAGCCGGCAGCGGTTCAGTGCTGCCATACGTCCTGGGCGGAGTTGGTGTGTTGGGCGTGGCAGGCTTTGTCTACTTTGGCCTGAGCGGGAAGGCACAGCGCAGCGACCTCGAGTCCTCTTGCAAGCCTAATTGCACTCAGTCCCAAATCGACGAGGTGGATCAGAAGTTCCTGCTTGCCGATGTTTCCTTGGGGATCGGCGTGGTCTCACTGGGCATTGCCGCGTATCTGTTCTTGAATGGCGGGGATTCCTCTGCTGCTCCCGGCGACCAGGCCAAGCGCCCAGCATTGGACCTGGTGGCGCTGCCTGGCGGGGCGTTTGCAGGCTATTCCGGCCGGTTCTGAGACTAGTCGCGCAGCTTCTTCAAGCCCGACTGCAGCAGCATGATGCGGTCGAGCACTGGCCCGGGCAGCTTGGAGAGGACCGGCAGCGCCGTCGAGCCACGCCCCTGACGCACCAGCCGTGGCGCAGTCTTGGCCAAGGCTTGAGCCAACGTGCGGCGCGCGAAGTCTTCGGTCTCCATCGGCGCCGCTTGGGAGGCGAAGGCGCGCTTCTGGATGTGGTCGTAGATGCGGTGGTACATCGACTGCGGGTTGTCGTAGCGCTTCACGCCTTCCGCGCCGTTATCCGCGATGCTCGAGCGTACGCCACCCGGCTGCACCACGACCACTTCGATGCCGAACGGCGCCACCTCCTGGCGCATCACGTCGCTCAGCGTGTGCACGGCGCTCTTGGTTGCGCAGTACCCCGCGGCAAAGGGCGTGGGCATCACGCCGACCACGCTGCCGATGTTCACGATGCGTCCAGCCTTGCGCCTGGCCATGTGGGGGAACACCGCCTGGCTCACGCTGATCAGCCCGATCACGTTCGTCTTGAACAGCCGATCCAGGTCTTCGATGGGCGCCTCGAGCAGTGGACCGTAGACGTTGAAGCCGGCGTTGTTGATCAGCACGTCGATGTGGCCGTGGCGCTCCACCACCTCGGCGATGGCGCGATCCACACTGGCACGATCGACGACGTCGAGCTGGACCGTTTCGAAGCCTTCCGCTTTCAGCTCATCGAGGCTCTGGGATCGCCGTGCGCTCGCAATGGGGGTGTGCCCCAAGCGCTTGAGCTCGCGCACCAAGCCGAGACCAATGCCCGAGGAACAACCAGTGACCAAGACGATTTGATTCTGCAGCGCCGCCATGGCGCGCAGTCTAAGACACGCGCGCCGGTTTCGTCAGCGGCAGTCCTTGAAGTTCTTCTTCAAGAGCGCCCGGCGTTCATCCAGGTGCTTCTGCCAAAGCACCTTGTCGTTGTACTTGCGGTAGCTATCCACCTCGGTGCGCACCTCGACTTTGTGGGCGTCCACACGTTGGCGATACAGGGTGGAGACGCCCTTCACGTCGCACTTCACCGCGCCGTCCTCCATCGCCAGGAGGGCGCACCAGCCGAGCCAACCGAAGACGCGCTTGCGGTCGGCCAACGCCTGCTGCTGTCCCCAGGCGAACAGCGCGGACATCACCAGCGGGTCGAAGGTGTAGCCGCTCGCGAACAGCGTCTTGGGTTCGATGTCTTCGGGCACCCAGACGCGGATGCTGTCTCCTCCGGGATCCGTCGCGGGCACGCTCGCCGGAGCACCGGGGGCGGCTGCAGGACACAGGCTGAAGTTGCTCGTGAGCTTCGCCAACGTGCAGGCGCGGACGTTGCGCTGCTGAAGGTAACCGTCGGCGTAGCCGATTTCCCAGCTGCGCTGGCTTGCTCCGAGGGCGTCCGACGTCTGGAGAAACTGCTCGGTCATCTGAGTGATGCGCTTGCTGGGGATCCCCTCGGAGCGCGTCGGGTTGAGGACCAAGAGCTTGCCCGCGCCAAACGCTGCGCCGCGCCCGGCGGGGTTCAGGGAGCGGATGCTGCCGTCGATCCACGTGCCGCGCTCACCGGCGGGGCCCTTGAGCCCCGAGTACACTGCGTCGAGGGGCGCCGCGAAGATCGGCTCGATGATCGACGACAAGGTGCCGGTGACCAGGCACTTCTGCGAGTCCATGCCTGGCATGCGGCACGCGCGTTCGTCGAGCCCGGCGAGCACCGCTTGATTCATGTCCACCGCCATCGGCGTACGGATGAAGTTATTTCCGAGCAGAATCTCTCTGAAGTTCTTGAAGTAGGGCTCGAGGATGTTGTTCTGCAGCGGGTCGAAGCGCAACAAGCCGTGGAAGTCGTCCCCCAGGAGCGTGAGCACCGTGCCCTTCTGCGCGCACAGCAGGTCCCACTCGTTCTGCTTGAAGTTGGTCTTCAGCGTCGCCAGGGCGCAATCTTGCAACTTGCGCTTCGGATCACCGGATACGGGCTGGCCCGCCTTGGCGATGCATGCATCCAACGCTTGCTCCTGAGGTGGCGAGGGGGTCTGGTCGGAGAAGTACAGGTCCAGCGCGATGGCGACTAGCGTGCCCACGCTCGAGGTCGCGGCGCCGCCGAAGCGATAGGAGTCGATGGCGGCTTTTTGCTCGGGTGTCGCGTACAGCCGGGCTTTCTCACGCAGCCAGAACAACCCATAGCTGTAGCCCGCCATGAAGGCGCCGTTCGCTGCACCGCCACTCTGAGCAAAGATCGGCAGCTTGGGGTCGCCATCGTCTCGAGGGTCGAGAGCCAAGATCTGACTCGCGTGCTTCAACGAGTCCTTGAAGGCCTGGAGCAGCTCTGGTTTCAGTGGCTTGCCCAGCGCCGCTTGGCCTCGGGTATCGAGGTGGTAGTCGTAGAGAGCGCGCGCTGTGTCTCCCAAGGAGAGATACATGCGCATCTGATCGAGCGCGCTCGGCAAGTTCTTCGGGCAGATGTTTCCCGGAGGAACCGAACCGCCAGCGGCAGTAGCGATCCACGGCAACTTCGGGCTGCAGCTCTCCTCGGAGTTGCCGCTCGCCAGGCACGCCCCATATGCCGTGAGCGCTCCAATGGCCGCGTCGTCTGCTGAGATTTCGTCCAGGCAGGTCGCGGCGGCGTGGGGCTTCTTGTAGCTGATGATCAGGCTTGGCGCGACGCTCGCATCCACGCTGAGCAGCAGGTCCCGCGGCGGAATGGGTTCCACCGTCTTCGGGTAGGCGCTGTCCACGAAGAAGCCGCGCAGCGTCAGCTCGCTGCACCCAGCGCTGGCCAAGGCACAGCTCATTGCGGCGGTCAGGGCGAGGACTCGAGGGGCATGCGGCTGAGAGACATGCAGCTGGGAGGCAAGCAGCTGGGAGGGAAGAGCGCGACGCATGCTCCCGATGTAGTCGAATTGGCTAAAGTTTACTATCCGCCAGCTGGGCTGCCGGCTCCGCTGGGTTGTCGTCGAATGTGCGTGCTGCACCCGTGTTTCAGCGCGGGTTTAAGCTTCGCGCGCTTCCCCCCGAAAGCGCGGTTCTAGACCCTGGCCCTACGGGCAAAGACTCAAGTTCTGATACCGGGTTAGATCCGCGTCGCACTGGCTCGCTTCCCCGGCGCTGGCGGTTGCTTCGCACTCGCTACGGTCGGCGTCGCCTAGCGACGTGCAGCAGTCTGCCAGCGCGTCGCAAGGATCGGTTCCTCCGCTGCCACTACTTCCGCCACTTCCACCAGCGCCCCCGCTACCGCCGGTTCCGCCACTGCCGGCATTTTCACATATGTAGCTCGGGTTGCACTTGAGCCCACCGGTGCAGAACGCGTTGGACGAGTCTGACTCACAGCACGCTTCGCCCACCTCATTGCAGTCCCCTCCGCAGGTTCCGAGCGTGAGGAACAGCGGATCGCTGAAACAGGCGTAGGGGATCATGGCGATCGTCTGTTCCTGCGGCTTGAAGGGATTTTCGCCAACGATCACGTCATCGACGCACGGCTTGCAGCTTGGTGCCGCGCGGCAAGCTTCCCAGGCCGTGTTGCAGCTTGCAGAATAGCTGCCCCGATAGGGTTCGACGCAGTTCGTGTCACTGCAACATGCTGGCGGGAAGACATCGTTTTGGTCGTCTCGAATGATGATGCAGCTGGAGCCTTGGGCGCAGCTCGACACCTTGGCGAGGCCGGGCTCAGTGACGTTGCATGCCCAGATGTCAGTCACGTAGTTCCCTGACCAGCGGCTACTGAGGCTGGTGACGTCGCCTCCCCCGCTGATGTGGGGATCACCACATGTCGCCCGGCCATCTTCGCAGCTGAACCATGTCTTCTCGGCGTTGGGTTCTGCAGTGGAAACGCACGTACCTGCCTTGCAGCTCTGCTCGTTGCGCGGGCAGTCGGCGTCTTGGCTACACGGCATCCGGCACTTGCCGTCGATTCCGCACGTCAATGGAGCGTCGCAGGGCATGCTGCTGGAGCACGCCAGCTCGACGGGCAAGGTGCAGCCGTAGGGCGCGCGATCTCCAATGCATAGCGAGCCCTGGGGACACTCGGAGTCCGTGGTGCAGCCTTGACGGCAGAAGCCCAAAGCGCACACCGCTGAAGGCCCACAATCCGAGCTCTCCGCGCACTGGCCACCGACATCGACTGCGTTGTTCTGCGTGACTTGATTGTCCTTGCTGCAATGCAGAAGACCCGCACACAACCCCACCCACAACAACCAGCGTCGCTTCTGCATATCAACCCCCAAAGCTCGAACCCAAGACTCCTGAGGATAACCTCAGAGAACCGCCTCTCACAATCCCATTGCTGTTCGCTTGACGGCTTGGTTTGGGGGTGAGAACAGGTGTTTTGATGGGCACAAGATGCGCTTCGCGCCGTTTGGGGTTCGCTGGCAGGCTCCTCGTCGCGCTGCCAACTGTGTTGTTTCGTAGCGTGGTGTGCTGCAGCGTGCTGTGCTCTTCCGTCCTGTGCTCTTCCGTCCTACACGCACAGGCGGCGTGTCCAAATCCGCTGAGCAACCCGGAGCTCATTCGCGCTGCGGAGGTGCTCGGAGGAGGCTCCAAGCTCGACACGGGCGCCGCCGGAGACGCACTCGTCGCGTCCGCTGTGGACGCAGTGTGTGACGAAACCACACGGAAATATGCCGGGGCGGCCTGCCTGACTCAAGGCGGCCTGCCAGACCTGCGCCGGCGAGTGGTGCTCGATGCGCTCAGGTTGCCTGCCAGCGCCTACTACCGACCCGGGTTGAACTCTGAACAACGAGAACAACTGGCCCTGCTCAGCGCGCTGATCGACACGTGGCTCACCGAGGGGAAGCTTGGAGATTTCGTCGCACGCCTCGGCTCGCCGCCGGTCAAGACTGAGACCCTACTGAGGGGTGATTGCAGCCTGCCTACGACTCAAGCTCAGCTACCTCATGCTGTGATCCCCTTGCGCGTTGCGTGGGAGTCCGTGGACCTAGACGTCACTCAGGCCCAAGCGAAGCTACAAGCTGCGCTACCCAGCGTTTCTCCGGCTGGCCTCAGCGCCTTCGCAGATCTCCTCACCCAAATCAAAGCGCCTGGGAGCCCAGACGTATCCGTGCGGTATTCAACCTGGCTCGGGCTCCTGAGCGATAGCTATCGGGTCGCTGGCTTGGAGCTACCGTCTGTCGTCGCTTCTTTTCCTTTTGGTTCAGGCAAGCTCGGCCTACTGGACATGCCCGAGGTCATACACCGGCTCGGCGAGTTCGGTGGCGGCATCACACTGCCGACCAGCGTCGAGACTTCGCTCGAGGTGTTGTACGGCGTCGCCGTGGCGAGCGACGAAGCGCAGGCGAAGCGGGCCATCGCAAAGGCGGTGCTCGACTTGGGTCCCTGGGCGGATCATTTCCTTCTGGATCTGAACCTGGGCGCGGCGAGCCTCTCGGATCGCGGCTACACCTTCGCCGGAGATGCACTGCTTGGCTATCAGGTGGAGGCGTTTGGAGGAGACGCGCGAGGCGCGCTCTACGAATACGACCTGGGGGACGCGAACAGCTTTCTGCAGATCAGCCAGCGTGAGGTAGGTGTCGAGGGTTGGCTCGGGCTGGGTAGTCCGCAGTGGACGTTCGAGGCGCGAATCGAGGGGAAATACGTCTACCTGGACTCCACGCGCCTGGATCCCGGCGGGGACTTCCTGGATGAGACGTCCAATCTCGCCCGCGGGTTGCTGTTGCTCGGTCTGCGAGCACAACCGGCGACGACCGCTGCGGTCGGAGCGTGGGTCGGTGGCGGCTATCAATATGAAGACTACTCACCGCTCCTGGTCTCCACGACTCAGCAAGTGCTGCTGAGCGACGAGACCCGGAGCACCCTGGTGCTCGAGGCGCGCCTCAGGGCGCAGCTCGACGTCTGGCCGCGCTACCTGGCGCTGCGCGCGCGCGCCGACTTCGTCCGTTATTCCGTAGGGAGACAGACGGAGTCCACGTTGCTGCAGCCGGGTAGCGTGCAAAATAGCCAATCTGCGGAGGAAGTCACGACGACGGAACTCCACGCGCGCGGCTTCCTTGACATTGAAGCCGCGCGCTTCTTTGGCTTTGTGCCCGGGCTGTTTGGTGGCGTGGACTACCTGAGCATCGAGTCCGACGCTTCGAGCGTGTCTGGCACGTCGCCGGTGTTTGGCGCTGGGGTGCGCCAGGTGAGTTTCTAGTTCACTCAAACCACTCGAAGATGGGCCAGGTTCGCGCCGGGCCCTTTTTGGCCACGCGGCGGTGCTCCAGCAGGCGGCCGAGGGGGAGCGCCTTGGGGTAGATGGCGAGCTCGTCCAGGGCGCCGACGTAGTGGCTGCCGCTCTCGGTGAAGCCCACGTGAAGGGTGCCGCTCAGGTCGGGCACGAAGACACCTTCCAGGCTCGCGAGCTTGCTACCGTCAAGGTACGTTTCCGCTAGGAATCCATCGTAGTTGATTGCTAGATGGTGCCAATCGGTGTGGCTCGGGCGCTTGTCGGGGTCGATCAGCTCGTGATCTTCACCCAAGGTATCCCGCAGGTTGACGTAGACCGCGCCTGTGGAGTCGAGCACGACCGCGACACCGATGTGATCTGCGCTGCCGAAGTTCAGGAGCGGCAGCGCGGGGAAGCCGTCGTCGCCCGCTGTTTGCTCAGGGAAGCTGAACCACAGCTCGATGGCCAACCCGGCGCTGGCGTCGAGGAATTCGCTCGCCACCTGCACGCCGTCGTCCACGCCGTCGAGAGCCAGAGCGAGGTCGGTGTCTCCCATGAGCGCGCCCGCGCTGCTTGGCACTGCATCCCCAAGCAGTGTGCCGTGGTGACCTTGCCCTGCGGAATCGCTGGTGGTAGTTCCGGCGTCTCCCAGGCGGTAGTACACACTCGGTTCGTCCAGGGTCACTTCGCCGGCGTAGGGCTGAGTGAGGCACATGCGGCCTGCAGCTGCCGCCGCGCAGCGCCCCGCGGCGTCGCAGTACTGGCTCTCGCACTGGTTGTCGTCGGCGCAGTCCCAGCCATTCGCCTTGAGCGGACTGCACTGACCGGTGACACCGGGTTTCCAGTCGGTGGCGTCGCACCAGGCGTCGCTCGCGCAGTCGAGGGGGTGCGAACACAACGAACCCGTGCGCGCCTCACAGCGCCCGCGCGTCTCTCCCGATGCGTTCAGATACAGCGAGCAACCCAGCTCAGCACCACAGGACAGCGCTGCCAGGCGTAGCCCCGGCTCACTGGTCGCCTCGGGGGTGCAACTCGCGCCATCCACGCCGGTGCCTTGAAACACCCCGCTGATGGCGGACAAGTCTTGCAGGGTCTCCCAGCAGCCGCTCGCTGCGGTGCGAAGTTGATTCACCACGGAAGCAGCGAGCGCAGCGTCATAGCCGGTGCGAGGATCCGTTGCGAGCTTGCCCAGGCCACCACGACACGCGCCAAGCTGGGTGTTGAGGCAATCAGGGCTCGCTTCTGCGCCGGGCCACGTCGTCGCTGCGGTGCAACAGTCCTTGTCGGCGTCGCAGGCAATGCGCGCCAGCTCAGCGCAGAGATCTTCAGCGGCTAACGTCGTTAGCTCACCCCCAACCCCGGCTGAGCCACCGTTCGCACCTGCACCGCCGCTGCCGCCGCTTGCGTTGCCACCCGAACCGCCGCTGCTCCCGTCTCCGCTGGAGCAAGCGCCGATCGCTAGCAGCAGGGACGTCAGCAAACTCGTCAGAACCGCGCGCCGCATCACGAGACCCTACCAGGATTGCGGCGACGCCGGCGTAGCACGCAGCCCAACATCAGCCCTGCGAGTGACAACCAGGTGAAGCGTGGGTCGCCCTGGGTCGGATCACCCAAGCGGCACGCACAGGCGCCGTCCGAGTCGCCAGGTGAGGCGGCGTTGCCAGGCTCTCCAGCGCCGCCGCCGTTCGCAGCTCCACCGCTGCCGCCGGCTCCTGAGCCGCCCGTTCCCACTTCACCACCGCCGAGCACGCCGCTCAGGCGAATGGAGTGGTAGCGCTCTGGCAGGTCCCAGCCCGCGCCATCGCTCCACTGGGGTCCGCTGACCTCCCAGCCAAAGCCGCCGCCTTCGTACGGCCAGCACTTGATGCCGTCGCGAGAGCGACCGCAGATATCCGCGCGGTTATCTCCGTTGATGTCGCCTAGGCGCAGCGTGCGGTAGTTTTGGGGGAGAGCCCAGCCGTCGGTCTCCGCGAGCGCCGGGCCCAGCACCCGGCGATCAAAGCCGGTGTCCGTCGCGAGCCAGCAGTCGAGGCCCTGTTCGCTGCGCACACACACGTCGCTCTTTCCGTCGCCGTCGAGATCGGCCATGCGAATGGAAGCGAGCGCCGTGCGCGTGTCCCAGAGCGGAGCCGGCAACGCGGGGCCATCCAGGCGCTCGGTGAAGCCGGTGCCGTCGAACAGGTAGCAGCGCAACGCTTCGTTTTCGCGAGCGCACAGGTCGCTGCGCCCGTCGCCGTTGACGTCTGCCAAACGGATGGTGCTCCAGTTGTGCCAGTCGCTCCAGCCGGCTTCGTCGCTCCAGCCAGGTCCCGCGATGCGCTCGACGAAGCCTGAATCCGTCGCGAGCCAGCACGCCATGCCCTGGGCCTCACGGGCGCAGACATCGCTCTTGCCGTCACCGTCCACATCACCGAGGCGCAGCGTGCCGTAGCGATTGACGTCGTCGAAGCCCGCGGCGTCGCTCAGTGCCGTGAGGATCCGCGCGTCCCCGAAGCTGGTGCCGCGACTCGGGTAGCACGCCAAGCCATCTTTGCCGCGGGCGCAGAGGTCAGCCTTTTCGTCACCGTCGATGTCGGCGAGGCGCACGGCGCTGAAGTACTCTGTCTTGCCCCAGCCCTTGGCGTCGCTCAGCTCCGGACCGAGGATGGCGTCTCCAAGCCCGGTGTCCGTACCTTGCCAGCAACGCACGCCTTCAGGCAGGCGCAGGCACACGTCGGCGCGGCCATCGCCGCTCACGTCACCCACGCGCAAGGTGGAGAAGATGCCTGGGCTCGCCAGGTCGACGTCGAACACGTTGACTTCCGGTGTGGGGTCGAAGCGGTTTCCCCGCGAAAGAGCGCACGAGATGCCGCTCTCGCTCAGTGCGCACAGGTCAGCGCCGCCGTCGCCGTTGATGTCGCTGTGGTTGCCGCTGTCGAAGAGCGCGGCTTGCCACGCCTCTTCCAGCTCACACACCTGGTCGTCGTCGGTCTCTCCGTCGCAGTCGTTGTCGAGCTCGTCGCAGGCTTCCGTCTGTGGGCCGACTTCGCCCGCGCACGCTCCCCAGCTGCCTCCGCTGCAGCTCTGGGTGCCGCTCTGGCACTCGCCGACGTCGCTGCCGCAGCTGCGGCTCAAGTCTTCATCGACCTTGCCATCGCAGTCGTCGTCTTTGCCGTTGCACACCTCGGCGGTGGCGTTTTCATCGACTTGGCCGTCGCAGTCGTCGTCTTTGCCGTTACAGACCTCGGTGTGAGGCGTGCATACGGGCGCTGCTTCGCAGCCGCTCTTCGCAAAGCCGCCCGCGGGGCTCCGGGCCAAGCGCGACTCCGTCGCCGGCCCATAGGAGCCATCTTCGGAGATGGTGTCGCTTGGATGGTTCACGTTCCACAGGCGCTGAAACGCCCGGATGGCGTCGGCGCGTCCGTCGCTGCCGGGGCAGTCGAAGTGCACTGGGTCCTTCGAGCCGAGCCAGGTGCAGCCGGCGTTTTGGAGCGCGCTGCGTGCAGCGCTCCAGTTTTGCACGTCGAGAGCGCGCCCCGTTTGATGGTTGCTCTGCCCGGGCTTCGCGGCCAAGCCGCAGCCACCGGAGTAGTAGAGGACGTATTGATCCGCGAGGGTACGGAAGGCGCTGTTGACGTAGATGTGCAGGTGATTCGAGGCCGACCACAACGCGTCGCGAGCGCTCGCCTGCAGGTAGGGATAGATCGATGAGTTGTTGAGCGTGACGTTGGAGTGCGGGGTGAACTTCACGAACGCGCCGGGGCGCATACACATCTGGGTCTCTGCCAGTTGGTCAGAGATCCCGCTGAGGCCCGAGGTGCTGCACCAGCCTCGCGCCGCCAAGTCAGCGACGGTCTGTGCGCGGGCATCCACACCCAGCGCGCACAACGTCAACGCCATCGACGCGAGGAACAAACAAGCGCGTTTCATGCTGTTTTTCTTGGGTTTAGCTGTGGTTTACCGTTCAGCTCACTGGAACCAGCTGAACACCGGCCAGGAGCGCGCGGGGCCCTTCTTGGCGATGCGTCGGTGCTCGAGCAGGCGGCCCAAGGGCAGCGCCTTTTCGTAGATGGCGAACTCATCCATGCCGCCCTTGAAGTGGCTCCCCGCGTCAGTGAAGCCGACACGCAGCTTGCCACTCACGTCGGGCACGAACACCGACTCCAGGCCCGCGAGCTTGCTGCCGTCGAGATACGTTTCCGCTAGGAATCCATCGTAGTTGATCACCAGGTGGTGCCAGTCCGTGTGGCTCGGCTTCTTGTCGGTGTTGATCAGCTCGTGATCCTCGCCCATCGTATCGCGCAGGTTGACGTAGAGTTCGCCGTTCGTGTTGATCACCGCAGCGACGCCGAGGGAGTCTCCCGCACCGAACGTCAGGATGGGGTAGCTCGGTGAGCCTTCCTCGCCGAACGTCGTCTCCGGGAAGCTGAACCACAGCTCGATGGCCAAGCCACCGCTCGCGTCGATACTGCCCTGGGCGACCTCCACGCCGTCATCCACGCCGTCGAACGCCAGCGCGGCGTCGCCGTCTTCGGTTAGCGCGCCCGGGCTCAGGGACGCCGCGTCACCCATGCGTGTGCCGCTGTGACCCTGACCCGAAGCGTCGTTCATGCTGCCGCTAGCCTCTGCCATGCGGAAATAGAGGTTGGGGGCATCGGTCTCCACCTCCGAGGCGTAAGGCTGGGTGAGGCACATGCGGTTCGGTCCCGTGGCGGCGCAGCGCTTGGACGCATCGCAGAACTGGCTCTCGCACTGGGAGTCGCTCGCACAGTCCCAGCCGTTTGCCTTGAGCGGGTTGCAGTGACCAGTCACGCCTGGCTTCCAGCCGCTCGCGTCGCACCAGGCGTCCGCTGCGCAGTCGAGAGGGTGAGAACAAATGCCTTCGGCGCGCGTCTCACAGCGGCCCCGAGCTTCGCCGGATGCGTTCAGGTAGATCTCACAACCGAGCTCTGCGGAGCAGGACAGCGAAGCGAGTTGCAGCCCGCTGGTGTTCGTCGCCTCTGGAGTGCAGCTCGCGCCTTCGGTGCCGGTGCCCTTGAAGATCCCGACCACGGAGGCGTAGTCGACCTGGTCTTCCCAGCAGCCGCCGGCGGCGCTCCGCAGCTGATTCACCAGGGAAGCAGCGGCTTCTGCGTCGTAGCCGGTGCGAGGATCTTGAGCGAGCTTGCCGAGGCCACCGCGGCATGCAGCGAGCTGGGTCGTGGTGCAGCTCGCGGGCTGGGTATCCCCTTCACCAGTGCCTGGCCAGGCAGCGGCTGAGTCGCAACAGCCTTGGTCCGCATCGCAGGCGATGGCTGCCAGCTCATCGCAGAAGTCTTCCGCTGCGAGCGTCGTCAGCGGCTCACCCCCGCCCCCGCCGCCGTTGCCGCTGCCGCCTTGGCCTGCGGTTCCGCCGGTCGCGCCGCTGCCGCCGTTTGAGTCATCGCCACCCGCGCAGCCCACGAAAGCCTGCGTCAACCCGAACAGAACACCAGCCAAAACCAAGCGTCGCATCAGTCTCTCCTCGTCTCTTTCGCGCCGTTTCCTCGGCGCCGTAGGAGCCCCCACGAGAGGAGGCTCATCAGTCCAATCCAGCTCGTTTGCTGGCTATTTCCCGTGTGTGCGGCGATTGAGCAGCTGCTCGGCTGGGTAGCATCTCCACCCGCGCCTCCGCTCGCTGCGCCTCCGCTAGCTGCACCCGCGCCTCCGCCGTTTCCGTGAGGCATTCCACCCGCGCCGCCCGTTCCCACTTCACCACCGCCGAGCACGCCGCTCAGGCGAATGGAGTGGTAGCGCTCTGGCAGGTCCCAGCCCGCGCCATCGCTCCACTGGGGTCCGCTGACCTCCCAGCCAAAGCCGCCGCCTTCGTACGGCCAGCACTTGATGCCGTCGCGAGAGCGACCGCAGATATCCGCGCGGTTATCTCCGTTGATGTCGCCTAGGCGCAGCGTGCGGTAGTTTTGGGGGAGAGCCCAGCCGTCGGTCTCCGCGAGCGCCGGGCCCAGCACCCGGCGATCAAAGCCGGTGTCCGTCGCGAGCCAGCAGTCGAGGCCCTGTTCGCTGCGCACACACACGTCGCTCTTTCCGTCGCCGTCGAGATCGGCCATGCGAATGGAAGCGAGCGCCGTGCGCGTGTCCCAGAGCGGAGCCGGCAACGCGGGGCCATCCAGGCGCTCGGTGAAGCCGGTGCCGTCGAACAGGTAGCAGCGCAACGCTTCGTTTTCGCGAGCGCACAGGTCGCTGCGCCCGTCGCCGTTGACGTCTGCCAAACGGATGGTGCTCCAGTTGTGCCAGTCGCTCCAGCCGGCTTCGTCGCTCCAGCCAGGTCCCGCGATGCGCTCGACGAAGCCTGAATCCGTCGCGAGCCAGCACGCCATGCCCTGGGCCTCACGGGCGCAGACATCGCTCTTGCCGTCGCCGTCCACATCACCGAGGCGCAGCGTGCCGTAGCGATTGACGTCGTCGAAGCCCGCGGCGTCGCTCAGTGCCGTGAGGATCCGCGCGTCCCCGAAGCTGGTGCCGCGACTCGGGTAGCACGCCAAGCCATCTTTGCCGCGGGCGCAGAGGTCAGCCTTTTCGTCACCGTCGATGTCGGCGAGGCGCACGGCGCTGAAGTACTCTGTCTTGCCCCAGCCCTTGGCGTCGCTCAGCTCCGGGCCGAGGATGGCGTCTCCAAGCCCGGTGTCCGTGCCTTGCCAGCAGCGCACGCCTTCCGGCAGGCGCAGGCACACATCGGCGCGGCCGTCTCCGCTCACGTCGCCGACGCGCAAGGTGGAGAACACACCCGGTGACGCCAAGTCGGCGTCGAACACGTTGACTTCCGGTGTGGGGTCGAAGCGGTTTCCCCGCGAAAGAGCGCACGAGATGCCGCTCTCGCTCAGTGCGCACAGGTCAGCGCCGCCGTCGCCGTTGATGTCGCTGTGGTTGCCGCTGTCGAAGAGCGCGGCTTGCCACGCTTCTTCCAGCTCACACACCTGCTCGTCGTCGGTCTCGCCGTCACAGTCGTTGTCGAGCTCGTCGCAAGCCTCCGTTTGCGGACCGATGGCGCCTTCACACGCGCCCCACTTGCCTGCGTTGCAGGTCTCGTGGCCCTGCTTGCATTCACCGACGTCGCTCCCGCAGGTGCGCACCAAGTCTTCGTCGATCTTGCCGTCGCAGTCGTCGTCCTTGCCGTTGCACACCTCGGCGGTTGCGTTTTCATCGACTTGGCCGTCGCAGTCGTCGTCCTTGCCGTTGCACACCTCGGTGTGCGGCGTGCACACGGGGCCGCCGCCGTCCCACCAGGTTGTGTCCTTGCGCGCGCCAGCCCAGGAGAAGCTCAGGTGCACGTGATCCGTGTGGGGATTGCTGCCGCTGTAGCCAGACCAGCCAGAGGCAGCGCAGCTGCCGTTTGGCGAACGATAAGCGCTCCAGATCTGGCGGTTCCAGATCATGTACATCACGCCAAAGCGACGGGCGATGGCACAGGCGTTTCCGTGCTGATCCGTTTTGAGCAGCCAGTCGATCACCGTGTACGCGATGTCGCGCTCGGTGCCGTTGTAGTAGTTGACGCCCCAGTCGAAGGCGCGCCCTTCCTTGTGCTCGCTGGTGCCGCCGACGCTACAGCCGCGGATGATCCCCAGGTTTCGTGTGCCTGGGTAGGTGTCGAGCAGCAGATCCCGGAAACCAGCGACGCCTGGCTTTTCGCTTGGATCGCAGGTGGTCTGTCCCACGTACGACGCGAAGCCATCGATGGCCGCACCGAAGCTTGGTGTCGGGGGCTCGGGGGCGGCGTTGGCAATGCTGGACCAGACCAGCACAGCCAGCGGGGCTAGCCATGAGGAAGTGAAGCGCATGGGGGGAACGCCTCACCACTGCAGCCCCCGTGCCACTGCGCGGTATGTTGCTGACGCGATGCGGTTCAACCGTTTGGCGGAGCGCTCGCCCAGGGACTATTTCCGCACGAAATCGCCGGACGCCGCGCCTCTCCCCCAGGAAAAAGCCTACAGAAACCGCCAGTTTTCTTTGCGCAGGCCCAGCTTGAGTTGCACAAGTTGTGCAATCTCATCAGTTGGTTGTGCAAGCGGCTTGCGCAGCATCCGTGGCTTCGATTGCGCGGACTGCGTCAGCCAACGCCTGGGGATCGTCTTCGGGGACGAAGGCCATGGCTTGTGGCAAACGCACCAGCACCGCGCCCTGCACGTCACGCTGGAGGCGCTCCGCGAGCTGGACGGAGAAGAAGGGATCCGCGGTGCCCCACACGAGCCGCAGGGGTAACGGTTTTGCCGCGAGGATACGCGCAGCCTCCAGGGTCTGACGGGGACTGAAAGCGCCGCAGAGCTTCGCCGTGTCACGAGCGATCTTTGGATCGCTCAGCGGTTCGCAGTAGCTCTTGACCAGCGCGTCCGGGATACGGTCCTGGCTGAGCCGCCCAAAGGTCAGCGGCCCGTGGCGGAGCGCCTTCGAGCGCTGGAGCAGCCAGCTCGTCAGTCGCAGGAGCGCTTGGCTGCGTCCCACGACTCCAAGGTATGCAAACTCCTTGGGTGGAAACACCTCGTAGGCGTCGCAGTTCGCCAGCACCAGGCGCGCGACCACGTCGCGATGATGGGCAGCGACCATCTGTGAGATGGCGCCGCCGCTGTCGTTCCCGAGCAACGTCACCGGTCCAAGTCGCAGCTCACGGATCAGCTCGGCCACTCGCCGCGCGAGGTCGAGCGGAGTGTTGCTCGAGCTCTCGGGGAGCGGAACCCGATGCGCGCCGAGCTGCAGCAGCGGCACGATCACACGGTGGTTCTGGCTCAAGAGCGGCACCAGCTTGCGGTAGTGGCGCGTGTCCGTGAGGAAGGGATGCACCAACACCACGGCCGGGCCGCTGCCTTCATCGAGGTATTCGAGCTCTCCGTCGGAGAGCCGCACACGGTTGAGGTTCTGGTCCAGCGAGGTGTTCGTGTCGTGAGTCATGTGCTGGAGCCTGGGCTGCTTGGCTTCCAACGACACTTACCTGGCAGGTAAGCAAATCACTGGCGTAGGCGCTCTACACGGGTTTGGGTTTGGGGGAGAGGTAAGATGGGAGGCGTGGAACGAGCCGCTTTTGGGCAGATGTTGCGCTATTGGCGCCAACACCGACGGATGAGTCAGCTGGAGCTCTCGGGGCTTGCAGGCATTAGCGGGCGCCATTTGAGCTTCCTCGAGACGGGGCGCTCGAGCCCCAGCCGGGAGATGGTGCTCGGCTTGGCGGAGGCGATGGACCTGCCGCTCCGGGAACACAACGCCCTGCTGGATGCGGCCGGTTTTTCCGCGCGGTACTCTGAACTGGACTTCGGCTCGCCGGAGCTCACCCAGGTGCGCCGCATGCTGGAGATCGTGCTCGAGCGCCAGGAGCCGTACCCCGTCGTGGTGCTCGACAGGCACTGGAATGTGCTGATGAGCAATCAAGCCGCCATGCGTATGGTCGGCTTGTTACTCCCGGCGGAAACGATTTTACAGATGGCCAGCGGCAAGCCGCTCAACCTGGTGCACACCATCTTCGCTCACGCAGGCCTCAAGGAGTCGATCGAGAACTGGGAGGCCGTCGCGCACGCAACGGTGCTGCGCCTCTCGCGGGAAGCTGCAGCGAAGGACGACAAGCAGCTGAAGCAGCTCTTGCAGTCGGTGCTCAGCATGCCTGGAGTGCCTCCGGCCTGGCGCGTGCTCGACCTGGGCGCGGCGACGAATCCGTTCATCCCCCTGGTGCTGAGCCGCGGCGAGCTGAGGTTGAATCTGTTCACCACCTTGAGCGCCATCGGTACGCCGCTGGACGTGACCCTACAGGAGCTCAGCCTCGAGACGTATTTCCCCGCGGATGATGAGACGGAGCTCGCCCTGGAGCGCCTGGCAGAGGGCTGGCAGCCGGATTTGAACGCCGAGGCTGCGCTGAACGCCGAGGCCCCGCTGAACGCGCGCTCGAAGGTCGGCTGACGCGTTTCCGCCATGAGCGGTTGACCGGGAGTGGATAGGTTTCCGCCATGGAACCGAGGTGGGACGCGCCTTGCCCAGCGCCCGGCGGTCGCTACACTCGGCGCGTTTGGCCATCGTGAACGCTCCCGTTGCCGCGCCTCCAAGCGGCGCGCCGATCTCCGCCTCCAGGGCGGCGACCTTGTTGCGCGTGTACTACGTGGCTGTCTTCGCGGCGCTCGGCGTGTTCGTGCCGTTTTTCCCCAGCTGGCTCGAGGCGCGCGGGATCCGCGGCTGGGAGCTCGGGTTGGTGACCGGAGTGATCCCCCTGGCGAGCTTCTTTGGGCCGCTGGCGTTTGGCTACATCGCGGATCGCTACGCGCTCCGCGCGGCGATCATCCGCGTCGCCTGCGGGGGCGCGGTCTTGTGCATTGGTGTGCTCGGCCTGATGGGTGGTCTCGGGCTGCCGGTGAGTCTCGTCACGGTGCTCTTGTTGATCGCCGCGTTTGCCTTCTTTCGCTCGCCCCTGGTGATGGTGGCTGATGTGTCGGCGATGGAGACGCCGAGCAACTATGGGCGGCTCAGGCTATGGGGGTCGCTCGGGTTCATGGCGATGGCACTCATCGCTGGTCAGCTGCTCGAGGTGAAGAGCGCGACGGGGCTGCCGCTCTTCGTCGGGCTCAGCTTGTTTGCTGCGTTCCTCACGGCGTGGTTCATGCCTGCTCGTGCGGCGCGGCCCGCCGGGCCGGTGTACGACGGCGTGAAGGAGCTGCTCAGCGCTCGCCGCTTCCGCTTGTTCTTGCTGGTGACCTTCTTCTGGTTTGCGTCCCACTCGGGCTACGACCTGGTGATTGGTCGGCACCTTCGAGATCTCGGCGGCACGGGTTCCCATGTGGGAATTGCGTGGGGTATCGGCGTCACCGCGGAGATTGTCCTGATGGCGTTCTCTGCGCCGCTGTTCAGGCGCTACTCCGCGGGCGCTTTGTTCAGCGTGGGCCTGTTCGGCACCATGCTGCGTTGGCTTTTGCTCGCTGCCGCGCCGAGCCTCGGCTTGGCGCTGGTGCTGCAGCCGCTCCACGCGATCTCTTTTGGCCTGACATGGTTGTCAGCCCTGGCTGTGATCCAGGAGCAAGCGCCCCAGAGCGCCCGGGCGACGGCTCAAGGTGCGTTCAGTACGGCGTCGGCGCTGGGTGGCAGCAGCGGCGCGCTGTTGTGGGGCACCCTGTACGAGGCGCAGGGCGGGCGCGCCGTGTTCTTGGTCGCTGCGGGTATCGCGCTTCTCGGCGCGCTCACCACGTTGCGCCTGGTTGGACTGATGCGCGGGGCTCGCGCGGCAGCCTGAGTCTGTTTCCTCGCGGTCGGATGCGAGTGAAGCTATAGGCAAGGCGGCACGCTTCGTGCTTAGCTCAGCGGAGTTGCGCACCCACAGCGCCCAAAGTCGCGCGGTTGGGTCAGCCCTGTGGCCCAGGGCAACACGAGGAATGATGTCATACGGCTACACCTGGATTGCCCGCCGCGCGTTTGCGGCACTGATTGCCGCCACGGCGTTCGCTGGTTCCAGCGCAGTGCAGGCTCAAGAGCCAGGGGTGGTTGTGCCTCCGCCTCCGCCTCCGCCCCCACCTCCGCCTCCGACCAATGGTGGTTGGGGAGGCTCCGGCGGTGCGCCGGGCTGGGGAAGTGCGGCGCCCGGCACCCCGGCTCCAGCAGGCCCCGTAGGTCCCGTCGATGCGCGAGCCGGCTTGGTGAAGGTGACGCTGGAGTCTGCTGAACCCGGCGTGCGCGTCGAGCTACACTATCGCCGCGCGGATCCAGAAAACTCCCAGCCCATCGTCTCCTGTATCGATCGTTGCAGCACCTACGTGAAGCCCGGGCGCTACAAGTTCTACACCGTGGGGGACGACTCCTTCCTGTCCGGCTCCCGGGTGATCGACATTCAAGACGACGTCACCATCGTGATCGATCCCGACACCACGCAGCATCGCACCGTCGGTTTGGTGCTGGGTGTCGGCGGCATCATCGGCATGGGCGTCGGCCTCTCCTTGTTGCTCAACGGCGCGGTCAGCGGCAACGACAGCAAAGCGGAGGCCGGTGCTTGGGTGTTCCTCGGTTCGCTTGCGGCCGTGCCCATTGGCTGGGTGATGTTCGGCACCTCGTTCAAGCCGGAGTGGTCAGAGCACTACGACGGCGACAAGGACGCGAAGAGCAAGCCCCCAGAGCCGCAGTGGAACGTCGGCTTCGCCCCCACCCAGGGCGGCGGCATGCTGGGGGCGAGCCTGACGTTCTAGCGCCACGAGGTCACTGGTAGTCGGGCAAGTCGAAGTCGTCGCGGATGGAGCGCCCGGCGACCAGCTTGGTGAGAAATGGATAAGACGCGAGAGCGATCCCCCAGTCGCGGACCTTGATTGCGAACTTCGACTGGGGCGCGAAGAAGGAGGCCATCTTCAGCGCCGAGTGTTGCTTCTCCTCGAGGAAGCCTTTGAGCTTGTGTTCGTATTCCGCGAAGGCCTTGGCGAAGTCACCGTTGGCTCGCTGGAGCTCGCCGGCGAGCACATAGGCCTCAGTCATCGCCAAGCCGGTGCCCTCCCCTGCGAGCAAGCTGGCACAAGCCGCGGCGTCGCCGATCAATGCCGCACGACCTTGGGTCCAGTGATCCAAATGGATCTGGCTGACGCTGTCGAAGTACACGTCGTCGCACGCGGCGAGGCACTGCAAGATCTCCGGCATCTCCCACTCCACGTCCGCGTAGATCTGGCGTAGCGCCTGCTTCACCTCACTGGGTTTGATCTCACTGGGCTTGACCTTGCTCGGCTTGAATCGATCTGGGAGCAATTCCGAGCGGAAAGTTAGCAGGAAGAGCGTTTGGTCGTCGCGCAGGCTGACCCGGGCGACCTGCTTCTGCAGCACGGTGTGGGACACATACGTGAGTTCGTCGCGCCGTGGGTAGCCAGCGACGCGAAACGCTGCGACGTGAACGCCGAGGGGCTTCTCGCAGTCGGTGTTACCGAACATCAGTCGCCGAATGTGGGAGTGCAGCCCGTCGGCACCGATCACCAAATCGAAGTCACGGGTCGTACCGTCCGACAGCATCGCGCTGACTCCGCTGTCCGCCTCTTGGAGCTCGACGATGAAGGTGCCGAAGTGGGACTCGATGCCTTCACAAGCGCCATACACCAGCGCTGCCAAGTCGCCGCGCGCGATCGTCGTGAAGCGCCCGCCAACCAGCTCACGCATGGCATCGAGTCCCATGCCCGATGTCTCCTCCCCCCCTGCGTCCACCAGGCTCAAGCGGTCCATCGCGTAGCCCTTGGCTTGCAGCTGTGCTTCGAGTCCCATGCGGCGCGCGACTTCGTAGCCGACGCCCCAAAAGTCGATGATGTAGCCGCCAGTGCGTAGCGCGGGTGCGCTCTCGAAGAGCACCGGCTCGTGACCATAGTGGCGCAGCCAATAGGCAAGCGTCGGACCCGCGACTCCCGTTCCGTTGATTGCGATTCGCATTCTTGCTTTCACTTTCTGTCGGCGTCGCGGGTGGTTGTTCACTCGTGCGCCAGGCGTTTCACACCTGCGCTGCTGCTACGTTTCCGCAGGGCGCGTTTCAGGTGGCTCGAGCAGTTGCCTGAGCAACCCATAGGTGGCGTAGGAGATCCGCATCACGTCCTCTGCGGGCATTTCCGCGAAGTGTTCAGCGAACCAGCGATCGGCCCCCATCATCATCCCGGTGGCTGCTTCCGCGAGCAGCCCCAGGGGAAAATCCGTGCGGATTGCTCCAACGTTTTGCCCCTGCTTGAGCACGTCGCTCACGCCCTCCAGCAAGCGAGCCCGCAAGGCATCGAGCACGCCGCCCTGGTTGGCGTACACGCTCTTGCCAATCTCCGCGAGCTGCGGCTGCGCGGTGATCCACGTCAGCGCGCGCTGCATCATGGCCTCCAGGCCGCCCCAGTACTCCGCCGCCGAGCTCACCGGGCCGAGCTCACCAAAGGCGGCCATCGCCTCCTCGGCGATCGCTTCCGTTACCGTGCGGTACAAATCGGCCTTGTCCGCGAAGTAGTAATACATCGCGCCCTTGCTGATGCCGGCGCGCTCAATCACGCGGTTGAACGACGCGCCTTCATACCCATGCTCGAGCATCTCCGCGCGGGCGGCGCCCAGGAGGTTCTCCCGTTGCTCTGGGTCCAGTTTGTAGAATCGAGGAAGCGGCATGGCGGCAGCCTATTGGCGAAGCCGCTCGACCTGTGGTCCGACTAGCGTTTAGACCAGTGGTCGAACTGTGGGTCTGAGGATGGCTCCATCCGCCGCGATGTCAACGCAAGCGCCGCAGAAAGTCACGGAAACCCATGAATTGCCCCGGTTTTTGGGGGTGAGGTCAGCCGAACAGCGACTTCCCCGTCGTGCAAGCGTTGCTCACGGGCGCTATTCCTGCTCTGGGGGCTGCGAGAGCTCACGTGCTGGGACGGCGACGCTGGTATCTGGGTCGGAGGTGAAGCCGCGGACGAAGCTGCGGCCGTTCTCCGGATCGCACGCCAGGACAGCGTGCAGCGCGTCCACGCGGAGGCTCGCTGAACTCTTGTGTTTCGTGAGGCGTTTGGCTTGCGCCAGTAGGAGCGCGCGCTGCGCGTCGCTGACCGGCTGACTGCAGAGCATCTTGATGGACGTGGCTACGTTGCTGTTGAACGGGTCGATCTTTGCCGTAGGGATCCAAGCAATCGCTTTGTCCCAGAGCGGTTTGCAAAAGCCGATGGCGAGGATCCCAAGCGCAGCCTCCGCGACCTGGTCATCCGCGAGGGCGCGGTCATAGATCGGGCAGTTGTCCTCGACGGTGATGTACATGCTCATCACGACGATCGACAGGCGTTCTGCGTACGCTGCCGCCTCGAACCGTCGCAGCACCCGGGCTACGACACCGGGAACCTTGCGCGCAAGAATGGACATTTCGGTTCGCGTATCCGAATCGGGGGCGTGGTCCATCAGGTCCAGCAGAAGCGTCCCGGCCTTTGAGTTCTGCGTGAAGTCGATTTGACCAACCAACTTCGCGATGGGCACGCGCACCGCCTCGTTGTGTTCTTCTGCCAGCGCCGCGATCAACTGGTTCGCTTCCGTGGCGTCCGTGATGCTCGCCTTGTCCGACGCCAACGCGTAGACGGCCGCGAAGCGCACGGCGTCGTCGGTCGACGCAAGCAGACTGAACAGCGTCGCGCGCGCGGATTCGAGCTCTCTCCAGTCGAGCTCCTGCCAGGCCTTCCACGCATCGCAGCTAGGCCCCTTCTTTTCCACCAGCTTGCAGCTCGCGAGCTGCACTTTGAGGCCGTTGATTTGCCGGACCAGCAGCGGATCTTCGTGCAGCGGTTGCGGCGCAGCCTCCGCGTCCGAATCGACCTCGGAGACACTCAGCGCTTTGGGTTCCGTGGGCCGAGGGGTGGCGCCGCAAGCGCCCAAGCCAGTTGAGATGAACAGGGCCCCGCAAATCAACAGCGACCGAGCGGCGGAGAACGCAGAGCGCGAAATCACAACACGTCCAAGTGCGCTTGGCCTGGCGGCCCTGCCAGGAGTTTCCTCGGAGTGGCTGGTCGCTCCTGAAGTTGGCAACCGGTGAGGCATGCGTTTCACTGCTTGGCCGCGCCCCGCTCTAGGAGTTGGCGTGCGGAGATTGCGGTGCCTTCGTCCGGATCGTTCGTGAACTTGCGCACGAAGGCGGGCCCCCCTTTGGGGTCACAGATCAGCACGCTCGCCAGCGCCTCTGCTCGCACGTCGCTTGCCGCCTTGCCCTGGCTGAATCGCTTCGCTTGTTTGAGCAAGCGCGCGCGTTGACCTGAACTGAGCTTGCGGCGACAGAAGTCCCCTATCGACTCTGAGAGAGTGAACTCCTCAATGTCCTCCTCGTCTTCTTCCTCGCTGGGCGGCTCCACGGAAGCCAGCCAGTCGATCGCTGCGTCCCAGCTCGATGAGCAGCTGTCGTCCAGGTCCGCTGCCAGGCCATCGAATGCGAGCTCCGCAGGTAGCCGCGGCTTACCCGCGATGGCCTTTGCGTAGATGGTGCAACGCTGTTTCGGTTCCGCAAAGCGCAGTGCGCGAACGATCGCGCCTTGTATCGAACCGTCGGATTGGTCGTAGAGTCGCAGGAGAAGCGGCCTAACCCCAGCGTCGTTGGTCAGGGAATCAATCAAATCCTCGCGGAAAGCAAGTTCGGGGTGACGCTTCACCAAATCGTAGGCTCGCCGCCGTAGCTCCGGATATCGTAGCGCCACTTTTGCGATGAACTGAGTGAGCCTGTGTCGAACCTCGGGGTCGCTCTCGCTTACGCTTGCGTCCACGACTGCGGCGGCGATGGCTTCGCTCGCGATTGCGTGTGGTGACCGATAGAGGGTGGTGATCGCGGCCTGGCGCTGGGCGGGAGCCGGAGCGCGGAGCAGCTGGACGAGCTCGGCGATCGGCGCGCCCTCCGCAGCCCAATCGATGGCCCAGATCTCCTTCGCTCCGGGGCACTTGTTTCGATACTCCGCCGGATGCTTGCACGCACCGAGCTTCTCGGCTGCGCTCCTGAACTCCTTGAGTCGAGGGTCGTCCGGCGCCGCAACGGGTTCGGGTGCGACAGCGCTTGGACGCTCCTTTGCCATTGGGCCACGTTGCGTGCTGTGGGGGGCTGGGGTTGACCCACACGCAGTCAGCAGCCCAATCAGTCCAACCAACCCGCTCACGAACCTCACGCTGGTACCCGTCTCCCCGTGCATTGTCAGATCGAATCAGCCGCTCATCAAGCAGGCGCTTTACGGCTGGGTGCTCTTCGCGCTGGCTTGAGGTGGCACGCCAAGTAATTTCCGTGCGGCTTCGGCAACCTTGTCGTCGGAGTCCCCAGTGAACAGTTTCACGAACGCGCGCCCGGCTTTGGGATCGCACAGCAGGACGGACTTGAGTGCGTTCACGCGCAGCTCCGGAGGACCTTCCGGTTTGCTGAAGCGCTTGGCTTGCATGAGCAGGCGAGCGCGTTGGGCAGCGCTGACCTTCAGCCCGCAGAAGTCACCAATCGAATTCGTTGCGGAGAACCCTTCGGGGGACATGGCCTCGTCCATATCCTCATCTTCGTCCGGGAAATGCGGTGTCGTTTTGGAGAGCTCGCTGGTCTCGAGCCAGGCGATGGCGGCGTCCCACTGCTTGGGACAGTGATCCTCAACGCTGACCAGATTGATTAACGCCGACTCACCAGGTCCCGAGCTTCGGGTGGCGAACGCCTTCTCGTAGACTCCACAGCGAACTTCGGGTGCGGCGAACGTGGCGGCGCGCACGATGGATTCTTGGACCTCCGGCTCGGCCGCATCGAACATGCGCAACAGCAGCGGACCCGCCTTGGAGTCGTATTGCAGAGCGTCGACGAGCACGGAGCGCACACCCGGATTCGTGTGGTGCTCGATGAGGGCGTAGAGGCGCTCGCGGTTTTTCGGGTTGGCGAGTAGCTCATCGATCAGTGGCGCGAACGCCGCGGCCACCATGTCGTCGGTTTCCTTCTCCATGACGTCGAGCACCCTGGTCGCGAGCTCTGGGTACCGCTTCAGCGCCTTGGCTTGAGTCACTGCATAAGCCGCGACCTGCCGTTGGACTGGATTCGGGGAGCCGACCAAGGCGAAGAGGTACAAGACTGGAGCATCTGGAGCGGCCCAGTCGAACGCCAGAAACTCCTCCCAGCGGGGGCAGGACTCCCGAGAGTCGCTCGGCTCCGTGCAGAGCGCGAGCTCGTCGGCTAGCGCCCGCAGCTGGACGAGCCTTGGATCTTCCAGGTTCACGGGTTCGACTGGCGCCTCCGGGGTCGCTGTTGCGGGCTGCTTTGCCGTTGTGGGCGGTGGGGATTGAGCTGGGGACTGGCCCCCGCACGCAACGACGAGCGGAAACAGGGCTGCTAACAAACTGCGCGAGTGCATCAGAGTACATCCATGTGTGCTTGGCCCGGCGGCTCCGCCAAGAGTTTCCGTGCGGCTTCGGCGACCTTCGGGTCCTTGTCTTTGGTGAAGGCCCGCACGAACCCGGGGCCGAGCTTCGCGTCGCAGCGCATCACCGACTTGAGCGCGCCGCTACGGATCTCCGGGCGCCCTCTCATCGCCAGGCGCTTGGCCTGAGCCAGGAGCTGCGCGTGTTGACGCGGGTTGCCCGGCCAGGCGCAAAGGTTGCCGATGTTCTCGCCCACGTTGGAGTCCGCGGGTGGCTCCTTCAGCTTGCCTAGCCAAGCCAGAGCAGGCGTCAGCAAGTCCTGACAACGATTCGTGGTCGCGATGGCTGCCACGGCATCGTCCGCCATGTCGTTGTCCCCGCTCTTGAGCGCCTTGGCGTAGACGGCGCAGGCGCTCTTCTCTTCCCCGAGGAAAACACCTTGGACGATGGCGCGCTTCAGCTCGACGTCCGCCGAGTCATACATCCCAAGCAGGATGGCCGCCGTCTCCGGGATGAGCCCGGCCTCTTGCACCACCGCGAGGTGGAGCGCCTTGTTCGGGTGCGCCTTCACGATGCCATGGGCGCGATCCAAGAGCCCGACGCTGGCGAAGTCGAGCACCTGCAGCGCGCGCACCAGCGCGGGACCCACCTGCGCGTCTTGCTCCTTCTCAATCGCCGTCAACAGCTTGCTCGCGAGCGCCTTGTCCGTCTGAAAGCGCGTGCACAGGCTCAACGCATCCGCTGCGGCATACCGAACGGCCGCGTGCTCTGACGCGAGCAAGCCAATCAAGAGCTCATCGCGGTCCTTGCCATCGAACCAGTCGCTGCGGCGCCGACTCCACTCTTCCCACTCGGTGCAGTTCTCGTACGCACCCACCGGTTCCGGGCGGCAATTCTCCAGCGCCTTGGCGGCGCGCTCGATCTCCGCCACCGCCGGTGACTCTTCAGCCGGCTTCTGGCTGCCGGGATCGCTGCTCGAGGCTGAAGCTGGAGGCGCCGCATCGGGCAGCAAATCAGGCACATCTTGAATTGGCTTTGCCCGAGGCGAACACCCCAGCGCCAACACGGCCACGCTTGCGACCCACCAATAGCGTCCCATCGCCGGCAACGATGCGCCGACGATGGGTCCCGTTCCAAGCAGAAACGGCCTGCGTCAAGCCTCAGCCAGTGACCAACGCTTCTTCACCACCAGGCGAACCGCCAAATACAGCAACAACCCAAGGGGCCCGAGGTTCAGCGTCAAGAGCAAGCTCGGGACGACGAACCAATGGCTGACCCCGTGGCGCAGGGCATCGCGACTCACCCAAGCCCCCACCATCAAGTCGAAAGACAGGTAGTGAGTCCAGCCCGCCAGGAACAACCACGGCTCTTGAAACGCCCGCATGCCGCTCTCGAGATCCGTGAGCGGCACGAGCCCATTCTTGAACAGACACACGCCGTAGACGACGCCGAGCACCAAGAACACCGCAGCGCCATGCACGATGCGCTGGGTGAAGCGCCAGCGCGGCGCCACGATGAGCAACAACCAAAACGGCAGAATCAAGCCGTTCAACAAAGAGAACAGAAACGCAGGCATACGACCTCCGAAAAAACCACACGGAATTGCGCACGTTGAGACCGCTTTCACAAAACAGCGGCGTCGACGGCGAGCGATACGAAGCGGTGGTTCAGTAGGTCATAGAGCGGCGTGGTTCTCACGCCGAGGAGGAGACTAGCGGCGTGCCTGCAGCTTCGCAAGCCATTCAGCGCGGATACGAGCGATGCCTAGGTTCTGCCCGCGGATCGCCAGGTTGCACCTCGCGCGTATCCCCAAGGATATATGCCCCAAAATCCGGGTTTGGGGGTGAGGACAACCAGGTGCCTCCCGTGCGCCCACCCCACCCCCCCGCAGCCCCCTGAAAAGCCCTGAGAGCTGCGGTGCCAGGACCCAAAAGAGCCCAAATTCAGCCGAAATCCCCGCCCTTTGAGCGCAAATCTTGACTGAAGCACGCCTCTGGTCCAAACCACGTGACCTCGATCCGTCGAGACCGGAGGAGTGGCCGAGTGGTCGAAGGCAGCGGTTTTGAAAACCGCCGTAGTGAAAGCTACCGGGAGTTCGAATCTCTCCTCCTCCGCCAACCTCAGCTCGCGCGAAGCGCGTGCTGAGGTTGCCTTCGGAGGAGAGATTGCCGGTCCGCGGGAGTTCGACCGGGAGTGGACGAGTCCAGCGCGCTGGACGAGTCAACGGACGGCCACGTTCGGCGAGCCCCTGCGAGCCGAAGCGGCGAAGCCGCTAGTGAATCTCTCCTCCTCCGCGTTGTGGTGTCTTGCGGTGTGAGGCAGGTGCTGGAGTGGCCTTCGCCTTCGGCTCGGAACCTGCGCAGCGGGGGACGCCGCAGTTGCGCAGGTGCGACTGGCGTGTGCGGCGACCGTGCGACGTTCGGCCGCTCAGAGACTTGGGCGAGCCCCTGCGAGCCGAAGCGCGGAACGCGCGGGTGAGCCTCGCTGGTTGCCTGTGATGGGACATCAGCTAGGTCATTGAGGGTAAGCGGAGTGGAAACGCGGGGTCGACATTACGAAGCTGGTCGAGCAGCGTACACGCTCGAGCGTACGCGAAGTCAGGACCGGTTGGCACGCCGCACTTGTCGACGAAGTAGCGACCATGGGCCAGCCAGTGACGATGGGTCATTAGCTGTTTGAACTCGCCGATCACCGCCTTCAGTCCGAGCACCTCGCGGGCCCACGCATCCAGGATGTCTTCGAGCTCAACTCGTCGCCCGTCCTTCTCGCGGTTCCTCAGCAGAGTTCTCGCGGTCTTGCTCAACGGCACCCTCGCCTTCATGCGGGTCCGCGCACGGAAGTCTTGCTGCAGCACGCCTTCCGTCGCGGCAACGATCGCTAGGTAGGCTCGTTCCTCGACCTCATCTCGAACAGCGCGGAGCGCTGCGATGTAGTCATCGTAGGGATATCCGAAGAACAGATTATTGGCGTCTCGGGTGGCGTTAGCGCTCTGGCCCTCTGCCTCCAAAACCGCGATCTCTCTGAGGTACAGCTCGTGCGCCTCGTCGGGCGTCATGACTCTGAGTGGATGTTCGTGACGCGACCCAAGAGATCGAAGAAGCTCGCCTCGTCGACTTCGACCTTCTTACCACCTGCGAACCAGCACCACCGCGTGCCGCCTTCTTCCCGAAAGCGCAGGACAGTTTCACGTCGGAACTCGCACTCAAGATCGATACGGCCGCTCGCTCCGACAATCCGTGTTCCGTCAGGCTCGACGAAACCGACAATCCCCATCCCTCGTGGTCGCAGTTCAACCCGCTTGGGCGGGTCACTCAGAATCTCGATGGCGAGTCCCGGCGCCATGTACTGCCCGAGGTTTGGCTCAGTGGTCGAGAAATCGATGTTCTGAAGCCTGACTGCTCTCTCCGTAGTCAGGGGCTCCAGCCAACCGCGAATAGACTCTCGGAGTGCTCTAAGATCGGCAACCCACTGTTCTTGCTGGCGAGTCCAATAATCAGCCTCAGACTCGGGGCCATCATTCCCGCCTGGGCGGCCTTTGCGAACGGCTTCCAAGAACTTGCTGGCGCTCGTCATCCTGGAAGACTAGCACCACCCTAAAGGCGAGAGAAGCAGCCGGCCGGCGAGTTTCAGCTAGCCCCGACCACTCTCCGGGACAGCATCCTTTTGGCTCGCCTTCATCTGCGCGACCAGCATGTCGAACACGATGCGGCCGAACCCTGCCGCCACTTCTTTGTTGGCGAGCACCTGGTTCATCTGGTTCTGATGAGCTTCGCTGGATTCCATTACGGCGTCGTCGAGGGCGCTGGCGAAGTCGCCGAGCATTGCTTGTTCCGGGGCGTTGTTCTGAATCTGCATCATCACCGACTGGTTTTCGCTGAGCTTGTCGCGGACGGTGTAGGCGTAGTTCAGCAGATCGTTTTCGGTGAGGCCGTCGGTGACGAAGGTCTCGTTGAGGCGAGCGATGATTTGGGAGAGGAACTCCTCCTTCTTGTCGCGAGCCTTGCGGGTGCCCACCGCTGAGGCGGGGCTCAGGCCTTGCTGGCTGTCGCGAACGAGGAGCAAGTCTTGCTGCCGCAGCTTGCTCAGGCGGTAGTGGGAGAGCTCCACCGATGACAGATCGATGGGGTCGTCGGCGACGCTGCTCTCACGCAACAATGGATAGAGGTGCCGCGCGTACAGGCTGAGCTTCTCTAGGTCGGTGCTGGCGTAGTCCACGATCTGGCTCATGAACTCGTAGTAGCGAGTGAAGGTGCGCAAGTCGGCTTTGAAGCCACCGAGGAAATCCAGCTCCTTGCGGGCTTCTTTGAGCTCGCCCTCGGCGTTGGCGATGAGCACCGCGTCCCCGGTCTTCTTGGTGCGCTCGAAGAGGTCACGAGCTTTGTGTGCCTCCTGTTGCGCCTCCTTGTAGCGATTCTCCCAGCGCTCCACCGCGGGCTTCACCACGTTGCTCAGCGCCGCCTGACTCTTGCTCTTCAGGTAGAAGATCTCGGAGAAGTGCGTCACCTCGCTCATCTGGAATAGGCCCGCTTGCTTGAGCTTCTCCTCCAGCTCCCAGATGTGATCCGGGTCGCTCACGTCCAGCAGCGTTGCCGTCTGGTAATACTCTTGAAAGGCCTCAAGTACCTTTTCAGGGTCATTGACGAAGTCCAGAACGTAGGTCTCCGCTTTGCCGGGATGAATGCGGTTGAGGCGTGACAGCGTCTGCACGCATTCGACTCCGCCTAGCGGCTTATCCACATACATCGCGCACAGCTTGGGCTGGTCGAAGCCGGTTTGGAACTTCTGCGCCACGATCATCACCGCGTAGTCGTCGGTGTCGAAGGCCTTGCGCATGTCGCGGCCCTTGAGGCCGGGGTTCATGCGCGTCTCGCTGAACTTCTCGCCGAGCAGCCCTTCGGTGTTGGGGTCTTGTGGGGAGAACTCCACCTCACCCGAGAAGGCCACCATGGCGGTCAGCCCCTTGTAGCCCTGCTGGGCGATGTACTTGTCGACGCCCAGCTTGTAGCGCACCGCCTCTTTGCGGCTACCGGTGACGATCATCGCCTTGCCCTTGCCGCCGAGCAGCCCGGAGACGTGTTCGCGGAAGTGCTCGATGATCACCTGGACCTTCTGCGCGATGTTGTAGTCGTGCAGCTTCACCCACTGGCCGAGCTTGGACTTGGCCCGTCGCGCGTCCACCTCGGTGTCGGGCTTGGTGGCTTGTTGCGCCAGCTGCCACGCGACCTTGTAGCTGGTGTAGTTCCGCAGCACGTCGAGGATGTATCCCTCTTCAATCGCTTGCCGCATGGAATAGATATGAAACGGCTCTGGCTTGTTCTTTTTAGAGGGGGGCTCGAGGGGGTGAGGGGGGCGACCGAACAGCTCCAACGTCTTCGGTTTGGGCGTTGCGGTGAAGGCGTAGTAGCTGAGGTTCTGAGTCGCACGGCGTGAAGCGACGCTGGCCGCTAGGAGATCTTCAGCGCTCAGCTCTTCAGCTTCGCCGTCAGTAGTTCCCTTGCTCAGCACCGCCTTCAGCTCGTTGGCGGTGCGGCCGGTTTGGGACGAGTGAGCTTCGTCCGCGATGATCGCGTAGCAACGCTCTTTCAAACTGACGCTGTCCTCAATGGCTTGCAGCACGAACGGGAACGTCTGAATGGTGACAATGACGATTGGCGTGCTGTTTTCGAGGGCGCTGGCGAGTTTCTCGCTCTTGCTGCCCTGCCCCTCGTTTTGGTTGATGCGACCGACCACGCCGTCTTGGTGCTCAAACTGGTAGATGGTGTCTTGCAGCTGGGAGTCTAGGACGGTGCGATCGGTGATGACGATCACCGAGTGGAACACCTTCTGGCCATCGTCTGTGTAGAGCGACGAGAGTTGGTGGGCAGTCCACGCGATGGAATTGCTCTTGCCGGATCCCGCGCTGTGCTGGACCAGGTACTTGTGGCCGGGGCCCTCGCTGCGGCTGGCTGCCAGGAGCTTGGTCACCAGATCCCACTGGTGGTACCGAGGGAAGATCAGCTTCTCTTCCTTCGTCTTCTTGCCGTCCCACGCCTCGACGGTCTTGATTTCCAAGTGGATAAAACGACCGATGATGTTTAGAAGGTTGTCCGTGGAGAGCACGTCGCGCCACAGGTAGTCGGTGGCGTAGCGCGTCTCGTCTTCCGGCGTGTCGTTGCCCGCGCCCTGTTCTGAAGTGCCCCGATTGAAGGGGACAAACCGGGTGTTGTCCCCGTCGAGGCGGGTGGTCATCCACGCCTCGTACTGACTGACGGCGAAGTGAACTAAGGCGCCGCGCTTGAAGGTAAGTAGCGGCTCTGGCTGGTTGGTTACTGGGTCCTTGGGGAGCCGTGTCTTCTTGTATTGCTTGATGGCGCGGTCGACGTCTTGCTTGAACTCGCTCTTCAGCTCCAGGGTCGCAACGGGGATCCCGTTGACGAACAGCACCAGGTCAATGCGCCAGGCCTTGGCTTGTTTCCCCGAGGCAGCTAGGTGCTGCGCGGTGGCGTACGGGCTATAGGTGAGCTCGGGCGCCACACGCAGGATGTTGGTCTGGTACATGGCCAAGGTGTCTGGGTTCAAGCCATGGTCCGGCTTGAACTGACACAGCTTGAAGTGGCAGCCCTTGTCCCTCAGGCCGTGGCGCAGCACTCCGAGAGTGCCGTACAAGCGCAGGTGTTTGTCTGAGGCGTTGGGGTCGACCTTGCCAAGCTGGCTCGCCAGCTTGCTCAAGAACGCCGCTTCTGGATCCGCGGGGTACAGCTGCTGGTACTTTTGCCAGGTCTGGGGCTGGGACTGCTTCACGAACGCCAAGCAATCCTCGGTGTACAGCGCAGACTTGCGCTCGTACCCGTTGGCGTGGCCCTGCACCCAGCCGCCTTCCAGCATCTCCTGGATGATGTCTTGTTGGAACGCGGCTTCGGCAGAGCTAGCAGTCATGCGACCTCTTGTTGGGCCTTAGGGGCCTTCCAGTTGCGTACGTCGATCTTGCCGGTGACAGCAGCGGAGATCAGCGCGGTCCGGCGCTCTTGGAGGAGTTCGAGCTGATCTGCGATTCTAATCTCAAGCTGGGAAATTCTGGAAAGGAGGTCATCCAAGTACGCCGCGATCCGACGCTGTTCATCAATTGGCGGGCACGCGGAGGTGAGCCATCCAATCTGGTCGACGTTGAGGTTCAGCTGGGTGCTGATGGTTGCCCGCTGGAGCATCGGCTGCTTCATGGCGTGCATCATGTAGTATAGGAACATCACGTCGCTTGTGGCGTTTGGTAGAAGGCCGACAACGCTGTCTGGGAAATAGGCTGAAAAATCCAGGATAGCGACATCGCCAATGTTCGCAGCGATAGCCATTACCAATGTACCACGCGGAAACTCCTTGCTCACTGACGCTCCCCTGTCGTTCAGGGTCTGCTTGTAGGTCGTGATATATTTTGACGCTCCGGTGATGTCGCCAGTCTGTACGAAAGGGAAGCGACCGTCGTAGAAGGCGGGATCGTTGCGCGGTCGGTGGGTGAACTTTCCTCTGAGGATGGTTGCGAAGTATCGCAATTTCTTCACTGTCCAATGAGCCGGGACCTGCCCCAGCCACTCGATCCCAGAATCGCGCATGGGTGCTTTGGGGTCTAGGCCCTTGGTGACCGCGTGGCTGATCACCGCCTGGCGCTTCTCCTTGAGCAACTCGATGAGCTGCTGCTGCTTCTCGATCAGCGCATCAATCCGCGCGGTCTCGTAGTCGAGGAACCTGGCGATTTGGGTTTGTTCTTCGAGGGGCGGAGCCACTACCCGAACGCTCCCCAGCTGTCCTCGACTTATCCGTTGCATTGTCGCTCCACGGGCCAGGTTGTCCGTGTGCCGAAAGTAGTCTTGAGAGGAAAACAAGTAGACCAGGTACGATCGGTCATACTGGGGCGACGCTCGCAGGATCACATTGTCGACCGAAGTCACAATCCGGCATCCCAGTTCCGGTACCACGCAGGCTCGGCCAATTGGGCGGTTGAGTCTTGAGACAAGCATGTCGCCAGGCAGAACCTCGGTGCATTGAAGCTCCTCGAACTTGGCCTCCGTGATGAATCCTGAGCCTTGTTCTTTGTACACTCCTTCTCCGACGTTTCCGGTGGTGATGTACCGGATACCCGTCTCCGCGAGATCTTTGCTTTCGATCCAGTCGCCATCAAGAAACAGCGTGCCTGTCCCCAATGCCAGGTATCGCATTGGCACCGGTTTCCAATGCGATGGCGCGCGGTCAAGCCACGGCACGCCGATGGCTGCCAGATTCGGATAGGGGGGAAGATGCGCCGCGGTCACGAGTGCACCTCTCGCAACATCTGCATGATCTCCTGACTCAGCACATCCAGGTCCGCGTCAATCTCCGCCAGATCGCGCGGCGGTTCGTACTGGTAGAAGTGGCGGTTGAACGGGATCTCATAGCCAACCACTCCGACTTCGCCGTCCCGGGCGTCGGTCTTGCTCTTGTCGATCCAAGCGTCTTTCACGTGGGGCGCGACTTCGCGCTGGAAGTACGCCTCGTTCGTCTCGTTCACGTTGGCTCCGCGCGCCGTTTCCGCGGTGAGGGGCACGTCTTCGTTGTCTCGCAGGCTGCTGTCGGGCTTGAAGGAGACGACCTTGCCCTTGTACTCAAAGGCTCCGTACATCGGGTCGGCTTTGCCTTTGAGCGGCTTGTTGATCACGGGCTCCGCCTCCGGGTTGCTCCAGCTCACCGCGTCTAGCAGCTGTTTCTTCTCCTTGGGGTCGAGCTTGGCAGAGCTTCCATCAGCCAGCTTCGCGGTCTTTTCCGCCTTGCTCAATACACTCTCAAATGTGTTGAAGTCGTTGTGCTGCGCCTCACCGATCACTTTGGCCAGCGCGCGGCCCTTCTCCAGCAGTCGCAGCTGTGCGAGCCAAGTCTCCTGGTTCAGCACGTCTTTGACCTGCTTCTCCTTCAGGTCGCCGAATTCCGCCTTGAGCAGTTGGCGCGCCTCGGCAATTGCCGCAGAGAAATCACCGTAGGCGTCGCCCTTCCTACCCGATCGGCTGCCAGAGCTCCCCGCCTCAACCCTCTCCCCCCAAACCCCCGCAAACTCCTCGTAGAGCCGTTGCATCGCCGGGCCGAGCTTTCCGTTGTCGAAGCGTAGGCTCTCCAGGCGCTCGCCGGTGAACTGAACGCTCAGGCGCAGTGGGCGCTCGATCGTGATGCGGCGGTAGCCAAACTCATGGCTCGCAAAGATTTTGCAGCCGAAGGTCTTCTTCTCGGCCTTCTTGCTGGAGGGGCGGCCGCGAGTGCTCTTCTCGTCAGGCTCCTTGTCGAGGCTGTAGCTCTCCACCGCCTCGAACTCCCCGAAGGTCTTGGTGATCAGAGCGATGTCTTCTTCACCGATCTCTTGGCGCTTGGAACCGAGAGATTTGCGCATCTTTTGGTAGAGATGCACCGCGTTGATGAGCTGGACCTTGCCCTTGCGCTCGGGGCTCTTCTTGTTCGACAGCACCCAAACGTAGGTGGAGATGCCGGTGTTGTAGAACATGTCCGTGGGTAGAGCGACGATGGCCTCAAGCAGGTCGCTCTCCAGGATGTGCCGGCGGATCTCGCTCTCGCCGCTGCCGGCGCCGCCGGTGAAGAGCGGTGAGCCGTTGAGGATGATGCCGATACGGCTCCCATTCCGCGCGGAGTCGTTGGCGTCGTAGTCGCGCATCTTACTGAGCAGATGCATCAGGAAGAGCAGCGAGCCGTCGCTCACGCGGGGAAGCCCAGGGCCAAAGCGGCCGTCGAAGCCCTTGACCGTGTGCTCTTCGATCACCTGCTTATCAATCTTCTTCCAGTCCACGCCAAAAGGAGGATTGGAGAGCATGTAATCGAACTTATCGGCGTACAGCTGGTCGTCGCTTAGAGTGTTACCGAGCTTGATGCGACTCACATCCTGGCCCTTGATCAGCATGTCGCCTTTGCAGATTGCGTAGCTCTCGGCGTTCAGCTCCTGACCGAAGGCGCGCATCACCGCCTTAGGGTTGAGCTCATGCACGTACTCCATGCCGCTGGACAGAAAGCCGCCGGTGCCTGCTGTGGGGTCGTAGATGGTGCGGATGATGCCGGGATCGCGCAGCGCTTCATCGTCCTCCATGAACACCAGTGAGGTGGTCAGCCGCACGATGTCTCGCGGAGTGAAGTGCTCACCAGCCGTCTCGTTGCTGCCTTCAGCGAAGCGCCGGATCAGCTCCTCGAAGACGAGCCCCATCTCATGGTTGCTGACCGACGACGGGTGCAGATCCATGCTGACGACCTTCTGCACGATCTTGAACAGCAGATTGGACTCGTCGAGCTTCTGCACGAACTCGTCGAAGCGGAAGTGCTCGAAGATTTCCCGAGCATCCCGACTGAAGCTCTGAACGTAGTTGGTCAGGTTGCTCTTGATGTCCGTGGTGCCCAGCTTGGACAGATCCATCGGCGACGTGTTGAAGAAGGACTCCCCAGCGGCCTTGAGCAGGAACTTCTCCTTCGCCTCGGCCGGCAAATCGGCGCGGCGCTCAGCTTCCGCGAGGACCTTGCTCTTGTTCTTCTCCAGAACGCACTCCAGGCGCCGAAGGATCGTGAAGGGCAGGATGACGCGCCCATATTGGGACTGCTTGAAGTCGCCGCGCAGCAGATCGGCGAGGGTCCAGATGTAGGCGGCGAGCTGGGATGTATTCGTGGACATTGCTTAGAAGGGTCAGGGGGTGAGGGCCAAAGGGGGCCGACTATATCGCCGACGCCGGCTCGGGTACATGGTTCAAGACGCGACGTGATCTGCGAGCGTCGGCTTGCAAACCGTCTGTAGATCGTCCCGTGGCTCCTCTCCCCCAAACCCCAAGACCTGGTAAGAACGCGCTTAATTGCCGTGGGGATAATATCCTCAAGGGTCTAGCCTTGGGCGGATCAAGTCTTGCGGACTAGGTCAACCCAAACGCTTCCCTTCCATTCGCGGTAGGCAAGTTCGCGTTGGGACGTGTGGACGACCACTAGACCGGGAGCGAGCGGGAGGGCCTTGTCGTGCTTCAGTTTCTGGCGTTGAAGAAAATCGCCCCCGGGCACGCTAGGTCCCCAGCCACCGTCCGTCGTGATGAGAACCCCGAGCCATGCCGCGCACGGCCTGTCTGCGAGCAGCGCCTTGCCAGGTTTCTCCAGGAGATCGCTCACGAGAGCGTTGCGATATCCTTTTTCGCTGTCGCGAAGGTGGGCGGCCTTCAGCTCTATGGCGATCGCTGTTCCATCCCAGGGTGGTGGAGGAGCTCCGAGCCGACGCTCATGCCTGGCCTGCCGAGGATCCACGAGCAGAACGTCAATGTTGCCGAGGGGATTCGCCCCTTGGGTACCACCTCGCTCAACTAACGCTACGCGACCGAGCTTGCCGTCTAGCGCAGCGGCCAGCTCAAAAGCGAACCAAGGTTCGATCGAGGCCTTGGACATGTGGTGAGCGAAGTGGTTGCTGGCCGTCACTTGCTTGCACGCCTCGAGCACCGTCCGGTGCAGTTCATCTAGATCGATGTCGGTCATGGCTCCCCCTATTGGAATCGACGGGCACCGTGCGTTCGACGCCCCGCGGAATCCACAAGGAACCTCAGCCAGGATCGCGAGTCAACGCTCGACAATCCAGTTGAAAGCCAGTGGTGCCGCGGTCTCGTAGTGGCCGTGGACCCGTCAGGGGTCGTAGTGGTCGATGGCTCCCTGAGGTCATCCATCGACATCAGCTCAAGAACCCTTCGGGTCTCGGACTTCGCGGCCATCCACACTCCTCGCGTCGGCTCAATCGATGGACTGCCGAAATGATCCCAGTCATGTCATGCCTTGGTCGTCGCGACCGCATGGCACTGCGTGACCCGCCACCGTCGTTCTGTTGTTTGGCGCGCGGTCGCCACTCGCAGTTGTTCCATCGTTGTGAGGCGAACGATCGAGTGCGACCATCGGGGGTTGATAAGCGACGGAGGTGCGACCGATGAGCAAGCGGAAGAACGTGGATTGGAAACCGCTGGGGGAGCGCGAGAAGCGCGAGCTGGCGAAGTGGGCGTCCAACTATGCGAATCTAGCGAACCTTGGGGATTCCATGCGGGAACTAGCGAAGAACCGGTTGGACGGCATCTTTTGGTACTGGACCGCGGACGCAATTCATCCCGACGGCCACGTTGTTCGTGACGCCATTAAGCACGATTTACGATACCTCCATCACACTCAGGCCGCGTGGGACCTGCACGGAAAGAACCGTAGGGGTTCGCGGAAGCGCCAGAGCGCATGGGGAAAAGGACTTCAACATGAACACGTCGTCCCGAAGGCGTACCTGAGTCGCAAGATCCTGGGCGGCGACTGTCATGTCGACACGATTCACGAAGTTCTGGCACGTCTGTGTATCGCCGCGGTGGTGACCGCGAACGAGCACCGACACTTACTCAAGTTGCCGCCTGATTGGGATGAGAAAGAGCAGTTCTTCCGGTACAACGGGCGGGTCGTTCGTCCTCCGTGCGTGGTGTACCCTGCCTAGCCTTCTCCGGCGGATTCATAGTGCGCCGCGGCGGCTCGAAGGCGCCTCGCGATCACCTCACGAAGGTCGGGAGGGTCGATCACTTCTGCATTCTCCCCGAAGCTCAGCACCCATTGTTCGAGTTCCGGACAGGGGCGCACGCGAAGAGACACCTCAACACGCCCGTCGGGGAGTTCGCGAACGGTCTGCGATTCATGCCAACGATGGTGATGCGCGTAGATCGCCCAAGGCTCTGCGAGGAGCAGACGGACCCGCACGGGTTCCTCGCCACCCATGAAGATGCCGATGCTCTCCCGGAGGAGTGCATCGGGGTTGTATTCGTTGGCGCTGGGGTACGCGAAGGTCTCGTCGGTCCTCTCGACGTTGGCGATGCGCGCGAACCTGTACGAGCGAAGGGGCCGCTCGTCATTGTGCCGGAGCCCAATGACGTAGAGGCGGCCGTCGTACACGACCAAGGAGTACGGCGAGACCCGCAGTTGCTTCTGACTTCCGTCGAACCGCGTGTAGTCAATCAGGACCGTCTGGTTCTTGAGGACGGCCTCGATGATGTCGTCGAGCAGCCCAGAGCGGTCATCGAGGTTCTCCTCTCCCCCGGACCGGATGATGAACTTCCGACCCAGGTCCTCAAAGTGAGGCTGCCAGGTGGTTCGCAAACGAGCGACGACGGTGTCGCGTAGCTTGATGAACTCCGAATGGTAGCTGGTGCCGCGAAGCAGTCTTGCGAAAGCAGCTCCGAAAGTGGCTGATATCCCTGCGGCAAATGACGCGTGCTCTCCGAGCGCCGAGGGGCCGTGGATCTCCTTCGTGGAGAAGCTGAAGACATGGGGCTGGCTGGAGTCGTTCTTTTGGATGCCGGGCACGTGCTTGTGCAGTGCCTTGAGCACGCGCAGCGCTCCCTCGCGGTTCATCGTGAGTTCTTTCGCAGCTGAAGTGGCCGTATGCGTCCGCCCCTTCATCAGCTGCGCGAGCAGACGGAGTGTCCCCTCTCGTTGCGGCTCAGTTCTCGTCTTCTTCGCCATGTCCTGAGTCCATCATGGACCAGCGAGTCCATCATGGACTTAGTGAATGGGCTGCTGTTGTCTCGTGCGAATTCAAGCGCATCACTACTTCCGTCGTCACCCAACAGAAGGAGGCAGGCGATGAGCTGTGACTATCGGATCAACATCGGAGGCGCGGAGCGCGCGCTAGAAGACGCAGATGCGCAGTGGGTTCAGCAGACCATCAACGCGCGGAAGCGCGATGGGCTCGAGACGTGCGTGTCGATCACCCTGAAGAACCCGCACTTGAACGTTTACCTCGCTATGCCGTGCTGTGCTGGACGCGGCGGCGGTGGTCGGCGTCCGAACGGCAGCGAGCAAGAGGTGATCGACCTCTGGCATAAATTCGAGTTGTCGGAGTCTTGCGAGAACGTGCACCGCGTGTGGCCTTTTCTGACACAGCTGCGACACGTCTTGGGAGTCCGCGCGTGCTAACGGTCGGCTGCAGCCCCACACGTTGCCATCGGTCGCGACTAAAACATCGTCCCTGGGCGTTTGCCTTAGAGCCGGCTCTGGCTGCGTCTTGATGATCGGAGCAAGCAAGTGAAACGACGTGCCAACGTGTTCGCCATCCATCCATACACCGACGCGCCCCGCGCCCGTCGTCTCGAGTCCCTCCTACGCGAGGCTGACCCCGCCCTCGCGCACTACACTGTGCTGCCGGAGCGCGCTCTTCCTGGTTCGAGGGCTGAGGTGCTCCAGGGGATTGACAATCGACTCCGATTTTCCACCGCCGTGGTCGTGGTAAACGCCCCAGGGCTGCACGTCCGTGAGACGTCTACTTACGAGATGATTCGAGCCGTCGAGATGGACAAGCGCATTGTCGTCGTGCAACCACACCAAGACTTCCATCTTCCGGTGCCAGCCGTACTCGATGGGCATGTCTACCGACATGTGGGCTGGCGTGTTGACGCTGTCGGACGGGCTATCCGCGGGGAGTATCCGTTGGATACTCGGCTCTTCGACATTGCGGAGGTGGCCGACCGGCGGCGACTGGTGGGCGCGCTTGCCGCTGGGGCCGCTTTGATGAGCTTCGTGTTCGTCGGTTGCTCGATCGGGGCGTTTCGCAGGTTGCAGCAAGAACTCGCAGCTCATGGGGTGCAACTGACCTGGGGCACGAAAGACACCAGAGTGGTTGCCAACCATGCTCTGGTGTTCGGTACCATCTTCGGCGGGATGGCTTGGTTTCTTTCGGGGGATCCCAAGAGCGGAGTGCTTGGCGCGCTCGGGGGAGCGGCCGTCGGTACCGCTGTCGGCATGTACAAGGTCGAGAAGCGCTATTCCGCGCAGCTCGTGACATCCGGTACCACGCGGATGATTAAGGTTGAGGCCCCATGACACGTTCCAAGGTGTTTATCAGTTTCGACTACGATCACGATCGGTCGGTCAAGGAGGGCTTGGTAGCTCAATCCAAGGATCCGAAGTGCCCGTTCGACTTTGTTGATCACTCGATCAAGGAAAGGTTGAGCGAGCCATGGGTCGCAGAAGCGCGGAAGCTCATCGCCGCGTCCGATTACGTTGCTATTCTATGCGGGGTTCAAACCCATCAAGCGAAGGGGCAGCACATCGAGCTTCAGCTCGCTAAAGAACTTCGGAAGCCCTACTTCCTGCTTCGGGCCTCGCGGCAGCGCCCTGCTACTCGCCCCTCATCAGCCGCACCGGATGAGGTAATGTACCCGGCGACATGGCCAACAGTCGCCGCCCTGTTGCGAGGGGAAAGGCCAAACGTCTAGGCCATGGAGGAGTCGCGCGCACCGTCCGAACCGGAGAGCTTGGTGATTGAGAGGGACACCTCGACGAGCCCAATCCAAGTGTGGTCGCGACCCGATCAGGAAGTCGACATGGCGCTACTGCTCGAGCAGTACAAGATGGCGGTCGATAGCTCGCTCCGCGTCACCGAGTGGCGCTACCGTGCGAATCAATTCGGACTTGCCGCAGTCGGCGGAATGCTGGCGGCCTTTGGGTGGGTTGTGAAGGCCGCAGGGGAGTCCGCAAGGTGGCCGCTTGTTGCCGCGTGCATCTTTGGCGTCGTCTTCGCGCTGTACTGGCTTCAGACCATCCGGTCGCATCGTCAGCTCAACAGCGCCAAGTTCAAGATCATCCACCAGATCGAGGTTCGGTTCCCGGTTCGGTTCTTTGCCGCGGAGTGGGAACTCGTGAAGCTTTCGACGGGTACCGCAAGGTATCGCTCCTTCTCCCGATTGGATGAGGCCCTGGTCATAATCATCTGCCTGCTATTTGGAGTCTTGGCGATGTACTTCGGGTCCGCGGACAGCTGGTTCGGCCGAAATGACGTCGGGGGCCGGGCGGGGGTGTCTAGTGCAACGGAACCCTGAAGGGGGCCACCGGCCAAGCACCGCCTGGAACTCCATCAACCGCTCACGCTCCTTCGGCGTCACGCGACCATCCGCGTCAACCACTACTCGGCTCTAGGACCCAGGCCTGAAACTCTGCTGACGGCTAAGAATCGTCGCTTCACAGCTTTCCCGGTTACGCGTGGAAGCGCGACCGGTGCGACCTGCTCCTACCGCGGAGCACCGTGTTCGGGCTCTAGCAACGCCTACGTGCACTGGTTGGCGGCAAGAGACCGTTGGTTCCGCCAGCCCCAGCGAGCTCGGGGTGGTGGACGTTCCTTCACTGTTCCATCAATGCCATGCGGATATTGCCGAAGAACAAGTCCTGGTTAGGTGCGCTTTGTGGTTTCTGTAGGACTAAATGATGGGCATCCGCGGCTTGGTCGGTTGACTTCCGAGGATTGGCCTCCGGATAATCTCGGATCCACCCGGTCATCACCCCCGGTGTGGCACAGGAACATGGACGCGAAGACTTTGCGCGACCTCGCGCGTCGATACCAGGACAATAGGGAGTTCATCACCAATGAGGAGATGACCAAGGCGTCGCTCATCGTGCCGTTCATTACCGCCCTTGGTTATGACCCGAGCAACCCCCGAGAAGTGCGGTTGGAGTACACAGCGGAGTTCACTGCCAATGATGGAAAGCGGCTGCCCGACAGGATGGACTACGCCATTTTCGACCCTACGGGGGGAAGCGTTATGCTGGTCATCGAAGCCAAGCCGCTCGGCTTCGACGTTCGTGCGCGCTCGCCTCAGCTCGCGCGGTACATGAGTCAGATGCCATCCCTTCGCTTCGGCGTGATCACAGACGGATGCGACTACCTCTTTTATGGGGACCTCGTCAGCCCGAACGTAATGGACGAGAACCCATTCTTTTCCTTCTCACTGGCCGATCCGAAGCTCGATTTTGACTCAGTCGCTAGCTTTCTTCGCAAGTTCAGCAAAGAACAATTCCGCACAGAAAAACTGGTGGCGGATGCTGAAGACAGCAACTACCGCCAGCAGATGATCGAGAAGGTGGTCAGCATCCTTCGGAACCCTGAGTCGGACGAAGAGTTCATCAAGTGGCTGAGTGATGGGATCTACCACGGTAAGCGCACCCAGGCTGTTCTCGAGAGACTTGGAACCATCGCCCGCGAGGCGATTCAGCCTGCCATTCTCCGGACTATCGGCGACGACTTCTTGGCGAATCTGCGAACCCGGATCAACGAGGTTTCCCGGCCAGCTGAGGCTAGTCTGACCCCTGAACCAGCGCCGTTTCCTAGCGTTGACATGCAAAGAGACGAAGCTGGCGACCCGTTGGCCTCCAAGGGCATCGAGACGACTGAGGAAGAGCTCGAGTTTCACCAGAAGGTGCGCGACATCTGCGTTCGGAACGGGGAAGCGCCGGATTCAATTCTGTATCGAGACACTCAGACCTACTTCAACGTGAGCTTCAACGCGCCAACGAAGTGGTTTATCCGTTTGTTCAGCGGCGGTCGTCGGAAGGCCGTCACCACGTTGGTTCCGGTAGAGGAAGCGCGCGAGCTAGCGGGCGGCTTCGAGATCGAAGAGGCGCCGGCCGCTTTCGGTGCTTCCAGAATCTACATTGATAGCGTCGATCAGGTATGGGGACTCGCGGGTGTGGTCGCACGAAGCCTCGACATATGCAGAGGAGCCTAGGCGAAGCTCTGACGAACCGAGCTCCGTAGGTCGTCCGTGACTCAGCCAGGAAGCATTGTCGGCGAGCCCGGTGGTGAAACGACGCCTTGAACCCAAGGAGCGGTGTCGCGCTTTGTACTGCTCTGTAGGAATCGGCGTTCTCGAACTCGTTACGGTCAAAGCGCTTACGCGTGGAAGCGCAAGCCTTCCGTAGAGTAACCCTGTGGATATCTTCTGTGGCTCGTCACAGGAATGTTTCCAGGTACAAATGGCTAGCCAGCAGTGGACGAGTTCCCCTACTCTGAAGGGTACTGCGCTCCGCCCTTCTGAGCGCGCTGCAATGTTTGCAGTCGTGGAGCACAGCGTCCTCGAGTGTCGGCTTGCAGGTGAGTGACGGCACCGATGCTCCAACTGACTACCCTCACCCAACCCCACCGATCCTTCTACTGGACCGCGCCAGTCAGCGATTCCAGCGAGATGACCACGGAAGATCCGTTGGGTCTCGACTACGTGGCTCAGCAAGTCGGGCTGTTGCTGCTCCCAGGACTGACGACGCGCTCCACTCGCGCTCAGGCGTACGCGATGGTGCTCTACGGGCTCGACCTCGTGCATCGCGCGACCGAGGAGTTCGACTACCCACCAACGGATGAAGCACGCCGCGAGCTCTTCGAGCGTTGGGAGCGCTTTTGGGCGTTGGCGACACTGGAGTATCGCCAGGGGCCGTTGCCGCGCGGCGATTGGGACGCGATGCGCGGTGTGCGTGGGGCGACGAAGGCGTGGAGGGAAACCGGGGACAAGCTGCCGCTCGACTTTCAGCTCATCTCCCGTCAGCTAGAGCTGGGTCACCTCGGCGCGTACCTGGTGCCGCTCCGACGCTCTGGTCTAGTCGTAGACGGAGGCATTCGGCCGACGCCTGCGGCTATGGAAATCATCGCGAACTTCTGGGACGAGGCCGGCGCCAACAAGCACACGGGTCGCTACGAGGAGTTCGCGAAGCTCGTTCTCGAACAGGACCGTACCAAGTTCCCGCGCAAGCACGTCAACCTGACGCTGAGCAAGGTCGGCGAGCGCTCCCGGCTCTTAGCGTTGATTCAGTTGCACCGCACGGAACAACAACAACGCCTGTACGCTGCGCTCTTTGAGAGGGCGCGGGATCCACACACCTTCGCGGTGAGCCACATCGTCGAGTCGGCTACGCGCGTCGATGTCCTCACGCCGCGCGAGATCCTCGACGGCGCGATCGCTGGTCAGTTCGGTCCGACGTCACCCGAGCTTCAAGCGCTGCTGATCACGGCACGCGCGTTCGGCGACTTCATGCAGCTGTTGTTGGGCAGCTTCGATCGCGTCTATTCCACGATCGACTTGGGCGGCTGGATCGTGGACCGCGCCGCCGTCGTGCAGAGCGTGTTTGGGGAGGTTCAGCTGTCCGAGTTGCAGGATGCGTGTCGGGTACTGCTCGACGCTCCCGCCGTCGCGGAGATCCGACGCTTTCCGATGCATGGCGCCGCGTGCCTTCGCCTCGCGGAGTACCTAGTCGCCGCGAACGCTTCGGACGCACTCGATCTACTCCTTACCTATCACGGCGCCGTGCAACGGGACCGCCGCCGAGGTGCGAGCTGGATACGTGAGCAGTCGGGCAAGCTCACGCTCGGAGTCACGTCCTACACCGCGCGCCCAGACTCACCACGCTATCCGTCCTTCAAGCTCGACGTCGTGCGTACGCTGCTGACCGATCTCGGTCGCCTTCCCTTCGAAGTCCCGAGTTCGGCGGAGGGCGCGCAATGAAGCTCGTCGAACGCCGCTTCCTGGACCAGCTACTCGCGTCAGACCAGCCGTGCCTCGGCGCCGCGTTCTGTTCTTACACCTTCGACCCGGCGTACTTCGAAGACGACGTGCTGCGTGTGGTGTTGCGGCTCAGCGGCGATCCGGAGGAAGACGCAGGCCGTTACCATGAGGAAGCCGTCGCGGCACTCCAGTCAACCCCTGTCGTCTGCTTCGTGGATGCGTCGGTACGCCGGCCTGGTCGTCGCTTGCCTTATGACTTGCACTTGGTTCGACGTCGCACGTTCCACCCCAAAGTCTACCTGGCTCTCTTTGACGAGGAAGCCTGGCTCGCCATCGGTTCTGGGAACCTGACCAAGAGCGGACTCGAGCAGAACACGGAGCTCTTCTTCTTTCGCACACTGCGCTACAGCGAACCTGCGGACGCAACGCTGCTCCGCGAGGTGGATGCGTTCCTCGGTCAGTGTGCGGAGCTCGCGGCAACGCAGGGAAGCCAGCTACCGTTGATTCGACAGACACTTGCGAATCGACTGTCGGGTCATGTGCCGGATGAGGGCGCGTCGCGGGACGTGGGATTCGTCAGCACCTTCGGTCCCAGCCTCCTCGAGCAGTTGAACGCAGTGATCGCATCATCCGCGCGGATCACGCGAGTCGGCGTGCTCGCTCCGTTCTTCGAGCAGGACGACCTTGCCGTCAGCGACGAGCAGGCCGGGATGCATGCCGTCCTCGGTAAGCTTCTGGCGCTACGTTCGGGATCCAACATCCAGTTTGATGTCGGTGTGCCTTGGGACGACGCGCCGCTCGCGTCCCCACCCTACGGTGAGCTGCCGACGTTCGATGGTTCAGTCGGATCGCTCTGGGGCTGGCGCCGATTGGAAGAGTCCGCGGACGGCAAAGTCGAGCGTATGGACTACTTCACGCTTACGAGTGCGAGCGCGAAGCGCATCGAAGCAATCAACGCCGCCGGGAAGTCGTGTCGGTTCGAGCGCTCGGAATGCGAACGTGCGATCGCCGATCATCGCCTATGGCCCGTGAGTCGACCAACAGTGCACGCGCCCCGCCGCATTCTCCAGCGCATCGCGGCGGAGTATCCGGTGTCGCTTTGGCTGCACCCCACGAGTCAGCTTTCCGCAGGGCACGCTCAGCGGCGACCGCTGCACGCGAAGGCGGTGCTCGTGACCGCCGACGTTGGGCGCAAGACTTACACGTACGCGCTGCTTGGTTCGGCAAACGCTTCCCGCGCGGCGCTTGACCGAGGATTCGAGCAAGCGGGCAATGTGGAAGCCTGCGTGCTGTGTCGCTTCGACGGCGAGATCACGCTCAATGATCTGCTGCCGTCACTGGTTGCGTATGAGCTGAACGGCGTTGAACTCGTCGAACGAGAGTCGATGGAGACAGAAGTCGACCTCTCCGCGTGGATCGATGACGTGGTGTACGACGCGGAGAATCGGACGCTGGAAGTCACCTGGCGCAGCGAGGGTCCGGCAAGCCTGGGCGACTGGGAGCTGCGCTACCTTGAGCGGTCACTCGCGAAAGGCGATGGCGCTCCCACCTCGCCAATGCTGGTTCGGGACTTCGACCTCAGCGCCACGAGCGCGGAGCTCACCTTCGTTTCCGCAGGGCGTGAGTGGCAGGTTCCCATTCGCGTGTTGGACCTCGCCGCGCTTCCCACCAACCCATTGCTCACCCAACTCGGGTTGCGAGAGCTCCTCGCGCTGCTTGGGCGGAGAGTGGGCGCGGAGCGCTTGGCCACGCTCAAGCTCCAGCGCGGCATCGAAGGCCTATCCAGCGTGCTGGACGCCGTCTTCGGCGAAGGCTTCGGCCCGACCGATGTGTTCAAAGCCTGGTGGGGTGCCGCGGAGGATCTGAAGCTTGCCGCAACCATAGCCGCTTTCCGTTTCCGACTCAGCGGGCCCACAGGGGTTCTCACTGTTTGGCGGCATCTCCGCGAGGTACCGGAAGAGCAGCTCTCCGCTGATGAGGTATGGGTCTACGGTTGCGAACTCCTACGCGAACTCAAGGCGGTAGAACTCCCCGATGGGGCTGACACGCCAACCAAACAGGCGCTGCTCGACGAAGCCGCTCGTGAACTTGCAGCCGAACTGGATGAGCGCTCTCCCCAGTCTTCCGCGCGTCCCTGGCTCTCCGCCGTTCGCGAGTTCTACGGGTTTGGGGGTGAGGTGTGACTCATCGAAACCGGGAGTGGCTGCGCGGCTTCCTTCGGCTTGATGCACGAGCCGACGCGGGGGCTACGGTGCCCGAGCGCGATGTCGAGCGGCAAGAAGACACCGTCTTGCGTGCGCTGTCGTTGCTTGATGAGCAGCCCGGCGTCGTGCTCGCCGACGAAGTCGGTATGGGCAAGACGTACGAAGCGCTGGGAGTCATTGCCGCGCGACAACAAGAGAACCCAAGCGCCCGAACAGTGATCCTCACCCCTGGGCCCGACCTGAACCAGAAGTGGGAGAAGGAGCTGCGCGCTTTCGGAGATCGCTCCCGAACGATGTATGCCGGCTTCCGAGACAAGGTGCGCGCCGCCACGAACTTGGCGTCGTTGATTCGCGTCCTGGACGAAGCGCCAATCGTCGTCGCGCCAGCCAACGTCTTCGCTGGGAGTCGCGCTACCGCCGACCAAGCGTACTTGCTCTCCGCGTGGGCAACGGAGCACGGCCTAGCGGGGAATCAGATCGCGGCGCTGTTCAAGCGCTATCGCCACGGTCAGCTCGAGCGCGTCACCAACCACGAAGTGTTGTTCTTGGATGCCTTCGATTGGGCGAGAATGGAGCGTCCTCTCGAGCGTGCCCTTGCGAGTCATCGCAAGGCACCGGGGTCGCTGAACGCGCTCTATGAGGAAGGCGGCTATGACGCCTTCAAGAATCAGCGCGCAGTCGATGCTGCGCTCGCAGACTTGAAGTTCCGCGTGCTCAGCGAGCTGGTCCCGATGATCGACCTACTGGTCGTTGATGAAGCTCACAAGCTGAAGAACTCCGAGTCGCTGCGTGCGACGGGAGTGCGCACGGTGTTCGGTGGACGTTTCGACAAGGCGCTATTCCTTACGGCAACACCGTTTCAGCTCACCGTCGACGAGCTACGCCAGGTGTTCGCGCTGTTCGCGCTTTCACGGACCGCCCCGATGGATTTGGAGGAGCAGGCGGAGCGCTTGCTCGACGATGTTGCTGAGTACACTCAGGCATACAACGACTTCGAGTCGCTGTGGCGCATGCTGGACGGCGCGGGCGTTGCTGACTTCAGTGCGTGGTTCGCGCGTGACCCTAGCTTGAAGCAAGAACCTGATGACCCCGCGCTGCGAGCTGTGGTCGCGCACGGCCGACGGTTGCTGCAGCTGAAGCAGGAACGCATCGAGCCCGGCTTCCGCGGATGGATGATCCGCAGCCTGCGCGAGGACAAGCGGGAGTACCGCAAATCCGACCCCCGGCGCGTGCAGGCGACGGGCGGCGACGGCGTCCCTTTCATGCTCTACGAGCGCTTCATCGCAGAGCTATTCCGCACGAAAGCACCTACTCACAAGGCCGCCGTCCAGATCAACATGGTGTCCTCCTACGCAGCTGCGCGAGACGGAGCGCTACTGAGGGACGAAGAGCGAAGCAACTTCGCCGACAGCGCGGAAGCCTATCGAAAGCTGCTTCAGGGTGTGCTCGGTGAATTGAAGGACACGACCGGCGGACATCCTAAGGTTGCCCACGTTGTTCGCGACGCGGTCGAAGCCGCCGAGCATGACGAGAAGACGCTCATCTTCTGCGCGCGCGTCGCCACGCTGCATGAGCTCAAGCGAGAGATCGAAGCAGAGTGGAATGACCGCATGCTCGCCGCTTGGCAGCGAGTGTTTCCCGGAGCGCAGGCTTCAGACATCTTCGACACGACCGAAGATGAGTCTCGAATCCGTGGGCGACACTCGAAGCTCCGCAACCGGTTTCAGCGCCCACAGGACGCGCTGTACCTCGCGTTGCGAGAGCGCTACGTGCCGACCCTTCTCGAGGCGAGTGGGTTCGCGAAGGAGCACCTGGGCGACATCGTTGATCGAGCTAACGACATCCTCCGCGGACTCAAGCTCCCGAAGGCCCATGCCGAGCGCGCCGATTGGTCGCTGTTGAAGCGCTGCGTGGAGCAAGCGACCGCTCTTGCGCTGCGCGACGCGGGTCGTGCCGACGACGTCGAGCCAGAAGTGATGGAGCGAATCCTCGATCCACGCTTCGTGTTGCTGGGCTTCGATCTTGAAGCGGATGACGTCGAGAGCTTCACCACAGAAGGTGACCAGACCGCGACTTGGAGCATCAAGGCAGAGGATGCGCAGCTGGTGATCCCGAAGGTCCACCTTTGGTCTCACCTCAAGTCGCCCTTGTTCGATGTGCCCGCTGACTTGCGTGTTCGCACCGTGGAGAGGCTCGCAGCTTACTTGGTGTCTCGCTACGTACCGTTCCTCCCCGACCTCCTGTCGTTCGCGAAAGAGCAAGGCGTTGACGTCGAGAGCATCGAGGCTCGCGCGCTCGTCCCTGTCATCGATCGCTATTGGACCACGCCAACCGGCCGCCGTTGGTGCGACCAGCTGCGCTGCTTCCTTGTCTACATGGACAAGCTCGACGAAGCCCATCGCAAGGAGGTGCTCGACGACGTCCTCAAAGCAGGCGCAATCGTCCGGCACACCGTAGACGGTGAGAGCCGCGAACGACTCCGCGAAGCGTTCAACACGCCGCTCTACCCAATGGTGTTGGTGGCCAACGAAGTGATGCAAGAAGGCCTAGACCTTCACCACCACTGCCGCCGCGTCATTCACCACGATCTCGCCTGGAATCCAGCCCAGCTCGAGCAACGCGTCGGCCGCGTCGACCGCCTTGGTTCACTCGTCGCCCGCGAGCGCCTCCGGCGCCCAGACACCACGCTCGACATCACACTGCCACTCATCCGCAACACAATCGACGAACGCCTAGAACGAACCGTGCGGATGCGCGAACGCTGGATGGAGTTCCTGTTGGGAGCTCCGCCGAACTTTGATGAATATGGTCTAGCGGATGAGCCGGTGCGGAGTTTGCCGGTGGGGTTTGCTGAGGCGTTGAGGGTGGAGTTGGGGCCTAGTCGCTCCGTGACATAGGTCGATTCGGGTGTTCGTCAGTCGATTGCGATGTGGGCGATGATTGTCGTATTCAAGAGAAATGCAACGTTAACGGTGCTGCCTAGCACGTGTACTTTGGGAGGTGAGTGATGGGTGCAATCTTTCGAACTCTGGCTGCCGCGACCCTCGTCAGCGCATGTCAGGTCAACGTGCCGTATGAGCCGTACGCCCAGCTGAAGCAGAGACACACCTATCCAGGACACCGATACTGCAAAGAGGTTATCGAACAAGCTCCCACTGAGAGGTACACTTGGCTCGCCATTGGTAGCGGGATTCTTGGGGTGGCGTCCTTCGCGGCGGCGCTTGGGATTGACAGCGGAACGGAGCTCACGGACTCGCAGAAGGCCTCGCTAGAGCGAGCGGGAGAGCCGGTACCCGACGACCCAACATTCATTCAGAGGAAGGGGCAGCTCATCTTTGGCGTCACTGGTACCGTCTTGGGCGCTTTGTCGGTGTACTTCTTCGCAAGAGGACGTGCGGCGGGTACGCTTGAAGAAACAAGCGGAAACGCCCTTAGCGTCCAAAACGACGAAGAGCGCTTTCGGCAATGCGTTCAGGCTCGTGCGGACTTTATTCACGAGCAGAGTGAGGCTGCGCGAGCCCTGAGCGACCAGCTGAATAGTACGTCTGAGAAACTGGACGCAGCCATGAAGGAATCAAAGCGCCAAGCTGCGGCGGCGAAGGAGTCGGCTGACGCCGCGAGCGGCGCGGAGGCTGCGGCGGACGGCAGCGCAAAGACGGCTTCCGAGCAGGCTGAGAGTGCGCGGACCTCGAGCGACAAGGCTGCAGCGGCAGCAACCGAGGCTGATGCGAAGTTGGCCACCATCAAGGCGAATTCTAAAGAGGCCCTGGCTGAACTTGAGAAGACTCGGAACTATCGCGAGGCAGCCGCCATCCAGGTCGTGCTTGTGAACGCCTTTCGCGAAGCGGCAGCGAACCAAGACGAGATCTTTCTGGGTGACGTCTACAAGATTGAAGATTCGGCCAAGGTGAAAAGCCTAGCTACTGTGGAGGACGTGAAACAGGCAGTCGAGGCCGCAAGACAGCGGCTGGTAGAGCGCCGCAATCGACAGGGAGCAAGGACTGAGAGCGACAGCCCAAAGGCTGGTCAATGATTCGGCGCGGGTCTATCCCGAAGCATGTCAGCCAACCTCACCACCCCTCCGCCGTTTCCCCCTCGTTGCCCAATCCACCGTCACTTCGCGTCCTCTCCCGTCGCGTCTCGTCGCATCCCTCACCCCCAACTAGCCCACTCGCTTGTCACGTAACCCTACGAGATGACCTAGTTTCTGGTGTGTCTTCGGATGGTTAGCGAATGAGCCATTGCTTTGCGGAAACAAAGGATTTTCCGTTTTGAAAACCGCCGTAGTGAAAGCTACCGGGAGTTCGACCCGAACTGCACGGAGTCCAGCTCGCTGGACGGAGGTGTCAGTGAGGGCCACGTTCGGCGATCCACTGCGAGCCGAAGGGCGGAGTGCGCTAGTGAGTCTCTCCTCCTCCGCCCTGTGCCATAGAACGCCGGTTCATCCGCCGTTAGCGCCGATCGGAGCTCGACCTCATCGTTCGGGGAATGGAGGCGGCGGTGATCGCAGAGCTTGTTCGGGCCGTGCCGTGTCCGTCGGTGTTGAAGATCAGCAACCGGCGAGGAACGGGACCGACAACGTCCACGCGCGGCCTTTCTCCCGGACCGCAAGGCTATCCAATGCGAGGTACAACGTCTCCAGCACCACCGTCTTACGTCGCAGGCTCAGCGGCCGTCGACCTTCGTCGACCAACCACGCTGATCGGATAGACTGAAGCCAGTGATGACGCCTGAACTACGACAGTCCCTCCGCCAACGAGCGCGTGGGCTCCAGCATCGCCGTCGCGTTGGCGCACCGACACAAGAAGTGGAGGGTGTTGCGCCGGTTGCAGTCCTCGCTAAGTGAAGGGGCGGACTGGATCCTCCAAGGCCAGTCCGAGGTGTACGCGCTGGAAGTGAAAGGCACGGACGAAGGGTCGCTGCCCCTTGCTGAGGCGTTGCGCCAGACGAGGGCCTCGCTGTGGGTTCAGAGGAAGGGCGCGATTCCGGCCGTATGCGTGGTATCGTTCAAGGCACCCCGAGCCGTCTTCCAGACCGATGAGCCTAAGTGACCTCAATCAGCGCGTGACGAACGCCATCACCCTCGCCGAAGGGCTCCCCAAGGACTCTCCCAGGGCGTGGGCGGCTTTCCGCGAGGTATCGAAGCTTGAAGAGGAGATCGCTTCGCTCACCAGTCCACAGGATCTGGAAGGCGAGATCGCTCGACTGGGAGCGGTCGCCTCGGCGCTCAGTGCGAAAGAACCTCTGCGCGCTCTTCGCCTTGGTGAGCAGTACGTGGCCCATGGGCTTGCAGCAGACGTGGCGGCTAAGCTGCAAAGCTTGTTGGATTCGGCTGAGCAGCAGGTTGATGCACTGCTCGAGCATGAGCCAACCGTCGAACCTGCCCGGTTCACATTGACCGCTGTGTGAGTTCCTCCCAGGCGCCTCCGCGCTGAGTCATCTTCGAGCTCGGGGTCACTTCTTCCGCTTCCTTGCGGATTTTGGCGGCACCTCGAAGAGGATCGCTGCAGCGGCGTAGAACGCGGCGTCGGATGACTCGTTTCCGAAGTAGTTCGTCGCGCTGTATTCGGTTTCCCCGAGCAGCTCAACGGCTGGTTCGGGACGGCCGTCAGGTATCTCTCGATACGTGCTGACCCAGGGGGGACGAGCGAGCCAGGTCACGTCGTCCGGGTTGTCCCATTCCGCGTGGAATTCAATTGGAAGCCGCCGCTCAAGGCTCGATCCTTTCAGCCTCTTCTGGGAGAAGATCTGCTTTTCGCGCGCGTTGGCCTGACGACGCAGACGCCAGCTCTCGCCACCACACGTCTCGAAGACATAGGGGACGACGCGAGGTAGGAGTCCGACGCTCTCCAGGGCGACGGCGACACCGCGATCTCGCCCTTTCAGGTGGTCGCAGAGGCTCTCCATCCCAGGCCAGCCGCCCTCCGTGGTTGGAACGGCGTACAGGTGTATGCAGGGTATCCCGAGTTTCGCGCCGTCCGGCACGAACCTTGGATCGGCGATCGCTTCAGCCAGAGCCGTGGCGAAGGCAGCCTCGGGGTCGCCGCCGTTCTTCGGCAGGACATCCCGCGAGTCCTGCGCGCGCCGTAGCTCGTACGTTAGCGTCGCGCGGATTCCAGAGGTGACGGTCTCGATGCGGTGGTCCACGTCGCCGAAGAACGCCGCCCAACGAACGCGCAGCCCGTCCGCGATAGGGCTCGACCCGAAGTACGCACGAGTTTGCCAGTCAAACGTCGTGGTCGACTCTTGCCCGATGATCAACCGACCACCGCTGAAATGCAGGGGTAGGCACACCACGAGCGTGCCCAGCACGCCTGGATCCCGCGGTGTGTCCTTGTGAGCAACGAAGTGCCCGCCGTGACGGTAGACGTTGAGCGAGTGGAGATGGGCGTTCGGTGGTGCCGAATCGTGAGGACAGAGCGACTTGTGGATCTCAGAGAGGATCTGGCGCAGCGCTCCATCGAAGCCTTCCACCGTGAGCGCCCCGTCTCGAGCGTAGAGCTGACCTCCTTCGCGCACGCGCGCGTCCTGCCGGGTCGTCTTACCCTCCCCAAACGACGCCGGAGCGCACCAGGCGTAGAGCCTCTTGCCAGCTTTCGGCCGCCCGATGTCGAACCGGTCCACGATTTGGAGCCGCTTCCTACCCTTCCCACCGAGAACCAGCGGCGACGCCAGCTCGACTTCACCGCCACATGCGAAGACGGCCTCCAGCGCTTGGGCTCGTGAGCCCAGCGTCGTCAGTCGCTTCTTCGTGGCGGCACTGTGTTCTTTCCGTACGGTTTTCATCTAGTGTTCGGTGCCGACGGGCGATGGGTTCAAGGCAGCGCCCACGCTGCGTCCAACTTGTAGCACGCGAGCGCTGGAGCCCCCAAAGACCGCCTCCAGCTCCTCGACCCTCGTCCGCGGCGAGTCGTGCTACCTTTGTGCTTGGCTCTGCGAGGGGCAGGAGGTGCCGGGGACCGACTTGTTTGCGGGACCCGGACACGGGCAGCGTAGCGGTCTGTGGAATGCGTACTGGCAGGCTGCTAGCTGCTCGCGACCGCATGGATCAGCGCACCTCCCCTTCCTCGCGGGCCGCGTCGAGGTGCTACCCTTCATCACGGTGAACTACGTTCCCTTCGACGGTGAGTACCTGCCATGAAGCGCGCGAAACTCTGCGCCCTGGGATTGGCGATGATTTCAGTAGTCGCCGTGGCCTGTGACTCGGGTTCCTCTTCTTCCGGCGTGGACGCTTCTGGCGGCGCCGGAGGAGCCATCACCGACGCGTCAACCGAAGCCGACGCTCCCGACTACGGCGACGCGATGCCGTTGCCCGACGCAACGATCGACGCGGACGCTGAGGCGTTGCCTGACTGTGGGCCTGGCTGTCGCATCGCGCTGAAGCGACCAGTGCGTCACGCGGCTTGGGGCCATGGTTTCAGCACGACATGGGTCGCCGACACCAATCAGTACGAGGTTTCGTACGCCCAAGTTGGGTCAGATGAGACGTTCACGGTGCCACAGGAGTCCGCGTTCGCTCGCGTCAACGGAGACCACATCTCTTACATTGGTTTCGACGCGTGGCCCCAAGGTGAGATCGCCGTCATCGACGCCACGAACAAGACTCGGCAAGTCTACTATTCGTTTCCCGATTCGCGGGACCACGGCTTTACGGGCACCTTCATCACGGACAAGAACGTGCTTTGGACGACGAGCGCAGGCTTGTTCAAAGCCGATCTCAAGTCGAAGGCGGTCAGTCACCTGAGCAACGACCGCTTGGATTGTCGGGAAGGCTGCACCGCCGAGGGCGCGATCTACTGCGTGAACACCAACACCGGCCGAGTCGATCGCATCGATGAGGAGACTGGCGAACTCACGCACATCGACGACGGCGGTGCGCTACAAGTCGAAGGCGCCTGCTCTCCTGACCGCAAGAAGATCGTTTGGGTGGATCACCGGGGCGCAGGGCAAGCATCGAGCTACGACGGTTTCCGTGGAGAAGCCGAGATCTACCTGCACGACATCCCGTCGGGGACGACGAAGCGCGTGACGTCTGATTCACCGGACAACGGCATCGCGAAGACGTTTGCGGCAGTGGGCACTGACTGGGTCGTATGGCACGAGCCCTGCGGGACTTGCGCCAAGACGTTTGGGCAGGCTGGCGAACTCTACTACGCCGCGACTCGCCTGGTACGCATGGACCTGAACACCAATCAGCGCTGCCACCTGGATGACTTCCATGTGGGCGACTATTCATCGCTCCACGGCCACCACCTGTACGGCTACTGGAACGACGGCAAGAACAAGTACCTGGTCGACGTCGACCTCGACGACCCAGCCCTCAACTGGGTGTGCGAGTAGCCTGGTCAGCCAACCAGACTACAACGCATTCCGTTTCCCCTCCCCGAACCCGTCCACATTCGGTGACTCACTCCTTCGCGTTTTGGAGTTATCCCTGAATGCGTTCCTGCCACGCTGAGTTGAACGGTGCGCGACCCTGGGCACTGGATTGCCCGACTCGGGTTCGCTGACGTAACAGTGCACAGGCGCGCACGGCGTTTTATTCGTAGAAACAAAAGCGAGCTGGTCGTAGCACGCTGCTTGCACTGGCGTGGGCATGAAGAGAAATCTATTCCTACCCCTCTGTCTGGTCGCTGTTTCCGCATGTACACAGTCCGTGGAGCCTTCGTCGGATACGCCGACCGAGGAGCCGACTGCGAGTACTGCCCAGGAGATAGCGACGGACCCCTCCGACGTTGCTGAGTCCGGGTACTGCTACAACAGCTACATCTGGAACGGGACTCGAGGCCGCGTCTACTACCCGTCCAATGGTGGCTGCAGCGCGAGCGTCTACAGTCCGTTGGTCGTGCTCTTCCACGGCACGAACTACAGCTACACGGGCTACCACTATCTGCTGCGGCACCTGGCGCGGAATGGCTTCATCGCTGTGAGCGTCGACGTCCTCGCGGACAGTCAGAACAACAGCGACCACCTCGCCGCCGCCGAGCAAGGTTGGGACTTCGTGCACGACTACCTTTGGTCGAACTGGAGCAAGAGCGCCTATATCAATCCCAATGCGGTGGGGGTGATCGGACACAGCCGCGGCGGCGGTACCGCGCGTGCGCTCGCTCACTACCTGGAAGGTGATCCGACCTTCCACGTGAAGTCGGTCGTGACCCTCGCCCCAACCGGCTCGGACACGCTCTACATCAAGGGGACGCAGGCAGAGAGCTACCTGAGCCTGTACGGCACGAGCGACTCAGACGTGGCCCCAGGCGGTGTCTACAAGCACTTCGACTTTGCCGGCACGGAGACGTCTCAGTTCGACCCGTCTTGGGACTCGCAGGTCACCTACAAGGCGATGAAGCTGATTGACGGAGCGAGCCATGCCGGGTTCCACGATACAGGCAGCGCCGATCAGCAAGCCGTTACGCGGGGCTATGTCTTGGCGTTCCTCAAGGCGCACCTCGCAGGAGACGCGACCTGGTACGAGGACTATGTCCGCGGGGACGCAGTTCCGCACGGATGGGCCGACCCGGTGGTGAGTCAGTACGCGGATGGCTTCTACCGCAGGACCATTGACAACTTTCAGGACGGCAGCTTGCCCACCAATACGCTTGGCGGGCCCGTCATCCAATTCGGCACGACGACTACAGTGCCTAACCTCGGCGCCACGGCAGATCCTCACCCCCACAACACCCGGGTCCTGCAAGTCAGTGGCTCCTCTCAGGGTGCCTACGTGCAATGGAACATTCCCGATGGCAAGCGGGACGCCAGCGCGTTCGAGTGGCTCAGCCTGCGCCTTGGCCAGATCAGCGGCACCGCCGCCAGCGACGTCTTCGTGCGGATCCGCAACGGCAACACCTGGTCCTCCGAGGTTCGCATCACCGACCATGGCCAGATCGCTCAACCCCTTGAAATGTGCGTATCGGGCACGGGCGTAGCCTGCCTGAGTATCAAGGAGCAATTCCACATGGGAACGTTGCGCATTCCGCTGTCCGCGCTCGGCGCTCACGACGATGTGCGGGACGTCCGGATCGTGCTGCGGAACAACGCGCTCAACAAGACCTTCATCGCGGACAACCTCGAGTTCTCCGAGTGGGTGTTGAAGCCCTAGTTGGAGGCATAGTGACACCCTAGGCGGTGTCGTTGGTCGATGCATGGGGCGGCTGGCTGCGCTGGCTGCCCGTGCATGAGAAGCTGACGCTAGTGTTCGCTTACTGGCGCGATCCCCGCCGCTGTTTCGATGTCTGAAGAGCCCGTCCAGCGGTCGCTCGGCGCCGTTCCAAAGCGCTTACGAGTTCGTCGCCGGGACCTGCAGCGTGCCGATGTAGAAATTGGAGCAGTGTCCGTGCGTCGTCTTCAGAGAGCCAGTCCGGACACCAGCCGGTCTCGAAGTCGATGGCTTCCTGCACGACCAAGCTCAACCTTTTGGGGCTCGCGACGACTTCCGCCGGGAACCTGCGCAGGAGGTCCCGCCGATGACGCCTGATCCACGCGGCCTCGGGGAACGTTGGTTCGTCGTCTGAAGCAGCCATCCCAAGAAGCTAACCGACGAGTGGTTGTGGGGCGAGCGTGAGACGTGCGCTCACGTCGGTTCATCGGCACGTGACCGTGGAACCAGCGACAGTAGGTTCACGCAATCTCGACCCGTTGCGTCTAATAGCTGTGCGGAAAGGAGTTCTTTGGCTTGATCGTCGTTTGTCGTCACCTGCGCCTGCTACAGCTTGGGACAGGTGAAGCCTCCGGTGAACTCCGAGTATCGCGTATCGTCGCGGTCGCCATAGACGCTGATGATGCCGACGGCGGAATCGGGCGCCATCCATACATCGAGGATGTGGCGGTGATTCGTAAAGCCGTCTGACCACGTGATGTCGTAGTTCGAGGGTTCGTGGTCGCTGAGGTCCAGGCTAGCGTAGGCCGTGCCGCCTGGCTGCAGGGTGAAGTTGAGCGGATAGCTGGCGCTCAGCGTCCCCTCGCTGGTCTCGATCGTGACTGCTACTTTCACCGTGAGTGATGACTCGCATGGTTCCGACAGCTGCTCACGGGGGCCAATGCGTTCGGCAGTGATCAGCGTTGCGTGATCGTCCGCAAAGGCGAACGCGACGTGTGCCGAGTTCTCGTTCGCTGGAGCTGTGATGGTCGCAACGGGGGATGGGTCCTGCCAGGACCAACTGCAGTCATAATCAGTGAGCAAGGGTCCTAATAGCTCCTCGGTGGTTTGACCAAGGAAGGTCGCTTCGTCTAGGGCTACGGTGGATTCGGTCTTCTCGCAGCGCGCGGGCTCGGGTGCTTCAGGATCGCTCCCGCAACCGGAGGACACGAGGAGCGTGAGCGCTTGGAGAACGACCCGACTTCTAGTCATCGAGCTTGAGCTAGCACTTTGGGCTGCGGCGTCGATAGACATCGATTGGAGCCGCGCGGATCCGTTGCAGCGCGCTTCAAACAGGCGCGTTGGCGCGTAGATCCGATCGATGAGCAGACCTGGACGACGTCGAGCGGGACGACCCGGGCCTCAACTGGGTGTGTGAGTAGGGCCGGGATCCCCGTCGTTGCTCAGCGCTCCCGCAACATGAACTCCTCGTACTGAGCCACCTCAACAAACCCCAATCGCTCATAGCAGGCGATAGCCGCGCGATTGTCGGCGTGCACATTGAGCCCGACGAAGTCGACGTGCTCTAGCAGGGACGCGCACAATGCCGCGACTGCTCGGCGGGCGAGGCCTTGGCCGCGGTGTGCTGGGTGCGTCGCGACGTTGCCCAGGGCGGCGACCCGGAACGCGCGCGAGTAGACGTGCACGCCGGCGACGCACACGAGCTCGTTGTGGTGTTTAAGGCCGAAGTATTCGCCGGTTTCGAGCATACGCGGGTCGAACCAATTGTTGGGATAGCTGTGTTCGTATAGCGCGAGGATCTCACAGAGTTCGCTGGGTGTGAGCCGCGTCACGCCGTGCATATCAATGTCTGAGAGCAGTTCTTTTCGTTGCAGAGCCATCTTTAGGTGGAGGCCGTGGCCGGTCGCGGTGAAGCGGTGCGCTAGACGCTGAGCGAGGCCTGGGGAGAGGTGTGCATAGAATTCCGCGGGGAGATGCGATGTGGCCGCCTCGATCAGATCGCCGAGCATGCCTTCGTCGTCGCGACCGAGCCCGAGCAACACGGGTAGGTCAGTTCCAGTGTAGAGCAGCGCTAGCGCTTGCAGCTCGTTGGCTTCGTCCATCCAGCCGAACCAGCGCGTGTGTGGCCAGAAGAACGGATCAAGGTCTCCGAGCTCGTAGAGATGCAAGAATGGGTCGCGGCGGAGGAAGCGCTCGATTGCGGCGCGGTCAGAGGTCTCGACGACTTGGTTCACACCGGAATCGTATGTCAGGGAGGCCACCGACTCCCGTGGTCCGTTCACGATTTCCGGCGGATGTTGTCGGCCGGCGCTGGACCGCGTACGTAGGCGGCGCTGATGACTCAAGACGTGCTGATCGTGTTTGCGACGCTGGCTGGCACCATCGTGCTCTTCGTCAGCGATCGCCTGCGCCTCGACGTCGTGGCGTTGCTGTCACTCCTTGTGTTGGTGCTTTCCGGGGTCGTCTCTCCAGCGGAAGGGGTCCAGGGGTTCTCGAATCCTATCGTTCTGATGATCGCGGGCTTGTTCGTCGTGGGCGGTGCGCTGAGCGCCACCGGCGTTGCGGATTGGCTAGGGGGCAAGTTGAGTCTGCTAGCGGGGACGAACGAGGCACGTTTGCTGGTGGTGGTGATGCTCGCAACCGCGCTGTTGTCAGCGTTCATGAGCTCCACCGGTACCGTTGCGGTGCTGCTGCCCGTGGTCGGAACGCTCGCTCAGAGAGCCCAGGTCTCGCCTTCGCGCTTGCTCATGCCAATGGCGTTCGCCTCGCTGCTCGGCGGCCTGCTCACCTTGATCGGCACGCCACCAAATATCGTCGTAGCGGACCAGCTACGTCAGCAAGGCCTCGAGCCGTTTCGCTTCTTCAGCTTCACCCCGGCGGGGGTGATCTTGCTGGGGGTAGGCGTCGCGTTCATGGCGTTGGTTGGCAGGCGCTTGCTACCCGGGGGTGGTCAGCCAAGCGAGCACGACCAAGCACCGCAGAGCGTCGTCATGCGGGATATCGTGCGCGAGTACGGGCTCGAGCAGCAGCTCCACCGCCTGCGCGTGCCTCCCGGCGCGCCCTGCACGGGGAGCACGCTGGCACAGCTCCAGTTGCGCACTCGTTTCGAGATCACCGTGGTCGGCATCGCGCGTACCGTCGGGCCGGATGTGCTGGCCATCCCCGTGGTGCCCACCGCCACGCTACGTGCCGGCGATGTCTTGCTCGTGCAGAGCGATGCGCAAGCTGCGAAGCGCGCCGCGAGCGAGCTCGGTCTAGACAGTTTCCGGGAGGTAACGGAGCTCGAGTTGCCTGGGGACGAATCAGTGGCGGAAGTCGTCATCCCCCGGCGCTCGCATCTGGTCGGGCGCACATTGCGACAGCTGCGTTTCGGGGATCGATATCGCGCGACGGTGCTCGCGGTGCGCGGCGTGGGCAAGGCGCCGAAGAAGGCGGGCGATGGCTTCGCAACTCACGATCTGCGCCTCGAGAGCGGAGACACGCTATTGATCACGGGTCGCATCAAGCACCTAAAACACCTAGTGCGCGAGCGGCGCGACTTCGTGATGGTAACCGAACCTCGCCAGCCGGAAGATGTGAAGATCGAGGGAGCCCGGGCCTTCGCTGCGCTGTTGATCACACTGGGCATGTTGGTGCTGATGGCCTTCGGCATCCTCCCGAATGTGATTGCGGTGATCCTTGCCGCTGTATGCATGGTGCTCTTTCGGTGCCTCGACGCGAATGCGGCGTATCGGGGGATCAACTGGGAGAGCGTGGTCTTGATCGCTGCTATCTTGCCCATGGCGACCGCACTGGAAAAGACGGGTGCGATGCGGCTCATTGTCGACGGTTTGGTGAGTGGGCTTGGTGGTCACAGTCCGTACGTGCTCCTGGTGGTGCTCTTTCTGCTCACGTCCGCATTCAGCCAGGTGGTGTCTAACACCGCGACGACCGTGCTGGTGGCTCCCATCGCCTACAAAGTGGCTAGCGATTTGGGCCTCTCCCCCCACACGTTCTTGATGACCATCGCTATCGCCGCGAGCACCGCTTTCGCGACTCCCATTGCTTCGCCGGTCAACACGCTGGTGTTGAATCCCGGAGGATACAGGTTCCGAGACTACCTCCGGGTGGGTGTCTCCTTGCAACTGGTCCTGCTCCTGGTTTCGCTGTTGATTGTACCCTGGCTCTTCCCGTTCTACTAAGATGCCGGGCTGCAAGAAGGGAGATGGCATGCGAAGCGCTGTGTTGGGGTTGGCCGTACTGAGTCTGCTCGCGTGTTCCAAAAAGGAAGATGCGGAGGCGTTGCGCCCAGAGCCTTCCGCGCCAATTTCGGCGACTCCGAGTGCCGCCCCGGTGGCTTCTGCAACTGCAGCAGCTGCGACACAGGAGCCTGCCGCGCCGGCGGTGAGCGTCGCATCGGCTGAGCCCGCGAAGGTGGACGAACCGACCGGCGACTTCACCCCGTTCGAGGGTGTTGCGGACGCGGAATATTTCCCTGTGGGAAAGGCGGTGATCCTGTGCGAGAAGCGTTGCGAGTATCCGTCCGATCCCGCGCCGAAGGTGTGGCTAGTGCAAGCCGGCAAGCTGCGCGAAGCGCCGGAGCTCTGGCCAGCAAAGGCTTGGGCTAACCTCAAGGGCATCGAAGGGGAGCACATCGTGACTCACGTGCAGTTCTCCGGTTCCTATCCAGAGGTCGTGTACGCCTATGGAGCCGCCCAGGCAGATATGGGAGAAGATCTCCTGCCGAGCGCGACGTACACGGCAAAGCGTTGGGAGAACACGCCGTTCACACAGCGGCACCAGGCTCCGCCCCCACTTCCGCAGCAGTTCGATGAAGCGCTCCGCGATGTGCCCATCCGCACAGAGGTCAGAGACACCTTCGTCTACGGTGCGGGGGCTCCGCTGATGGTTGCGGAGACGCACACCCTGTGGATTCGCACCGACGAAAAGTGGGTACGTCAGCCGGCGCCCTGGGGCATTGGCATCAAGCTCCGACGACTCGCGGACGGAAGCACGCTCGGCGTCGCGGGGCGTGTGTTTCTGGTTTCAAGCGCAGGCAAGATCACGGAGATTGAGGGAGTCGAGGCGGACGACATCACGGATCAGGCAGGCGTTGCGTGGTTGGTGAATAGCGACGGCATCAGCAAGCCGACCCACCCTGAGCGTTTCAAGTTGGCGCCCCTGACGCCACCGGCGCCGTCGGGCCCTGCTCCCTCGGACCCTGCTCCCTCGGACCCTGCACCCTCGGACCCTGCTCCCTCACCCCCAACCTCTCAAAACAGCCACACGCTCAGCGTCCCGCCCAGTTCGAATCCGAACGGAACCGGGGTGCCGTCGCGATAGGCATCGCGGTAGCCTTCGCCGAAGTTGTGGCTGTAGCCGACGAAAGGACCTACGGCGAAGTAGTGCTGGACGAACTGGATGCCGGCGCGTGCGCGGGGGACGATGGGAGATTCGTCGGAGTACTCCTCAGAGCCGAAGCCCACTGCCGCTTCCAGGCTCGCGCGGAGGGCGGTGCCGAGGTCGAAGTTGACCGCCACATAGGGCACAGCCATCTCGAACTCGTCGGAGAAACCGCCGTCCCACGGCACGCGATAGAGTGAGTACTCGAGTCCGAAGGACAGCATCGAATAACCTGCACCGAGGCGCACCCCGTGAGCGTGCCGCAGACCGCGCCCCTCACTGGGCATCCACGCGCCAAACACACCGAGCTCCGCGCGCCAGCCTGGAGGGACGCTTTGGGCTGGCTTCTTCGGTTCGGAATCAGCGGGGGAGGTGTCAGTGGCCTGCGCTGCCGGCGTCGCGTCAGTGCCCTGCGCTACGGGATGGGGCGCCCCGAGCAGAGCTAGACCGAGCAGCGCATTGCTTTTCCGAGAGGAACCAGCCACTGCCTAGAAGCTCCCCTGCCAGCCTGCCATCGCGGAGTCCTGGCTCACCGCGAACAGCGGCGCCGTCGCCGAGCCCTGCTGGAGCGGGATCCGCTCGTCTTTCCAGCTGAGCCAGGCTGCATCCACGATCGCACCGACGGCTAGCCCCACGATGGCGCCGAAGACGATACCCGGATCGCCGTCCTCACCATTGCCGCCCTGACCTTTGCCGACCCCCATCCCGATGAACGGCGCCGCGACTCGGATACCGAGGCTGCCGATGGCATTGGCGGGCTGGCCGTGCCCGAGGTGCAGTATTGGACCTGTTACGGCATATCCGCCTAGAAATACGTAGGCGTTCTTCGTGACCGCGCCCAGCGTGATGGCTACCGCGTCGAGGGTCAGTGTCTGCCAGCCGTACCAACGCTGCTCGAGCTTGTAGGGCCCAGTGTACGCTGGCTTGTCGTTTGTTTCCCGTTCGCGCCCTGGACTGAAGCTGACCTGAGGCGGACTCCAGCCGAGGTCTTGCCCTGCAGACTGCGCATGTGCCGCGTGACTGAGACACAGCCCAAACGAGGCGAGCAGGAGGGTGGTTGCGCGTCGCATGCTTTCTCTTGGGACCGACGTTCAGTCGAGAAGCCTATCACGAAGCGGGCCGACGAAGTTCACTCGGCCACTCGCGATTGCGGAATTCGTTGCGCTGCTTGTATCCGCGCGGTCTTCTTGGGGGCCGGCAAACGAGGCAGGACCAGTAGATCCGCACGGGCGCATCACTGCGTGCCGTCCGGCGCCCTTGGCAATGCAGCCCGCGCCAAACGCTGCCGACTCGGCTAGACTGCGGTTCATGCCGTTTTCCGAGATTGACTCCGTGCCCTGGGACAAGCTTCACCATGCCTATGGTCAGGCAACCGACGTGCCGGATCTCTTGTGGTCCTTGATGGACCCCGAGCGCGCGTCCAAGGAGCTGCGTGAAGACGCGGCGAAGCACAACACCTCAATCTTCGATCGGGTGACGTATCACCTCTGGGGGAATGTCTTTCATCAGGGGACCGTGTGGCAGGCGAGTGCAGCGACGGTGCCTTTCTTTGCGGATATTCTCTTGGAGGGCCCAAGGGACCCCGCGCTGCAAGCTTTCGTGGTGTGCTATCTCCACCATCTCGCGATGAGCTATCCTCAAGATCGCTTCCCTTGCTGGGTCGATCCTGATGCAGACTTCGCCTCCGTGGCGGGGCAAGTGGCGCCAGCAGGAGAGCCAGACTACAGCGGTGATGTGCCCTATTTGATCTGGGTTCGCGACTGCTACGAGGCTGTCGAACAACATATCGAAGCAGTGTTGCCCTGCTTGAATTCGGAGTCGGATCAGGTCGCCGGAGAAGTGATTGCGCTCTGCGCATCGTTTCCGCGCGTCAAAACACAGACGGTTCCGCTCTTGCAACCGCTAGCTCGGGGGGAGGGGGTGAGGAGCGCCTGGGCGGCGCTGTCTCTGGCGATCTTGAGTGGCGCGAGTGTCCTACCGGATGCGCTGCGCCTGGCGAAGTCGAGTGATCGCACGATAGCGATCCACGGCGCGTGCGCGGCGGTATTGGCCGACGCCGCCTCTGTACCGATTGAGCTGCTGGGGGTGATCTTCGAGCCGCTGCCAGAGGAGTTGGCTGAGGCTGAGTCACCTCACGCGGAGACGCTTCAGAGCTTGGTTGCCCGCTGCCTGGTACAGCTACCCGACGAGCACCGGGCAGCCGCGGTCTCAGCCGTTGCTCGGCAGCATCGGGGCTGCGAAGCGCCTGCCGGGCTGACCCTGACTGCGAGCTTGCTGCAGCTGGCGTTCGGTGCATCTCAAGTTCCAAAGCGGGCCAGTGAGCTCAACCACACGCAGCGGGAGGCGCTCGAGGCGATTCGCGATCACGGTGCGTTCCTTTGGCGGGGCTCCGTGTTTGGCAACTACGCCTCGATGATGCGTGGTTGGGGACTGCCGACAACGGCAGCGGCGCTCGGTGAGTGGCTGAAGGGCAACTGAATGAGAGTAACGTAGGCGCGTTGTCGCCGCGGCGGCCTCGCTTGCGTTGAGTGCACCAGTTCCCTATGCACTGGAACCATGCAGCTCACGGGTCGCAGCAGCTCACACTTCACTCGGGTGGTACGCATCGTGGCTCACGAGCTCGGCGTACCGGTGACCCTGGTTCCGGTCTTCGATTTGACCCAGGTCGACGCGGATTGTTACGGAGACAATCCGACGTTGAAGATCCCGATGTTGCGGGAGAGCGTTGATGGAGAGCCGCTCTTTGGTACCATGAACATCTGTCGGCGCCTGGCTGAGCATGCCGCAGAGCGCAGTGGCAAGGCATCCAACATCATCTGGCCCGAGACGCTGACGACCCACCTCAGCCGCAACGCCAGCGAGCTCGTGTGGCACGCCATGGCGGCTCAGGTGCAGCTGGTGTTCGGAACCGGCATCGGAAAGCTAGACGCGGACAACATCTTCTTCCTCAAGGGCAAGCGTGGCTTCGAAGGCTCTCTCGCCTGGCTAGAAAGCCACCTGGAAAGCGTGCTCGAGGAACTCCCACCCGACCGCCTGACGAGCCTGTGCGAAGTGGCCTTGTTCTGTGTGCTGGATCACATCCAGTGGCGTGAGACGCTGCCTCTCGAGGCGTATCCTCGACTACGCGTCTTCGCGCAGGAGTTCGCAACACGGGAGTCCGCTCGCGCGACGGCGTATCAATTCGATGTTCCGCCCGCTAGCTGAGTTCACTGACAGTTCAGTTCCTGGCGCTTGCTCTCGACGCTGGCGATGCAGGCGGTGATGCGATCCGTGAGATCCGATTGCGCGGTAGTGGCTGCCTGCTGGAGTTGGTCGTAGCGATTCTTCAGGGCGTCACAGTCGCTCGGGACGACGCAGTCTTCGGTTGGTACTTCTGACGGCGCGATGCAGAAGCCTGAGCCGCTGCAGTCAGCGGACTTCGAGCAATTGCAGGTGCCGTCCTCCTCCGTGCAGGACTCGACGTTCGAGGCGACGCACGTGTCTGCCACCAAAGCTGGCAAGAAGCAGACTTGGTCTCCTTCACAGTCACTGCTCTGCTCACAAGGCTGACGCGCGCAGCCTTCGGAGTCGAAACGGGCGGTTGGGCCGCCGCAAGTCTCGCTGGCGCAGACTGACTCCTTCGAGCACGAGACCTGGGCGGCGCACGGGGCGTTGTTGCAGGCGAGCTCGATCTGACGCTTACGCATTTCCGTGAGGCAGGAATCGACTTGTAGGGCCACGTCCTCCTCTGGTGTGAAGACCCCGTGGAACTTCGAGTACTCGAGGTTCTCGATGCGATCCTTCAGGCTGTTGCAGTCGTCCGGGACGACACACGTATCCTCCGGGATTTCGGCTTCCGGTACGCAGAGGCCACCGCCACCGCAGTCGGCCGTCCCACCGCAGGTGCAGCGCCCCTCATAGATCTCGCAGCTGCGGCCACTGGGTAGGCAGGTGTTCTCCACCAGGCCTGGCAAGAAGCAGACTTCACCCGTCGCGCATTGGCTGCTGGCGGTGCAATTCCGGCGGATGCAGCCGTCGGCGTTGAAGCGTGCTGTCGCGGCGCCACCACACTTGGCGACTGCGCAGAGCTCCTCCACGGTGCAAGTCGACTGGCCATCACACGCGCCGACTCGCGCTTCCTCCGGTGTGGAACTCGAACAGCCTCCCACGACTCCGAGCGCGCAACCCAAGATCGCCAGCGGCGCGAACAGCTTCATACGGAGCACGCTGTCCCAGGTCCGCGCGGAACGCCAGCTCGCGTTTGACACTCGGTGAATTGTTGTTTCGTTCGCGCCTCCGGGCGCGAACTTCACGGCGAGGACTACAAACTCAAGAGGTAGTCGTACACGCCGGCCTCGCCGGCTTTCCAGATTGCGTGGGCCATGCCGGGAATGCGGCAAGTCGCCACCTCGGCGTTGGCATCGCAGCCGAGGAAGCGCTGGCAGGGTGATGGGTCGCGCGCTTCGGTTTGAGTGCTGCATCCGGCGCGCTGGCGGAAGCCTTCCACCGTGGCGGCTTCGTCGGCGTGGCGGGTGGTGTCGTCTTCACCCATCACGCTCAACACCATCACGCTGCCCTTGCACTGCTGGCTCGAAGCGGAGTGATCCGGATCGCACACGCCTGCTCCGTAGGAGAAGCAGCGGCCGGCGTTGGGCATGATCGCGCGCAGCTTATCCCCGCGGAGACATCCCAGGTGGAAGGCCATCTGGGCACCGTTGCTGTGCCCCATGGCGAACACGCGGTTTAGATCGATGCAGTAGTTGTTCGATAGTTCGTCCAGCACCTGATCGAAGAGCTGAACGCTGTCGTCCAGGTTGAAGGGGACGAAATGGTTCGAGTCCCACTCTGGGGTTGTCCAGCCTTGAGGCGCGACCTGAATCGACGTGCCGCCGTGGGCCTCGCTGAAGTCATCGAACTTGAACTGGTTGGTGTTCGCGGTGCCGCCCGCGCCGTGATAGGTGAAGACCAGTGCGATGGGCTTGGTCTCGTCGTAGGCCTTGGGCACGAAGAGATCGTATCCGCGAGGTACGCCGTTGACGCTGCTGCTTTGCCCTGGGAGCTTGCCCGTGGCGGCGCCGGTCTTGCCGCAGCCCGCGCTGGGGAGCACCGCGAGGTTCGTGCCCCCCCCGCTGCCTGCGCTGCCACTGCTGCCGCCAGCACTACTGCCTCCGGCACTGCTACCAGCAGCACTGCTGCCTCCAGCGCTCGCGCCGCTGCTCCCGCCGCTGCTTCCCGCGCCTGCGCTGCCGCCAGAGCTTCCTGCGCTGCCACCAGCGCCTGAATTGCCTCCAGCGGCGCTGCCACCGCTGCTGCTCCCGCCGTTTGCACCAAGGCCAGCGTTTCCGCCGTCTCCAGCTGAGCCGCCTGACGCCCCAGCGCCACCGGCGCCGTCGTCGCTCCCGCTACAACCAACGAGCAACACCAAGGCACACAAGCAGGGAGGGAGGCGCATGGCCTCAAGGGTAGCGGTGAAGATCGCGGAGTGCCACCTCTGCGCGTAGTCGGCTCAGCGTGGACGCTCCCCCCCAAAAAAGGCGCCACGGAAAGCTACGGTATCCGCAATCGCCAGGCCATCTCGAGGCGCTGGCTCGGACTATCGGTGCCCGGCTGCGCTGGGCGTCCGCTGGCTACCCTGAGGATGGTCGAGCGTTTCCGTGGGGGACTTGCTTCGTTCGCGCCCGTTGATGAAGGACGGCAATGCGGACATCGCGTTCGGGAATCACGGGGTGGGAGTCGCCCTGAACGTCCCGCGTTATTACGCTGAGCGATACACGACCTTCCCTTAGCGCCGAACCTGAGCGTAGTTCGACTTATAGCGCTGAAACACAACGGGCTCGCGATTGGGAATGCGTATGAGCCACGGTGTTGACGCTCTATGCACATGTCGGCCTAGACTTCGTTCATGGCACGCACCGCTCCGGTTCCGAACCTCCCAGCGATTCCCGGAATGAACCCCGGTCTCTTCGCCGCTGGCGCCGGCTCCGGTGGTGGAGGCAACGGCGGGAAAGATGGGAAGGGCGGTAAAGACGGCAAGGGAGGTAAGGGCGACAAGGATGACAAGAACGGTAAGGGCGAGGGGAACAATGCTGATGGATCCGGAGAAGGATCCGGCGGTGGATGCCCGAATCCCAAACATGGCAATAACGGCACGACCGCAGGCGATCCGGTGGACTTCAGCAGCGGCCGCGTGTTTACCGTCGCGGCAACTGACGTAGTCCTCACGGGGCCGATGACATTCCTCATTCAGAGGAGCTACGACAGCCTCCGCAAGGATCGTGACATCGGGCTTGGACCGGGTTGGACGCACTCCTTGGGGTGGCAGATCCACGCCGGGCGGCGCCGACTCAAGCTGTGGAATGGCCACGGGAATCAGTTCGAGGTGCCGCTGCCCGAGCGGGTCGGCGAAGCACGGGTTGGAGATCTGCGGATCACCAAGACTCCCAATGGCTTTCGTGTGGTGGATGGGGCGGCTTCGCTCACCTATCTGTTTGAGCCAGAGCTGCCTGGCTCCGCTGGCTCCGGCAAGTCGGGTGCATGGTATGTGCTTAGCGCCGTGTTAGATCCGTACGGAAATGGGGTCAGGTGCCACTACGCTGGACCTGAGCTTCAGCAGTTTTCCGACGCCGCGGGTCGCGTGGGGCGCGTCGTGCGAAACGCAGGCAAGATAGTCGCGTTCGAAATCCAAAACGAGCACGGGCACTGGGTGCGCTTTCGCTCGTATGGCTACGACTCTGCGGGCAACCTCGCAAGTGCGACGGATTCCTACGGGAATGCGGTTTCATACACCTACGACGAGGCTCACCGCTTGCTCTCCCACTCGAGTGCTACGGGGCTAGTCACGCGCTATCGCTACAATCAGCTTGGCCGCTGCTTCGAGACCTGGTGTGAGCCACCCCCCGGTGATCAGTGCCTGGATCAAGACGTTCCGGATGTACTCGCCGACGGAAGTCCAGCCAGGGGCTATCTGCATCACCGGATCGAGTATGGAGACGATGGCTACGTAGAAGTCGTCACCTCGCGCAGCTTGAGGCGCTACCACGTGCAGAACGGGGCGCTGGAGCGGGTCATCTTTGGGGACGGCGTCCATGAATCCCACTACGACGACGACGGCAATCACGTCGACTATGAGGACGGCGTGGGGGCGATCTGGGAGTGGAAGTACGATGAGCGCGGGTTGTGTACCGCGGAGATTGATCCACTCGGAAATGAATCGCGCTGGGAGTACGACGACCGCGGTCACCTCGTTCGTGCGGTCTATCCAACCAATACGCTGGACTATGTCCGCAACGATCAGGGTGACCTGCTCCAAGCGTCGGACCTGATGGGTGCGCTCGTGAGTTACGAACGGGATGTCTTCGGGCAGATCGTGAGAGCGGTGTCACCGAACGGGACCACGCGCTTCGAGTACGATTCCATGGGCAACCCCGTGAAGATCACCGAGCCCAACGGCGGCAGCCGCGAGCTCTCCTACAACTACTTTGGCTTGCTGACCCAGGAGATCGACGAACACGGCAATCGCACGGTGTATGGCTACGGGCGCCAGCGCGAGCTCTTGAGCGTGGTGATGCCTGACGGTGGCCGCATGGACTACGCGTACAACCCGGACGGCCATCTCACTCAGATCGTCTCCCCGCTCGGCACGCAACAGCTGTTGTGGGGTGGCTACGATCTGGTGCACGCCGTGCGGAAGAACAACGGCGAAGTCGTGCACTTCCGCTACGACCGCGAGTGTTCGATGGTGCGTGTGATCAACGCCGCAGGCGAACATCATCGTATCCATCGCGACAGTGAAGGTCGTGTCGTCGAGGAAGAGACCTTCGATGGTCGACGCCAGCGCTACACCGTTGACGCCATGGGGCAGCTGGTACGGGTCGAGGACCCACTCGGTGGCATCACGGACATCACGTATGACCCGCTAGGTAGGATTGCGGAGCGGGAGTTGCCCGACGGAACCGTCGAGCGCTTTACCTACGACTGGGTCGGGCGCACGCTGAGTGCTGACAACGACGTCGTGAAGACCGAGTTTGTCTACGATCCAAGAGGGCAACTGATACGTGAGGTTCAGAAGCTCGCGAGCGGCACCGAGACCATCGAGAGTGAGTACGATGACGTCGGGCGGGTGAGGATCTCGACGTCCTGTGGCTATCAGCTCGCTCAAACACTCACTCCCGGTGGAATGCCATTACTGCTCGATCTGGACGGACAGATCAGCCATCTAGCCTGGGACGCGAGCGACGCGGAGGTCGAACATCGCTTCGCGAGCGGCGCCCACGTCCGCACTGTGTACGACCAGAACCGGCGCCTTGCCTTCAGGGAACTCTCCAAGGCGGCTGCGCCAAACACTCGCGAGCCGGAGTGGGTGGGGCGCAATCCCAACGCGGTTTTTGATCAGGCGTTTACCTGGATTCGAGGTACGCAGCTTCCTGAGCAGGCTGCAGACAACGTGCTGGGTACCACGTCTTTCAAGCACGACCCTCTCGGTCAGATCTTGGAGCTGTCGAATCCGAAGTTCTCCACGGAAACTTTTGCCTATCAGCCAGACGGAAAGGTGCAACCGCAGGGCCGCGCGTGTATCTACGCTCCGGGTGGCCGCATCGACCAGGCAGGAAGTACCCGCTACGAGTACGATGCCGCCCATCGCGTGGTCGCGAAGCATGTGGTTCGAGGAGACGCGACACTCAAGTTCGAGTTCGAATGGAATGCCGCCAACCTGGTCTCCGCCGTGGTGCTGCCGAGTGGCGATCGGTACGAGTACGTCTACGACTGCTTCGCGAGGCGGGTGGAGAAGCGGCACCATGACAGGGATGGCCTGCTCCTGAGGGTACAGCGCACCGTGTGGGATGGCGATGCACGCCTCCATGACGTGCAGGAGAGCGTGGAAGGCGAAGAGCGCACGCGTGAGGAACTCCTGACCTTCGCCTACATGCCGGGTGAGCTCAACCCGTACGCGCACCGCAAGCAGGTGGGCAACGACAACGGGGACTGGGTCTACCACCTCAACGACCAAACGGGGCGCGCTCAGGCGTTGATTAATTCCGCGGGGCAATTGCTCACCGTCTATGAGCCCGCCGCGTTCGGCGAGTTGCACCCGCTACCTGGAGCGCAGGCGGATACTCAGGCTCGCTTCACCGGTCACTGGGAAGACGAGGAGACGGGGATCTTCTACAACCGCTTTCGCTATTATGATCCGGAGGTTGGGCGCTATCTGAGTCCAGAACCGATTGGCCTCGCGGGGGGGACCGATGTCTTCGGCTACGCGCGCAACCGCCCCTTCGACTTCATAGACATCGATGGGCGCGCAGGAATGATGGCAACGGGCTCCGGCGTGCGTGGTCGCGGCAGTGCGAGCACGGAAGGCATTCCCTCCTCGCGTCCTGGGCTCCTGCACCCCGTGGTGGAGGCGTCGCTCGCGCGACCCTCCCTGGCGGACTCTCACGGTTCGCCACGGAGTCCTGCGGCATGTGCTGAGCCGCGTCATCTCTCAGACTTCCTGCGGAGCCGTGAGCCTCCGCCCATCGATCCCAATGACATCGACACGGTGCAGAAGCACCTCAAAGACTACAAGGTGACTGCGCGCCAGAAGGACAACAAGAACAAGCGCGCGCCTTGTCCTAATTGCAGTCAGCTGTTCGCGAACCTCATGGCCAAGTATGGTGCGCCCGACCCCAAGAACATCGGGGAAGGGCGTCCGTTCCACAACTCGCGTCGCGAGAACTGGACGAACTTCTCGCCCCCACCGGCGGGGCGTCGTGGACGTGGGCCGGGCGGTTGGCCCTACAAGTCCTACGATCAGGCGCTTCAGACCTTCAGAGACAGAAACGGCTGAAACTGACTCATGGCAGCAGCAAAGAAGGACGTTGCCCTGCGGCAACTCCAAGAAGTTTTTCAAAGCGCTAGCACCCCGAAGAAGTGGCGGGAGGCTGAAGCGACGCTTGTCAGCGCCATCGCGAGCGCCCAAAGCGCAGCCGCCGTCACGGCCATTCTCAAGCTTCCAGGGGTGGACGAGGCGTTCCTCGGCGAGGCAGTCGCTGGGGTGAAAGTGGTCAACGCGCTCCTGGACTGTGTTTCGCGCTTCACGCCCCACGACGCGGCGCAGGTCTTGGCGTGGGTCGTTCGCGCGTGCGCCTTTTCGCCCACCGCCGTTTTGGCGCCGGAGCGAGTCTCGAAGCGTCCGGACTTGAAGCCAGATGTCGCGGGTGCCATCGCAAAGCATGCTCCCAAGCTCGAAGCGAACCTTCGAGCGGATGGCGCCGCCCTGCGCGCGGCGTCCGCCATGGCACTGTGCTGGACGAAGAAACCGACGCTTGGTCAGCTCCTTGAATTAATCCCTGAGGAAACGGATGCGTCAGCCAGGGCCGCGCTGCTCATCTTGTTGGGCTCGCGCTGTCACGGTCTGAACGCTTCGCAAGCCGCAAGTGTCGTCAACTTGATTGAGGGTGAGCTCGGCCATAAGCAAGCGCTTGTGCGCTTCGCGGCGGCCTATGTTCAGGGCCGCGTCGACGCTGTTGGTGAGCTCGCGGCTGGTGTGCTCACCGCGCTCTTGACGAAGCCTGGTGCGGTGCCAGAGGCATGGGGGTGGTATGGCGCCGACGCGAAGCCAATCCGCCTGAGCCTGGCTGTAACCGCTGTGCTGCGTGTCTCTCGCATTGCTGAGCCGCAGCCGCTGCTTGCTCCGTTGCTCAAGTCGAAGCGCCCCAAGGTGCGCGGCGAGTTGATTGCGTACGCGGGGTTGATTTCGCACTTGGCCTTTGCTTCGGCAGCTTCGCTGACCCAGGCTGGCGTCGTAGCGCATGGGTTGAGCGCGACGCAGCGAGCGGTGCTCCAGCTGTTTGCCCAGCGCGAGTTCCAAGGCATCGTTCCCAGTGAGCTCGGTCTGCCAAGCCACCACAACTCGGACATCAAGGCGTTCCTGGCTCAGAAGGAGCTCAGTTGGTGCCCAATCGCTGTTTCCAGCACCGAGAAGCGCCATTTCGCGAACATCCTGGGCGGAGTGATCGTCGGAGAGGTCGATGGCAACATGTCCCTCGACGCGATCTGCAAGGCGCTCGAACCCAAGCAGGTGGCGATGCTCGCGTGCTCCCACTCGACCGCCACGATGGCGATGAACGAAACGTTGGGCGACCGGATGGACTGGCGGCTCAGCACGGAGTTCTGTTTCGAGCTGATCACACGAGCGCATTCGGCGGGGCTAGACATCAAGGCGCTGCTGAAGCCAGCGCTATCGCCACGCGGAAACGAACCGTGGTCCAAAGGGGGCCTGTTCCTAAACCGGACCCTGGCAGCGGCGGCGCTGCTGACCTTCGGCGCTAAGTCCCCGCCATCGTCGCCCGAGCTGGAGCTGATTGCTGACGGGATCTCCGCCGCCCGCGTGCCTGAGCCCCTCTTGACTCAGGTCGCGCAGTTGCCAGACAAGCTCCGTGGCCCGTTGGTCGAGGGGCTGACGGTCAGCTCGAACTCATTGCCCTTCATGAAGACCTGGGTCAGCGAACGCAGCGTCGAGAAGATCGCGCGCTTCGCGCTCCGGGCGTTCACCCCGGCCGAGAAGCAACTCGCGGAGCGAACTCTGGTCGAGCTCGGTAAGGGTGCTCTTCCCTTGTTGGATCGCTTCGAGCCCAAGGTCGGCAGCGATCGGCGCAGCCTCGAGGGGCTCCGCACGCGCATCGTGGATGCACTGGCCAAAGGCAAGGCACCCAAGGCCAAGGTGAAGACCACCAAGGCCAAGGTCAAGCGTGGCAAAGGAAAGCCGTCGTGAGCGAGCCCAGCGACAGCGCAGTTTGGTTGGCCTCCGTGGAGCAGCGCTATTCGGCGCGCTGTGAGCTCACTTTCCCCGCGGTACCAACACTGCTCAACCACTACGCCGAAATCTTGGAGCATCATTTCGAGTCCCTCGGTCGACCGATGACCGACAAGCAGCGCACGGGTCTGCTAGAGTTGCTCGGCGCGAAGCTGACCGAGGCCCACGCAAGTGGCGCTCAGTCGAACGTCTTCGTGCGCTACCAGCTTGATCGGGGCTCCGGGGAGATCTTCTACGAGATCGCGAGCGCCGCTAGCTCCCTCGAGGAGGAGTATGAGTACTGGGTGAGTCAGCGGGTCGGATCGCTCTTCGGTCGGAATCCTGACGCCCGGGTGCTCGAGCTCGTTGGCTCGAAGCCTACCAACTTGCGGATCCTCGATGTGGGGGCCGGAACGGGGCGCAACTCGATTCCACTCGCAGAGGCCGGACATCAGGTGGTGGCGATCGAGCTGGCGCCTGCTCTGGCAGACGTGCTCCAGGATGAGGCCGAGAGCCGTCGCATGAGCTTCCCTGTGGTTTGCGGCAGTGCACTAGATCCTGATCTCGTCATCCCGCTGGCGCCGTTCGACTTGGTGATTGCAGCTGAGGTCTTGCCGCACTTGCGCTCAGTCGACGAGGTCACTCGTCTGCTGACCCGGCTAGCTGCGCTCAGTAAGCCCGATGCGAGTCTGCTGGTGAGCGTCTTCCTTTCGCATGCCGGCTATCAGCCGTCGCAGCTGGCCCGGGAGGCAGCGCAGGTCGCGTGGTCCGCATTCCTAACGCCGGACGAGTTCATGACCGCCTGTGCGAATAGCGGTTGGAAGGCCGTCGAACAGCAGCCTGTACTCACCTATGAGCGCAAGCGCGCGTTGAGCTGGCCGCCGACGTCTTGGTACGAATCATGGACCCAGGGTCACGACGCATTCAAAGGGGATGACCCACCGATTGCCCTGCAATGGCTATTGCTCTCTCGCACTTGAGGTCCGCCGTGCCGCCGATTCCGGTGGGCTCTTCGTGATCGCCTGTTTCCCTGCGGGAGACCAGTGAATGAACGTTCGACGCAAGGCGCCGCTCTTCCTCAAGGTCAACACGACCGCGCGCGGGGTGCACCACCACTTTGGCGGTGACTTCGCCGAGCAACGCCATCGATCAGGCGCGGACGAGGGGGGTAATGCCCCGCTCCTTGCCCGATGTGGTACCACGGCGTTGCCATGAAGTCCGAGATCGAGCTAACCGCGGCGGACGCCGTTAAGATCCCGATCAGCTGGTTCCCCGTGGATCAAGCGCTGCGCGCCAGTCTACTGCTGCTGCCTGCGCTGGGGATCCGGGCGAAGCTGTACGACTACGGACTCAAGAGCAGCCTGCGCATCCGGCTTCTGACGCGGCTGATGCCAGCTGTGACGCGACTGTTCGGCTACTACCCCGGCACACGCTTTGGCTTCGGTGGGGACGAGGCGCGCACCCTGATGCGGCAGTGGAGCACCTGGGCGCAAAGCGGCAAGTTCGACACCGGGCGCATGCGTAACCCCGAGGAACAAACCGCGCGCTTCACCGGCCCGGTACTGTCCCTCGCCTTCGAGCGCGACGACCTGGTGTCCCCTGAGGCGCTCAAGCGTGCGGTCAGTCCCTTCACGGGTGCGCGGGTCGAGCGCCGCGTGCTTGGAGCCGCCGAGCAGGGCGAGTACCTGGGGCACGCCGGTTGGGCCAAGCAGCCTGATGGGGTGGTGAAGGTGGTTGCTGAGTGGATCAGCCGCTCCTGCGACGCCGTGCGACCAGGCCGCACAGCGTGAGTCCGAGGAGCATCATCGGATAGTCCGACTGCGACGTGGAGGTGTTCCCCGGCAAACGACAGCTGCAACTGCTGTCGCTTGCTGCGGCTGCCGCTTGGCTACCACCGCTCCCAGCGTTTGGAACGCCCGCTGTGCCACCGGTACCCGCGCTGCCTTGTGGCCCGACCTCACCCCCACCAAAACTTCCGGCTAGGCGAATCGACTGGTAGCGCTCTGGGACGTTCCAGCCTTGAGCGTCGCTCCACGTGGGGCCCGCCAGTTCCCAACCAAAGCCGCCGCCTTCATAAGGCCAGCAGGCGAAGCCGCGGTTCGAGCGTCCGCAAATATCCGCGCGGTTATCGCCATTGATGTCGCCGAAACGCAGGGTGCGATAGCTGTCGGGTTTGTGCCAGCCGTCGGTCGCAGGCAGCTTCGGCCCCAGCACCTGCCGGTCGAAGCCGCCGTCAGTCGCGAGCCAGCATTCCATCCCGCTCTCGCTGGCCACGCAGAAGTCGCTCTTCCCGTCGCCGTCCAGATCAGCCATGCGGATCGACGCCAGCGCGGAGCGTGACTGCATACCGGGTGCAGGCAACGCCGGGCCGTCCAGGCGCTTGCTGAAGCCGGTTCCGTCGAACAGGTAGCAGCGCAGCGCCTCGGACTCCCGCGCGCACAAGTCGGCGCGCCCGTCGCCATCCACGTCCGCCAGGCGAATCGTGCTCCAGTTGTGCCAGTCGCTCCAGCCCGCTTCGTCGCTCCACGCGGGCCCCGTGATGCGTTCGACGAAGCCGGCGTCGCTGGCGAGCCAGCAGGACATGCCTTGGTGCTCTCGCGCGCACACATCGCTCTTACCGTCGCCGTTCACGTCGCCGAGGCGCAGCGTGCCGTAGCGGTTCACGTCGTCGAACCCGGCGGCGTCGCTTAGTGCCGTGAGGATACGCGCATCGCCGAAGCTGTCGCCGAGGCTCGGGTAACAGGCCAGGCCGTCTTTGCCCCGGGCGCACAGATCTGCCTTACCGTCCCCGTTGATGTCCGCCAGGCGAATCGCGCTGAAGTAGCGCGTCTCTCCCCAGCCATCGGCGTCGCTCAAGCTCGGCCCCAGGATGGAGTCTCCAAGGCCAGACTGCGTGCCCTTCCAGCAGCGCACGCCAGTTGGCAGGCGCACGCACACGTCCGCGCGCCCGTCGCCGGTGATGTCGCCCATGCGCAAGGTGGAGAAGACCCCCGGAGCTGACAAGTCCGCGTCGTGCAGCGCGATGTCTGGAGTAGGCTTGAAGCCGTTTCCGTAGGAAATCGAACAAGTGATGCCGGCGTCGCTCAGAGCGCACACGTCCGCGCCGCCGTCGCCGTTCAAGTCGCTGTGCGTGCCGCTGTCGAAGAGCGCGGCTTGCCAGGCTTCTTCCAGCTCACACACCTGATCTTCATCGACTTCGCCGTCGCAGTCGTTGTCCTTTTCGTCGCAAGCTTCGAACTGCGGCTTCACGCCGCCTTCGCAGCTGCCCCAGTCGCCGCCGCCGCAGGTTTGTACGCCCTTTCGGCACTCACCCACGTCGCTGCCGCACTCACGCTCGAGGTTCTCGTCGACCTGACCGTCGCAGTCGTTGTCGATGCCGTCGCAAGTTTCCGCAGGGCCTTTGCATGCGCCCCAGTTTTCCCACTTGCAGTTGCTGCCGCAGGTGCGGGTGTGAGCGCCACAACCGTTGCAGTCTGCCGTTTGGGTTTGGCCGCTGCTGCAGTCGCACAGCGTGCCTTTGCGCACCACGTAGCCGCTGTTGAACTTGGAAGAGCTATACGTGATGGTGCGCACGCCCGGCGCACAACCGGAGCAGCAGTTCTCCTCAGACACGGTGACTTGGGAGCCACCGCTCTCCGGCGACTTGACCCAGGCGACATGACCATAGTTCCCCAGGGTACTGGTCGCGATGCTGCCGGTGACCGGATAGTTCACGATGTCGAAGCGCGGGTCGAGCGCCGCGTGGGATGCCCAGGTGTTGGCGTTGCCCCAGTTGACGAGGGACAGGTTCCAGTTGCGGCACACCATCTCCCACGCCCACCAGGTGCAGTTGCCGCCGTTGTCGCAACACGGATAGATGTTGGTGGAGTTGCCACAGGTGTTTTGATGCGACTGGCCACCACAGCTGAAGGCCGCGTGGGCTTGGGGGGTGAGGGTGAACAACACCAGGCCGAGGGCGGCGGCGCACAGGCGCTTGAGCTGGCTCATGGCCGTGCCTCCGCTGGCGATACATCTGCCGCGCCGTCTTCCTTGGCAAGCGGCGCAAAGCTCTCCACGACGTGATCGAACAGCTTCTTTGCAGGGGGATTCGAGACTGGGTCGATGCACGTGATGCTGTAGACGTGATCTCGAGTCGCGAACACCGTGAGCTCCTGGGATGCGGCTTGTTCCGACGCGGGCTCTTCAAGCACCACCGCGGGGAAACGTTGAGGGGTGACACGGGTCTGACGCAGCGAGCTATGCTCGGTGATGAAGCCCGACATATTGAGCTCGAACCAGTCCTGAACTTCCAGGTGCTTCGGGTTGTCCCAGACGTGGATCATCACCTGGATGTCCTGGTCGTCGATCAGCATCAGCTCATGGCGAAACTTCTGTGCTGGCAACGTGGGGTCAAAGCTCTCCACCTTGAGCGAGAGCGCTTCTGGCATGCTGAAGCGCACCGCCGGCGCGTCGAGCTGCCGAAGCTTGTATCCCGGAGGAACAGCGAGCTGCAGCTCCTCGTCGCTACTTGCGGCGCCCGCGCGCTGATCGATCTTGCTCTGGTTACAGCCAGCGGCTACTAGAGCGCTACACAGCAGCGCTCCAGCGGTCGCGACCTGTAGTTGCCATGCTCGCAATTGCCATACAGTAAAGCCGCTCACAGCCCGTGTTTATCAGAGCTTTTGAGCTTGATCAGGCCCGACGCGCAGAAGCTGCCAACATGTCAGGCTTGCACAGCCGCTGCACTTCACAGTCTGTGCAAGGCTGCACTGCAAGTTGTGCAAGCCCGCGCTCGCGCAGTCGGAGTGAGCACGGGCGTGGCCGAAGCGCAGAATTGCGCCACGGAACAATCGGAAATGAGCACTACGAACTCGGCGACGTGAGTCGACCCATCGTTCGATCGATTCCCAAGAGATGCGAGGGGCAGTTCTCTACGTGCCCCGGCGTAAGAGATGTGCTTCCCATTGGACCGAAGATGACTTCGCACCGCAGACTTTGCCTCGCTCTCAGCGTCCTAGCGCTGACTGGCTGCAACTCTCTCCTGGGCGATGGAGCGCCGGGAGGGCAGGCGGCTGGTGGCTCGGGTGGTGAGGCTGGAGGCAGCGGTGGAGCAAGCGGCAGCGCCGGTGCTGCGGGTTCGAGCGCTGGCTCGGGCGCTGTCAGCAGTGGGGGCAGCGGCGGGGGAACGGCTGGCAGCGCGGGAACGGCTGGCAGTGCGGGAACGGCTGGCAGTGCGGGAACGGCTGGCAGCGGTGGTGCCCCGCCAACCGGTCCCGTTCCGCGCATTTTCTACACGGATATTACGCATGCGCCCGTCAGCGGCGGGCCGGATGGTGGCGGCGCGTTCGTGACCATCTATGGTTTGGACTTGGGTGCGACTGCGGGGCGTGTGACGTTCGCAGGCAGCGACTTGAGCGTGAAGAGCTGGGGCGGCGCGGCGTATCGCGGCATGAGCAAGATCGTCGCGCAGATCCCAGCTGGTTCTGCTCCGCAGCAAGCTGCCTTGCAGGTAGTCAGCGCGGGCAATCAGGTCAGCAACGAGCTGCCACTGACCACTACCTCGAAGAAGATCCTCTATGTGAGCACCGACGGCACGGGGGACGGGAGCAGTCGCAGCACGCCCACTCGGTTGGCGAGCTTGAAGGCGGCATACTCTGCCGGCGATTTGGTCTACCTCGCCGCGGGCACCTACAACGAGAACATCTCAGCGTGTTCGAATGGCGACGACTGTGCGTGGATCGTCGATTTGACCGCGACTGCGACCAGCAGCAATCCCGTGCAGATCGCGGGATATCCCGGGGACGCGGTGGAGTTCTACAATCATCACGACACCCTGATTGTGCACCAAAGCTATTTGCGTCTTGCGAACGTGAAGCTCCGCGCCGGGACCTACTCCGCTGTGGTCGTGGTCGACGCCAAGAACGTTGCAGTCGTCGCAAGCGAGTTGCAGGCCGATACCCAATTGGCAGCGGCGGTTGGTAGCGGTGGTCCGGACTCCAGCTACGAACTCACTGGCAACTACATCCACAACTTCAGAGTGGGCACCCTCAACTACAGCCCCATCGGTTCCCGACTGCTGCGCTTCAACCAGTTCGAGGTCATTGCGCGCGTGTTCGAGGTCGACCTGATGTTGGACGACCGGATCGAGGACTACGGAAACACCGCAACGGCTGTAGGCCTGTACGGCTTCTTGAAGGGGTGCGCGGCGCCGGGCAGCAACTGTGATACTCCCACCACCGCGGCCAATGTGCGATCGTATAACAACTCAATTAGTTCCGCGCGGTACCTGGCGTACCAGTTTGCAACCAACTCGACCAGCGCGGTCGTTTCGTTTGCGCACAACACCGTGACGGACACGCTGTGCATTGCCGGTTCCAACGATCCAGCTGTTGCTTTGCAGGCTGATCTCCAGGGGAACATCCTCACCCCCACCCGCGCGGCGACCTGCATCGACGACGAACTACCCCAGGCGACGAGCGTGTCCTTCGTGGGAAAGCTGAATCACTGGGGCGACACGACAGTTCCCGTTGACGATTCCATGGGTGTGAACGGCGCGCTGAACTTGGACTCCGTCGGGCGCCCAAACAGCACCAGCACGGCTTGTTCAGGCACGAGTCGCTTGCCCGCGCCCGTCGATGTGGATTTCCTCGGACTCACCCGCAGCGACCCAACAGCGTTTGGCGCCTTCGAGTGCCCTTAGTCTGCGTCACCAGTTCGACAAGCCGACTCCCGCCAACGGGATCAGCGTCGACGTGGAACCGGCGTCGCCAGTCATGGCGAACACGTCGAGGCCGACGAACACATTGGGCACGATGCCAGCGAAGGAGGCCATTTCGAGATCGCCAAAGAGGCGATTGTTGGCCTCGATCAACTTGAAGTTCTCGGGCGTCGGTGCCGCAGTGAGGTCGTCGGTGTTCACCGCAAACTGGGTGCGTGTCACCGACGCATAGCTCAGCTCCGAGCGCAGCCTGAGGCCCACGGTGCCAGGCATCAGCGCGTAGTCTGCGCCCACGCGACCCAAGAAGCGGGCGGAGCCGGATGTGCTGGCTTCGATGCCTGAATCTGACGACGCAGAGTAACTCTCGTTCTGAAAGCCGACGCCCACGGCAGCGAGCAACGCGAAGCTCGGGTCCACCTGACGTTCGACTCCGAGCAACGCGGACAAGCGGCTCATCCCGGAGAACTCGCTCAGTAGATCTCCGGCGTTCGTGTCGATGGGGATGTAGACCGTGGCGTACGACGCGTACTTCAGCTCGCCCTGAAGCGAGAGCTGAGTCGGCGCATGCGGCTCGCTCAGCGCCCACAGCCCATTCACACCAAACGAATTGCGCGACGTCGAGTTGAACGCCTGGTCCGAGCTCGTGGCGTACGAGGCGAACGCCAGCTCCGCGGCGATCCCCCATGTTTCCTTGCGGTAACCGACTTGCCCACCGCCCACGAGCTTGAAGTCATTGCTCGCGAGCTTGGGCACGCCAATCTCCCCGCTATAGTCCCACGGTGACTGCTGGTTGCCCTTTGGCTGGCTGGTTTGGGGGGGAGGTGCAGCGTCCGCCACCTCATCTGTCGCGGTGGTGTTGGGCGTGGGATCGTCTGCCGCGCTGGCTGCACTGCTGGACAGCGCAAAGCAGAGCCCCAAAGCACAAGCGCCGAGGCGCGGCAGGGAGCAACGGATTAGGCGAATGCAAGCGTGCGACATGTGGGAACTCCGAGGCCCTGAAGTGGAAAAAGCGTGGGCCTTTTCCCTGGGATGGAGTTCGTCAGGGTGTGTCGCAGAAAAAAGTCGAAGAAAGATCGGCGGGGACCAGCGGGCTTTGCTTGGTCCCCGAGCGGTCAGCGCCCAACCGATTGGCGGATCAGAAGTTCTCGATCACGCGAACGCCGGACGCCGCGCCTGCAGCGCCGGGGCACTTGTAGGCGGTGCCGGTGATGGTGACCGAGGTCGTCGTGCCGTCGCCGCTTCCGAGCTGGGGCGGGTCCGTGCGGACGTGAGTGCCACCGAGCTCCGCCGTCTTGTTGCGGATGTCGTTCATGGCGTACTCGATGAGGTCTTCGTTGCTGACCATGCCACCACCGAAGGTGCCGCCACCCTTACCGGTGACGAGGCCGACGTTTTGGCAGCTCTCGGGGAGCGGATCGCGCGTCGGCGCGACCTTGGCGCCCTCGGCGGTGAGGCTAGCGGTTGAACAACCCCCGAGGGCGAGGGCTGCGACTGAGAGGAGGAGTGCGAGTTGTGTGCGCATGATCGGCAGGTAGCTTAGGGGTCTCAGCCCGTCAAAGCCAAATCGACGCTTCCGCGCGGTTAATTTCTTCCCTCCACGCGCTCGAAGAATCCGAGCGGATTTCGCTCGAAGGGAAGCACGGGATTTTGGCTTTGCGATGGAACCCGAGCGCCTGGTGCCGCTCGGTTGGGGGAGAAATTTTCGCGAATTTCGTTGGGCAACTCGCGTGTGACAAGCGCGTTGCTCATGGTTTTAGGCGCGCTGTACTGACGCCTTGAACGAGCGAAACTGGGGGTTTTAGTGCGCAGTACTGGGTAGTCGAGTGCGAACGTTCGTCCTCGGTCGGTGAGTCAACCCGCGTTCACACTGCGAGCAGCGATCACCCCTTCAAATCCATCACTAGGCAGCCTGTTCCTCTACACGTTTCCGCGGGGTTGCGAGGAGGCCATGGCGGGGTCGGAGTGTGACCGCCGGCATCAGGTCGATCTCCTGGTTTTTGGTGAGGTCGAGGTGGAAGGCTTCCACCACCCGGGAGAGGATCACCACCGCCTCCAGCATCGCGAAGTTCAAGCCAACGCAGACCCGCGGCCCGGCACCGAATGGAAAGAACGCGTGCCGCGGATGCTTGGGCTCCTCCCAGCGTTCCGGATCAAAATCCTTGGGGCGCTCGAAGTACTGAGCGTCTCGCTGGGTGACCCACTGAGCGAAGTAGAGCTGTGTGCCCTTGGTGAGGTGATAGCCGCCGATGTCCGCATCGCGCACCAGCTCGCGGCCGATGCCCCACACCGGTGGGTAGAGCCGCATGGCCTCATTCACCACACGCTCGTGGTATGGCAGCTCCCGGGTGGTGCGTACGATTCCGGGCTTTGCGCGCGTTTCCTCGAGGAGCTTAGCCTCCACACGCGGGTGCTGTGCGATCAGCATCAGGGCCCAGGTGAGCGCAAGCGCCGTCGTCTCGTGGCCAGCGACGAGCAGCGTGAGCAACTCATCCCGGAGCTCGCGATCATTGAAACGCTCTGCGGGTTCGGCACGCAGCAGCTCGCTGAGCAGATCATCGCCTTCGGGCAGCTTGCGCCGGTCGCGGATGATCTCCGCCAGGGCTTGGTCGAGCTGCTTGACCGCTTTCGCTGCGCGACGGTTGGCAGCGACCGGGATCTGCGGAGGCAGAGGAACCATCGACGTGAGCATCTCCTCGAAACGCCGCATCACGACATCGAGTGGCTTCGCGATGTCGTCGTAGTACTTGCTCACGTCGACACCGAACAGCGCCTCTGCGACCACGCGCAGCGTGAGCTGATTCATCTCCTCGTGTACATCAAGCTCCACACCGGGCTTCCACTCGGAAACCAGCTCACGGGTACGCCGGTCCATGATATCGGCGTAGATGCGGATCTTGGTGTTGTGGAAGGCTGGCTGGAGCAGCTTGCGGTGACGCTTCCAGAACTCACCCTCGGAGGTAACCAAGCCGTCGCCAAGCACCGAGCTGAGCCAGCGGGTGTCGATAGACTTCCGTACGGATTCGTGCTGCTTCGCGAGCACCTGATGAATCAGCTCGGGGTCGTTGATGCTGACACCCTTGATGGGCCCCACTTGCAGCCGCGCGATGTTCCCGTGCTCAGCGTGCAGGCGTGTCAGAAAGCCCAAAGGATCTTTACTGAAGCCAGGCAAGTCGCCGAGCAGGGGCCAGCCGTTGGCGTGGGGAAGGTCGCGATACTTGAGCATGATCCATCACCTTTCTGCTTGCAGGTGCTTGAAAGCAGCCCGCCAATTCACACCGGCGCGTGTCGAAAGGCACGTGCGGAATCTCTTGAGTTCGGCCGTCAGCGTGGGGCTGCACCATCCATGAACTGCCCCACGACGAACTCGGGGATCTCGTCGAGGGTCGGCCAGGCGCCGCCGGAGGCGACGTGTTGAAATAGCGCGAGCGTGTCGAGGCCAACCAGGGTCATCGCCAGCACCTGCGGGGGCCGAGCGTTTGTGACCTCCCCCCGAGCTACGCCCTCCTCGAGCACCTGAGTAACCCGCATCACGAAGGGGGCTGCGGCCGCCATGACCCTCGCGTGTGCCTCCGGGTCGGGATCGAGTGATTCCCGGAGGAAAACTCGTGCGAACGCGGGGTGCTTCTCGAACCAGGCGATGTCCGACGCAATCAACGCCAGCAGGCGCTCTCGGGTGGTGCCTCGAGGGTCCTCATTCGCCTGCTCCACGGCCAAGCGGCACGCCCCCTCGACCACGGCGAAGAACAGCTCTTCCTTGGAGTCGAAGTAGTTGTACACCGTGCCTTTGGCCAGGCCCGCAGCCACGCTGATGCGGTTGATGTTGGCGCCGATCAGCCCATGCTCCGCGAACTCGTCGGCCGCGGCGAACAGCAGCTTCTCGCGGGTCTGAGCCTGCGCTTCTTGAGTGATTCGAGCCATCGCGCTTCAAAACAGCCAAATTAATATGACTGACCGCCCACCCATATTATTCCCAGGGGGCCAAGCGTCAAGCTGCGGAGGCGAAATCGGCGATTCGAGGCAGCCTAGCTAGGGGGCGGCGATTCGTACGTGCCCGCCGAACGGCACCCATGTGTCTCGATAGACGCGCCTAATAGCTCGACAGTCCGCCCGCCAGCTCACCCTGCACAGCAACGCTAGACTTCACGCTGAGCGTCGGCGGAGTGACGGTCAGCAAGCGATACGGCGCGTGGGCGCGCTTGTAGCTGTCGAAGTCAGTGAGCGAGGGCAGGCGACGATCACTGCCTTCTTGACTCGATAGCAGACGGAAGGCTTGAGGATAGCCCGCTGCGCCGAGCAGGTTGGCTTCGGAGCCACCGAGCAGCTGCAGCGTGTTCGCGGTTTGAAAGCCGTCCGCCACGGTCGCGTTGACGCTCCCCCGGTAGTCGAAGACGAGGCCGCCTGCCCAGCGTGCGTTGGCAGGGATACTCACGATCAAATCTTCTTCGTAGGTGGCGATGCACACGAAGGCGTCCGGATTGGTGACGTTCAACGTCAGGGTGCTGGGCGCATTGCGAGAGTATGAACGGTAGACGACGAGCTCGACGCCGGAGGTTTGCGCCGAGCTGAGCGTGGAGTCTCCTTGGTCGTTCGTCTTCACGCTGCCGGGCGCTGCCTCGTAGCCGTCGAAGCCGAGGCGGTTTGCCGCTTCGCGACACGCAGCGAGCGCGGCTTCATCCGTAGTCATGTTTTGCCGCGCGGTAACTGCCAAGTCACCGCTTGGCAGGGACGCGATGCCTGCGAGCGCTTCGCTCGATATGGAGCCGAGTTCCGCCAGACTGCCAAGCTCGGTCACGGCGCCCGTGTCGGGGTCGGCGCTGAGCACGCTGGGTGTGCTGCCCTGGGCGCGTAGCAGGTAGAGCGTGGAGCTCTTGGCGTCGAAGGTCGCGTCCCACACCCAGCTCGAACCCGTGTCTCCGCGCTCCGTGATGTTGCCGGAGCTGGGGTCGATGGCGAGCAGCTCGTAGTCGCTCGAACGCAAACTGAGCAGCACGTTGCTGCGCGAGTCCCACGCCAGTGGCTTGCCATGGCCGATCTGTTCGGCGGCGATCAACGTCGCTTCTCCCGAAGCCAGATCGAGGCTCAGCGCGCCTTGGTAGTTGGCGATGTAGAGTTGCTTTGCGCTCGCGTCGTAGACCAAGCCTTCGGCGCCGGAGTTCGTGCGCAGAGGAGTCAGCGCGCCGCTGGTTGCGTTCACTCCGACGATGGCGTTGCGTCCATTCACCTTGGCGACACTCAAGAGGTCGATGCCGCTCAGGTCGGCGCGCACGCAGTGCTCGCCTTGCTTGGTGAACCCGCTGTCGCACTCGCTGCAGCTGGCCCCGGTGTAGCCGACTTCGCAGACGCACTTCGCCGCTTGGCGCCCGCCGTCGTCGAAGCAGAACTGAGGCTCTGCGCAGACCACGTCGGAGTGACTGCACGTCTGGTAACACGGCTCATCTCCGCGGCGGGCGTAGCTGTCTTCACACAGCTCGCAACGCTCCCCTTGCGTGCCGACGGGGCACGCGCACATGGCGCTGCCCGATGCGTCGTCGCAGACCCGGGGTGCGTCGCATTGGGGTGCTTCCGTCGGGTGGTCGCAGCCGATGTCGCAGGTACCGTTACCGTCCTTGTCCTGGTAGCCGGTGTCGCACTGAGCGCACGTTGGCCCAGTGTAGTTCTCCAGGCAATCGCAGCGGTCCGCTTGACCCGTGATCTGCACGCAGGCGCCATACACGCAGGGGTTGTCCGCGTCGCAGTCGATCTTGATGGGCAAGCAAGCGCCGCCAGTGTCTTCATACCCCGGAGCGCAGGCGTCGCAGTCCGCGCCTGTGTACGCCGCTTGGCACTCGCACACCGGTTCCTTGCCGGCTTCGTCGCATTGCTGGTGGGCGTTGCATACTTCAGTGCCGCACGGCAACGTCTGAGTGCCGCCGCCGCTTCCGCCATCACTGCTGCAGGCAGCGAACACACAGCCGCCTACAAGAACTCCCAACGTCACCCACCCACGCAGAGCCATTCCTACAAGATACGCTAGCTGGCAGACGGAGCTTCCGTAGCTTTAAGGTGTGCCCCTCACCCCCAAACCTGCGGGCGTCAGAGGTAGGAGAAGAAACGGGTGAACCAGGTGATCCCGTGTTTGCGCAGCGCCTCATTCAAGCCGTCGTAGGGCGAGTCGAGGGCCTCGCTTGGCACCAACGTCCACAGCTCGTTCTGAATGACCTGTTCGATCGTCTCGAGCGGGTAGTCCCCGAGGTTGTTGCCGTGAATGGTGCAAAGCCGGCCGAAGTTGGAGAAGGAGACGCAAATGCGGGTCACTTGGACGTAGCGCTGACGCTCTCCGCTCGCAGGGTCGCGCGCCATCTCGGTGATCGAGAGTTCGTCGTGGAGGGAGGCATCCTGCACGTTGCCATCGCGCTCGAAGGGCAACCCCCGCTCCTCGTTCAACACTCGCTGAATACGCAACACGCTATTTTGCAGGTCGGCATAGGGGAATACGCGCCAGTCGTTGCGCGGGATTTCGCACCCCGTGGCGCAGTCGTGCTGCAACAGCATTGCTCGCAATGTTTCGTCCATCCTGATATTCCCCACGGATCTGGGGGTGAGGACAACCGATCAGTTGTGCAACTGTCTGTGTATCCCTGCACAGCACGGGACACAACTAGTGCAATTGTAGAGCACTCAGCGAAAGCTCGTGGCCGCCGCAATCCGGCTGCACTATCCATGAAGAGATGCGTTGGATGCTCTTGGGTGCGTCGCTGTTGGCCGTGGGCTGTGGGTCTGACGGTGGAGCTAGCGGCGGCAGCGGTGGAACGTTCGCGAGCGGGGGCGGCGCTGGGACCTCTGCGACTGGTGGCAGCGGTGGGGTCGCCTGGGGAGGTTCCGCGGGGAATATAACGGGCGGTAGCTCCAGTGGCGGCACGGCGGCGAGCGCCGGAACGAGCAGCAGTGGCGGCGCAGCCACAGGTGGTACCGGCGGCGCTGCAGCTGGCGGCGCTGCAGCTGGCGGCGCTGCAACGGGCGGCTCTGCAACGGGCGGAGCTGCAACGGGCGGTACAGGCGGCATGGAAGTGCCCCCGCATCTGCGCCCTCAGGATCACACGTCGCAGCTGCTGTTCAATCCGGCGAAGGACGAGTTCAACATCAGCTATCACAGCTTCCGCATCCCCTCGATCGTGCGCTCCACCAAGGGCACGCTGATCGCCTTTGCGGAGGGCCGGCAGTGCTCCGCTGCGGACTACGGCAACATCAACCTCGTCTACAAGCGCTCCTTCGACGACGGCAAGACATGGACGAACCTGGCGGAGGTCGTGGGCTCCGGTGCGGGCACGTGGGGCAACCCAACCGCCGTGGTGGATGAAGACACCGGCACCATCTGGTTGTTCATGAACTGGAACGCCGAGAACATCAGCCAGAACCCGGGCACGAACCCGTGTACGGGCAACCCAACGACTGCCGTCGGCCCTGGGGACCGCCCGGTGTACCTGAGCAAGAGCACCGATGACGGCGCCACTTGGACCAAGCCCGTCAACATGACCGCGACGCTGCAGCCAAACGGCAACGCTTGGGACGCGGTAGGACCCGGCGTTGGGATCTACACCAGCGTGGGCGCGACCGCTGGCAGGCTGATCGTCCCGGCGATCCAGCGCAACATCTACAGTGACGACCACGGCGTGACCTGGAAGTACAAGTCGATTCCCGGAGGAACCAGCGAGGGTACCGTGGTGGAGCTCTCGGACGGCAAGCTCCAGCGCAACGACCGGGCGACGGGCAGCAGATGGAACACCGCAGCGCGGCGCTGGCTGAGCACCGGGACCATCGAGGGCAGCTTCCCCGCGTTTGCGCCCCACGACACGCTGCTCGACCCGCGCGTGGAGGGCAGCGCGATCCGCTACTCGACCAATCCTCATCGCATCTTTTTCTTGAACCCGGCTTCGACCGTCGGTCGCTGCAAGATGCGCGTGCGCATCAGCTACGATGACGGCGCAACCTGGCCCATCAGCCGCCAGCTCCACGATACGCTCACGGCGCAAGAGACCTGCGACAAGAACCTGGGTGGCTACTCCAGCATGACCAAGACCGCAGACTTCCACGTCGCGGCGCTAGTCGAGCGTATCGAGGCAGACGGCTCCCATCGCGGCATCGAAGTGCATCGCTTCAACTTGCCCTGGGTGCTAGACGGCACTCCAGAGCCGTGACGTTTCCCAGCGAGCTTTCAACTCCCAGCGCGTTCAGGCGAGCCCTGCTCGCGGTGCCGCCCCTGGATCGAGACGCTTGGCTCTCCCGCGCGCTCGGGCTGGAGGAGATCCCGGACGACGGCGAGTTGCCGCGCGGATGCGTACCCTACCTGCCTGCGCCGGTGGATACGGTGCTCGGTGCCGTGGATCAACTTGCGATCACCGCCGACGACGTGGTGGTCGATGTGGGCTCTGGAGTGGGACGCGCCGCGGCGCTCTTCCAGCTGCTCAGCGATGCGCAGGTGATCTGCGTCGAGCTGCAACCCCAGCTCCTGGAGGCCTCGCAGGGGCTCTTTGCCCGACTTGGCAAGCAGCGGGTGAGCTTCGTGCTGGGTGACGCGGTGGAGCAACTCGGGGCGCTCGAGAGCGCGAGCGTGCTGTTTCTGTATTGTCCGTTTAGCGGTGAACGCCTCGAGCGCTTTCTCGCGGGCTTGCGACCGCTGGCGCAGAAACGTGAGCTGCGCTTGGCTTGCGTCGATCTCCCGTTGCCTGACCTGCCGTGGCTCGAGGCGCTGCCGGGTGGCGGTTCACTTCAGCTCTACCGCAGCCGTTGAGGCGTGATATTCCCGGCGTATGTCGGGGGGACGCAGAGCTCTGAGCACTGCGAGCTTGGTGCTCGTGGCGGCGTGCTCCCGTGAAGGATCTCACACGGAAAAGCCCGCTGTGGTGACATCGGCTGCAGCCTCGGTAGCCGAGTCAGCGACAACGGTTGCCGCGCCAGCTGGAGCAAAACTGGACTGCATCGGGGAGCCGACCGCGGAGCGCTTCGTCGTCTACCTGCATGGCATGGACAGCGAAGCACCCAGCGAGCAAGAGCAGCACAATCGCGAAGTGCTGGCGAAGCTGGCGAAGGCACAGGGCGTGCGCTTTGCGTTGCCGCGGGCCAGCATGGCCTGCCCCACTCGGGCTGGATCGGTGTGCTGGGGCTGGAAGTTCGATGAGGCGGAAGCCAGTGCTGCAGCGACCCAAATCGACGCAGCAGCCACCGGGTGCTTCCCAGGGAAACCCTACGGCGTGCTCGGCTTCTCGAATGGAGGCTACCTGCTGAACAAGTTGCTGCGCAGCTGCCGCCTCGAGGCGATGCTGCCGAAGGCAGAGTGGCTGATCGGTGTGGGCAGCGCCAGGTTCGAGGGCGAGGGCGAGCTCGAGGCAGAGCCCAAGTCTCTCGCGGGCTGTGGCAGGTTGCTGCTCCTCAGTGGGCGTGAAGACAGCTACAACTTCGACCCTAAACATCACCTGTACGAGCTCTTGGTGGCCAAGGGAGCCGACGTCGAACACTTCGAGTTCCCTGGAGGGCACATCCTCGAGGAAACATCGCTCAAGCAGGCGCTCGAGCGCGTTTCCAAGGCACGCTGAGTGGCAAGAGATCGCCGGCGTGGCGGAGCAGGTCGCTGAGGCTGGTCGCCTGACCCCAGCGGTGCTCGGCGCCGCGCGGTCGAGCTCCCGCTTTGACCCGCAGCAGCTCAAGCGGGTGTGGCACTGCCTGGCGCGCTTTGGTCGCGACCGGGAGTGAGTGCAGCCGCCGACGGTGCAACCTGAGCGGTGTGCTGTAGGTGCCTAGAGGTGTTCCTGAGATTCACAGCGGGCTGTCGGGGCGCAGCAACACCTCCAAGGTGCGCAGGCCTAGATGGCGCGGCCACGCGCGGGCCCCCGACGCGAGACAACGCGCCTCTCCCCCTGAAATCTTGCTGGATCCGGCGATAGAGACCGTGCGGAAACGTGAGTCCGCGACGCTGGCCCGCTTCCTGCTGTAGCTGGGGGTATGAAGTGGCTCTTGAGTCTCGCCTTGGCGGTGTGTGTCCTTGGAGCGCCGGCGCTTGCTGCTGCTCAGTGGCAGGAACCGGGGGCTACGAATGGCTGGGGCAACGACGCGCCGCCCTCCGGCTGGGGGACACCGAGCAACGGCTGGGGGCAACCCGGGTCGGAGCGAGAACTCACGCCCGCGGAGCCAGAGATGGAGACGGTTTCCTACGGTTGGCAGACGCTGACCGCAGATGGCCTGACCGCGGTGGCTACTGTCACAACCGGAGGAGTGGGCGCGGTTGGCTACTTCTTTGCGGTACCCATTATCCACCTGGCGCATGGGCGAGCCGGGGCGGCGCTCGCGAGCTTTGGATTTCGATCCGTGTTGCCCATTGGCTTCGCGCTTGGGGCGATCGCCCTGGATAACGGAGGTGACCACGGCTACGGGCCTCCGCTGCTTGGCGCGATAGCCGGCGTCGCTACAGCCATCGCGCTTGATGCCGCCTGGTTGGCGCGTGAGACGCGGCCGAAGCGCGAACCTCCGAAGGCGGCCTCTGCGCCGTTGCTTCAGGTCAGCCAACACTCCGCGATGGGCGGCTGGCAGGGGACGTTTTAGGTGGTCGCTTCACCCAGTGGCTGAGCGTGCTCTTGCAGCGCCCACCCGCACTCACCGAGGGCGCCGTCCAGAATCCCGCGCAGCTCATCCATTTGGCTCTGGGCCAGGCGTTGCCCGACCTGGGACGCCCACCACAGCAGGATCATCGCGGCGATGCACAGGCCGCTCAGCCCCAGCGTCCACGGAGCGCCTCCGCTCATCGATAGGGCCGCGGCGAACACCAGCGCGAAGAACGTCAGCACCGAGAGAGCCAGGTACGCGAACATGAAGCCAGTCCACACCGAGGGGTGCGGACTGAAGCGCCCGGAGATCTGGGTACCGCTTCCGTGGGGAGCTATCTCCAGGTTGAGCCATGGGGACCAAAAATGTTGGTCCGCCTCAGGGATGCTCAAGGTGAAGTGGTCGCTGACGAGATCGCCCTCGGAGCCACCGCCAGGGACCTTCGTCACCCCGAGCACGACGGGCATTTCCGCGAGGCGCGCCTGGAGCCGCTTGCGTACCTCTCGGCTCGAACAAGTCACTTCCAGGTGAAATGTCGGCCTAAACCCCAGGCTCATGGGTGCTGCCCCCTCATCCATGGACAGGCTAAGGGTTGCAGCTCCGGCGAGCAACGCGCGGGTGACGGCGGCGCAAAGCTTTCTGTCGTCGTGAAAAGCTCGCGTCGCCGTACGGTAGCGAATGCAGCTTGCTACGCCGCACTGAGTCAGCGCACATTCCCCAACGTGAGGTTAGCGCTGGCGTTCCTGGGTGTGGCTTTGACGCTTGGAGTCATGGGCGGCTGCTCGAGCTCGGATCCCGAAGCCACCCACGCTGGAGCGTGTGGCCCGGGGAGCTGCACGCTGGAGAGCCTGTGTACCAAGCGGAAGTGCGGTGGCATGGACGCTCGCTACGGCGCGGACGGTTGTCAGAGATTAGGGTGCACCGAGACCGGCGACTGCGGCCTCAGTGAGCGGTGTATTCTTCAGTTCGGGCCGTCCATGGACAGCTGCGAGATGAAGGCAGACGGTAGCTGTGAGTGTCTCAACTCGCTGGACGGCGGGCTGTTTGGCCGCTGTATCCCCGAAGCTGAAATCCTTGGGGAAACATGCTTCGTGCCGACGGACTGCGCGTCGCTCAACCAACAGGTCGAGGTCCTCGAGCTGGCGCTTGGCTCTACCCGCGGCGACCTCGAGCTGAGCACCCGCGAGTGCCTGTCGCGCATCTACGCCAAACAGCAGGAACTCAGCTGTCCTCACACTGCACGCGCCTGCGACGGCGCCTTCCCGTGCCTACTGGAAGAGCTGTGCAACACCGAAGGTTGTGGTGGTGCGACCTCGCGGCTCGACGCCAACGGTTGCCCCCGCACGCTGTGCGAGGAGAGCGCCGACTGCGGCTCCAATCAAGTGTGCTTCGTTCCAAGCCTGGTGGAGCCCACGTGTTTCCCCACGGGTATCGAAGGGTGCAGCTCGGACTCACCAGGAAGCTGCAATTGCTTCGAAACGGCAGACTGCAGCGCCGCGGGCTTGTGCATCGAGCCAGGCGAAGTGCCAACTGAGGCTTGCGTGGTCGGTTCTGACTGCGCTGCCCTGGATCTCCAAGCGGAGTCCCTCGGCCACTCGCTAGTCAGCGCCAAGAGCGACCTGAAGCTGCGACTCGAGCAGTGTGCAGACCGCGTGCGCCAAGAGCAGCAGGCGCTGAGCTGCCCATGAGTCTCGCAGTCGATTCGTTGCCACGAACGAAGCAGGTCGCTGCGAGGTGATGCTTCTCTGCTAACCTAACTGGACCCTACTTCTTGGAATTTGCGACCGCGTGGCAACGGCCGCCGGCTCGCGTTGGAGGCTCGCTTGTGAAGACTCGATCTGGACGTCGTACTGTGTGTTCGATCTTGGGGGCGACGCTGGCTTTGCTCGTTGGCCCGGCGGTGGCCAAGGCGCAGGATGGGCACCCCCAGAAGCGTTGGCTTCGGGAGCTGAGCGCTGCAGCTGCCTGGCTGCCGGGGGGCGGCGCCTTCCGCTCTGCCTATTTCCTGGGCATCAGCGCCAACTACGGCGCCTTCTCGATCGGAGGGGAATTCTCGCGCTACCAGCTCTCACTGCATGATGAGGTGCGCGACGAGAACACCAGCTACGGCGTGTGGGAGCTGTTCCCCTTGGTGCTGGGGCTGCACTTCGACGTAGCTGGAGTCCCCCTGCGCGTTGGCGGAGACGCCGCCGTGGGGGTCGGGGTTGGTGAAACGGTCAAGACGGGAGGTTGTGCCTCACGGAACTACACGCCCCTCGTGCTGCGAGGACGCGTGCGGGCCCAGTACGTCAGCGGCTCCTTCGGGGTGGGACCGTTCGTGGGCTACGCTCACAACTTCGGAGGATCCGTGGGGGAGGATTGCGACATTGGA